>JAAWCE010000120.1 GCA_022793065.1 Lachnospiraceae bacterium
CCGGGTACTTCTCGTATATCATTAAGCTGCTCTTTCCCTTTAAGTACCCCATGAAGCTGGATACCGATACCTTTGGCGGTATCTCCACCAGCATATGTACGTGATCCGGACACACTTCTGCTTCTACTATCTTTATCTTCTTCCACTCACAGAGAGTTCTCAGTATTTTCCCTACCTCTGCCCTTTTCTCTTTATAGAATACCTTCCTTCTCTACTTCGGCGCAAATACTATGTGATATTTGCAATTCCATCTAGTGTGTGATAAACTATTACTGACCTCCATCTGTATGTCCTCCTTTTGGTGTTTTTTCTTGCAGTTGCCAGACCGCAAGCTTATTTTACACCAAAACGAGTTTCTTTTTCTGCATTATCGCCACAAGGCTTCTTTTAAACCACTCGCCCAGCGAGTGGTTTTCGGTAGACAACAAAAGGACGCCCACATGGAGCGTCCTGAAAATACAAATCGCCGTATTCATTCAGCTCCCTACGTTGGTATTGGCCAACAGGTTCAAAGGGTCAGGTTTTACCTTCTCAACTACGCAGTAGTCCCCCTGCTTTTCAATTATTATACCATTTCCGTTTGAGTTTGTCAAGTCGACTGTCTGGTCCAGCATTACTTCACAATCTAATTCATAAATTAATTCCAAACAAAGCTTTATCTTGTCGGCATCTGAAACCCTTTAAGGGCTTTGTTCAGATAGTCGTTAAATGGCTTCATAATGCAAAACAGCTTTGCCGCTTCTGTTACAAACACCTCTGCATCCACCAACGCTTCATCTGCTATCGAATACTCCAAATACCAGCTTTTAAACTTTAAGTATTCTGCCTGCGGATGTTCCTTGTCATACCCGGCAGGAACGTTTTTCAGTGATGTACCCTGTACTATAAAATACTTCTGAAATTCCGGCGCATGAATAATCTCTTCAAACTCCTCACCGTGTTCCGTAATGTAGTCACGGATCATTGCAGTCGCATCCTTAAACATATCTGCAAACAACCCTCCGCCAAGGAAGGACTGGCCGTTCGGTTTGATCATCAGATAATATCCCACCGGAACAGGCAGTTTGCCTTTTGAGGCGATATGGGCGCGGAAGGAAGGATTGTACGGAGACTTATCATGACTGAATCGGGTATCCCTCACCAGTTTGAAGGTAAGCTCCTTGGGCTGGTTATGAAGAATGCTTGTATCAAACTCTCCAATACGCAGAATGAGCGTCTGAATTAGTTCCTCGAACTGTGCGTTTGCTTCTTTGTTTTCCGCTTTGTGGGCGTGATACCATTCCCGGTTATTATGTTCGCTCAAATCATTCAGGTACTTTAAAATCAGTTTTATGTCCATTGCTCCTCCCTCCTATGCGTTTCCCACAACCGAAAAGGAGGGGCTATTCAGGAAATCCTCGATGAACTTTTTTAGGATTTCCTGAGACTGATAGGTTTTGCAGAAAGAAAATTCATGGGTAATTCCATCAATCTCCTCCATTGCTTCCTTAAAATTCGTTATCTCTTTTGGTACAGCAGTAGTAAAGTCCAACTGTGCCGGGTTAATTCTGCGATTATGTATGGCATAATTAACTCTATCTGCACAGTGGCATGTCCCGTTTCCATATTCGCCACAGTATTCCTTTAAGAAACCTGCAACCTTTTTGCGGATTCTTGACAGGCGCTGGCGATAGGCTTCCGGCGTAATTTCCAGAATATCTCCAGCAATACGGCTGTCCAACTTGAACATCGTACCCAGTATGAAGATGCAGCGGCTTTCAGCGTCCAGGCACTGCAGCATAACATTGGTGCAGGAAAGCTTCAGTTCTTCAGCCAGAATAGACTGCTCTACATTCTGAGTCAGATCCGGCACATCACCGATTTTTGCGTTTTTGATATCGTCCCCATAAAACTCAAAGCTGAGGGGGAACTTGGCAAAAATATGCTTCTGGTAGTTCTTCAGATGGTTGGTCGCAATGCTGAACACCCATGTTGAAAATGAACTCTCACCCTTAAAGGAAGACAGGTGGGTAATGACTTTCAGCAGAATATCCTGTGTTGCGTCCTCCGCATCATGGCAAGTTCCAAGCATACGCAGGGAAAGGTTAAACACAAGATCCTGTATGCCAAGCACAATGCTCTCAAGTGACCTTTTATCCCCAGATGTCGCTTTTTGGACCAAATCCAATAATTCTTCGTTCGTAAACTGATTCATGATTCCTCTTTTCTGAAGCGCTTATGCTATTTTATACGGAAACACATCTGGAAGCATTTGACTCCGCCCCCTTCTGCGGCGCTTCAACGCAGGATTTTATCCGTATATATAATTAGACAACCCTTTCCCGTAAGTGTGACAGTAAATTTTATATTTTTCAAAAAACTACTATTTCCCCTCCAGCGCCTTTGTTCCCGCTATCAAAACCGTCAGTGAAATTTCAAAACTCTCCTCAATAGATACCGGATTTCCAAACGCATGGTTATTTACCAGTAATGCGAAGCCTTCCAAGAATCCACGATATGTGCGTATCAGGTGTTCGCTGTTTTCCTTTGATATATTAAGCATGGTGAAAGCTTTATATATTATGGA
>JAAWCE010000047.1 GCA_022793065.1 Lachnospiraceae bacterium
AGGTGAAAAAGGAGCATGAGAATCCAAGTGTAGGATTGATCCTGTGTGCAACAAAGAATGATGAAGTAGTTGAATATGCAATGAGCAGGAGTATGTCGCCGATGCTTGTATCCGAATATAAATTGCAGTTGCCAGATAAAAAAATATTGCGGGAAAAGTTGCAAGAATTAATAAATATATCGGAATAACTTTAAGTTAATGCTATAATTAGTCGAAATTGCTTGCATGGAATATTATGAAAGCGGAGGTATTCAATTTGAAACTTTCAAAACGAAAGCTTTATAATTTTCGTTGTGTTGGTGACGTAGAACAAGTCATTGATATTGATAATATTACAGCATTTATTGAAAATAACAGCACTGGAAAAACAGCAGTATTGTTAGCATTAAACGGTTTGTTTTCTAATATATAGTAATGATCGTATTTTGAAGCGCAGCGATTTTCACTTGCCAAAGGGGAAAAATCCAGATGAATTAGAAACCCAGGACTTATATATTGAGGTGGTATTTACTTTCAATGAATTAGAAGATGGCAAAAATGGAGGAAATTCTGTACCACCTTTTTTCAAAGTTTAGTTGTTGATGAGCCGAAAGGGAAACCATATGTTCGCATCCGGTTAGAGGCAACATGGGAGAAGAGTAATAATACTGAGGGTGCCATTGAGAGCAAGATATATTATATAACATGCTCGGAAAAGGAAGAAATTCGGGAAGAAAATAAGACAAAAGCAGATTGCAGAGCTTGCTTTTTGAAATGAAGTGTATTGTAGACGATGAGGAGCTTTTCAACATCAAGGCTTTTGGTATTAATGCCGAAACGTTTCGGTATATTTTCAGCTCCGTCATGAGGGATAAGCTATTTTTCGTGGCAATAGTCTGTTTTTCAGAAATGATGCAAAAGTTTACAAACACACTTGACAATCTTTCTCTGACATTCACTTTTGGCCTTGCATTTTATAAAAATAGAGAGTAAAATGATATGCGAAATCGTCAAATATGGATATTATTTGGCGGAACATAGAAAAAAGTGAGGGTACGATATGAAAAACAACAAATGGATATGCGCCGCCATTCCGGCGCTGCTGCTTCACTGCAGTATCGGTACAGTATACTGCTGGTCAATTTTCAGCCAGGAAATCGCCGATTATATCGGATTTTCCAAAGGCGCTACCGAATGGGCATTTAGTTTTGCAATCTTTTTCCTGGGAATGTCGGCAGCTTTCCTGGGCAATATTGTGGAGAAAGATATTCACAAATCTTCTCTTATCGCCTCCATCTGCTTTGCCTGCGGAATGGCCGGCACAGGTTTCTTCATTTATTATGGCGGCACCCACCAGCATAGTATGTTGTCGCTGATCGGTATCTATATCTGTTATGGTTTTATTATGGGAGTTGGTTTGGGAACCGGATATCTGTCCCCTGTCAAGACTTTAATGCTCTGGTTTGAGGACAGGAAAGGTCTTGCAACGGGCCTGGCAGTGGCGGGTTTCGGCGCGGCAAAGGCAATTGCCAGCCCTATTATGCAAGCAATGCTTGATAATCTTGGAGAGGGCGGCATTTATAAAATGTTCCTGATTTTGGCTGTGGTATATTTTATCATGATGTTTGCCGGACATATTTTATTGAAAAAACCTTCCAGTTGGCATGAGCCTCAGAAGGCGGAAAAAGGCAAGAGTATGATGGATGTAATTAAGAGTCGTCCTATTACCAACTACATAGGTATCTGGCTGATGTTTTATATAAACATTACTTGTGGATTGGCGCTGATTTCCCAGGAGAAAATGATTGTAAAATGTATTGGTCTTGCAGGAGCCGCCGGTATTATTTCCACGGTATCCGCCATCTTTAACGCTGGCGGACGTCTGGGATTCTCTGCATGGGCTGATACCATGAAAGACAGAAATACCATTTACAAACTGATTTTTATCCTTTCCATTATCTTTACCGGCATTGTAATGTTTACCGGCGGTATTAAAAATGGCGAAGGCAGCCTTATACTGATTGTTCTGGTGCTTGGGTTGATATTTGTGGTCAATGCCGGCTATGGCGGCGGTTTTTCCAATGTTCCCACCTTGCTTTCCGACCATTATGGCATGGGCAATATCAGCGCCATACACGGCTTGACGCTTTCCGCGTGGGGCATTGCGGGACTGACGGGCAACCAGTTGGCAAACTGGATTGTATCACATTCGGGAGAATTTATTGACGTACATGGTGTGTCAGTAAACCCTACCGGTTACCAGAATGTATTGTATGTCACGGGTGTATTGTACATTGTGGCGCTGCTGATCAGCATGTTCCTGGTACGTCCTATGAAAGAAAAGAAAGCTTAAACTTTTTTGCATTATAAAATGGCGGGAGAAATCCCGCCATTTTATTTTGTGATACACAATTATTTTTCCGGATAAAACCAGCCTGTATATTCCAAAACAGACTGATTTTCTGTCTTCTTGTCAGATTTCTGCATTTGCTTGCGATATTCCCTGGGCGTCATCTGATTGATTCTGATAAAATAGCGGTTAAAGCTTGATACAGAGTGAAATCCTACCATTTCCGATATGTTCAGCACCGATTCTTCCGTACTCCGCAGCAAATCACAAGCCTTGCTGATGCGGGTATTATTTACGAAATCCAAAGGTGAAATACCCATAATGTCATGAAAAACTCTGCGAAAATGGGTGGGGCTCCAATGGCAGAGTTCAGCGAGATATTCTATGGTAAATTGCTGCATATAATTTTCTTCAATATAATTCAATGCGGGCGCAATGACCAAAGCATTTTCAGTCTCCACTCTGGGTTCTTCATCTTCTAATTGTAATGCGCCCCAGCCATTGTCTGAACGCTGTATTCGGTAAATCTCTATATATAAGGAAAGAAGAAGTCCTTTTGCGCTGACCTGGAAGCAGGGCTTTTCTTCTTCCAATTCTCTGATGACGGCCAATACAAGCTCGTGGACGTGGGGATATTCCCCATAACTTAAGACAGGTCGTAAACCGCTTAAAGTAAATTTTGTCAAATCATAATCTTCCCATGTGGCAGGCAAAAAATTGCGAAAAAGGCCTTTGGGATCCAGATACAGATAAGACCAGTGACTTTCGGTTCCAGGGCTGCTGCAGGTTGTATGAGGTACATTTTTAGGGATAATTGTAACATTTTCCGCATGAAAAGCCAAAGTTTCTCCCAGTACCTCCATATATCCGCTTCCGGAATGACAGATGCCAATCTCCAGACAATTATGAAAATGCAGTCTTTTACTGGGGATATCGGATATCTTCCAATGATCTCCGGAAAGTAATTTTACCGGGAATTGCATGGGCAGATAATAACTGCGATATTCCGTTACGGGACTTTTAGGTCTTGCCATAGGATTCTCCTGTAATAATTTGTGATAACAATATTCATAAGTAAGGACATGTATAATCAATTATGCCATAAATGAGCATTTGGTTATTATATATTTTGCACAAGAACTGTTTATTAATTATCATACAATAAAATTGAAGAAAATCAACCATAACTTTAAAAAATCCTTATTTTGCCATTTACAAACTGTTCACATTTTTCAATTCCAAAACAATTATCTGCATTTATAATGGAAAAAGCACCCAAAAACTGCAGGTTTACCAATAATATTTTAAAATAAATGGTCGTTTTTGCATAGTATTCTATTCATATTGACTAGAATTAGTCAGCAATTTGTATGATAATATTCATATTAAGAATTATAAAATGTACAAAATGACGAGAAAGGTTTGTACACATTTTTAAAGGAGGATGGGTATGGTAAAGAATGGTGCCGCGAAAGCGGAAGTCAGAACCAAGACTACCTGGAAGAACGCCATGAAAAGAGACTGGCAGCTATATGTACTGTTATTAGTGCCTTTGGCTTTGGTCTTTATTTTCAATTTTGCGACGTATCCCGGGTTGAGAGTAGCATTTATGGATTACAAGCCTGCCAAAGGCTACGACGGCAGTGAATGGGTTGGCATGGAAACCTTTGCCAAAATTTTCAGGGATTCGGATTTCACAAGGGCTTTACGTAATTCGGTAATTTTTAATGTATTGGATTTGGTGGTAGGATTTCCTGTTCCTATTATTTTGGCTTTGATTCTCAATGAACTTCGTTATCCTAAATTTAAGAAAGGTGCACAGACCATTTTGTATCTGCCGCATTTCCTTTCCTGGGCAATCGTGGGCAGTGTTGCTTATACAATGTTCAGACCTTCTACCGGTTTGGTTAATATGGCGCTGATGAACGCCGGCATTATTCAGGAAGGTATTCCGTTCCTGACGGAAAAATGGCATTGGGCCGTGACTTATCTGTTAATCGGCGTATGGCAGGCCATGGGTTGGGGTACCATTCTCTATCTGGCGGCAATTACAGGTATCAATGGAGAACTTTATGAAGCAGCCATGATTGACGGTGCAAACCGTTGGAAAAGAATGTGGCACATTACCCTTCCCGGTATTAAGAGTACAATTGTTACATTGTTGATTATGAACTTGGGTCGTGTAATGGGAAGTAACCTGGAGCGTTTGGTTTCCTTGGGAAATACACAGGTAAAAGACTTCCAGTATCAGTTGGCCGTATACATATATGCAAAAGGTATTAATAACGGTAAATTTTCCATGGCAACAGCCGTTGGTTTGTTCCAGTCATTGATTGGTTTGGGTCTGGTATTGTTATCTGACAGAGTAGCTAAGAAACTCGGCGAAGACGGATTATTATAGGAGGTGAACGAAATGAGTAAGAAAAATCAGGCAGCAGGCGAAGTTTCCACTTCCGCAGGCGGTACACATGCCATAAACAAATTTCGTGTCAGCGACTTTGTCATGATGGCGGTTATAGTTATTCTCTGTTTGACCTGTATATTACCCTTTGTCCATGTGGCAGTAAAATCTATTTCCGGAAATACTGCGGTATTGGCAAAGCAAGTATATTTCTGGCCAAAAGATATTACACTTGACGCTTTTAAGCGTGTCTTCGGAGATAATACCATGACATATTCCATGCTATTCTCCGTAATCGTAACATTGGTGTTCACATTCCTTGGTATGATAGTATGTACCTGCGCCGCATATCCTCTTTCCAAAAAGAGATTGAAAGGCCGTTCCGTAATTACTTTCTTACTGATGGTTTCCATGTATTTTAATGCCGGTATTATTCCCGCATATCTGCTTTATCAGCAGTTGAATGTTCTGGATACCGTATGGGTGTTGATTTTACCTTTGATTTATTCGCCTTACAATATGTTGATTATGAAGAATTTCTTCTTGAGTACCATACCGGATAGTTTGGAAGAATCTGCATTTTTGGATGGTGCAAGCAATTTCCAGATTCTTACGAAGATTGTATTGCCTTTGTCCAAACCCATCCTTGCGACACTTTCCCTGTTCTATGCGGTAGGACGTTGGAATTCTTTTTCCGATAATATGTATTATACCAGAGATGCCAAACTGAAACTGATTCAGTATAAACTCTATCAGTTGGTTGCAAGTGCTTCCGAAGCACAGACCGCTTCTTTGGCAGATACCGGCGGTGTCAGCCAGTCCGCCCCTGAAGTATTACAGGCTGCAAGTATTATGTTTGTTACCGTGCCCATAATTGTCATTTATCCTTTCTTACAGAAATATTTCGTACAGGGCGCAATGATTGGTGCGGTAAAAGGTTAATTTATTTACGGTAGTTTGTCCGGATTTATCCGGGTTACATAAACTATATTTCAATTTTAAAGGAGGAAATAATTTATGAAGAAGGATACTCTTCAGAAAGTTCTTGCCAGTGCTCTTGTAGGCGCTATGGCAATGGGAACTTTAACTGGCTGCGGAAGTGAACCCGCTGATTCCAGTAACAGCAGTTCCAGCACGCAGTCAAGCTCTAGCAGCAGCAGTACATCATCCAGCAGTACCACAGAGGGTTCTTCATCCTCAAGCAGCTCATCTGCTGAAGCATCGTCCAGCAGTACCAGTACAGGTGCTACCGGCATCGACAGCTTTACCGCTTTCGACAGCAAGGTAACTTTGAAGATTCCTGTATATGATCGTGGAGATTCTTCAAATGGTGTTTCTGATGTTGTAAACAACTATTGGACACAGTGGGTACAGACCAATTTTGGCGATAAGTACAATATTGATGTAGAGTATGTTGCAATTACACGTAGTGCAGTTATGACCGACTATACTCTGTTGGCAGCAGGTAAGGATTTACCTACGATCTGTATGGAGTATGACTATGATAAGTTGGCTACATGGCAGTCAGAAGGTTATTTGCAGCCTTACGACATGGAGCAGCTTAAGACCATCGCTCCTACTTACTATCAGAACATGGTAGATAACGGCATTGACGTTTATACGCAGTTGAACGGAGAGGATTATCTCTGCCTTGGTATGAGACCTTATGGTAATACCAACTATACCTTTATTACATGGTATCGTCAGGACTGGGTTGAAAAAGTAGGAATGACAGGATATCCTAAGACCAGTGCGGAAAGACTTGAGCTGTTCCAGAAACTGGTTGATGAGGGTATTGCTGAACATCCCGCAGGCGGTGCAAAGGTGTCCGGTGCCGGCGCTGATCAGAACTATGGTTGGAGAGATCAGCCTCAGGATGAACTTACATGGGCAACCACAGGAGATTATCAGATTCCCGCTCTGTCCACAGAGGCACAGAAGAGATTTTTGAAGTTTGAAAATGAATTGTTTAACAGAGGATTCAAAAATCCTGAGTATTACACCAGAGATTTGTCCGAGCAGGATTCTGACTTTATCAATGGTAAGACTTTTGAGTGGTCTGGCTATACTTCTTCCAATATGGAAGTATTGAAGTCCTTCTATGAAGCTAATCCGGATGCTAAGTTGGGTGTTAAGATCAATAGCGGCAAGCTTGAAGTTGACCCTGAGTGGAAGAGTACTAATTCCTTCAGACCTACCAACGTATTCGGTGCTATGACAGCTTTCTCTAACACTGCAACAGAAGATCAAATTAAAGCTGCTATGATGTACATGGAGTGGATGGCACAGGAAGAGAACCTGTTCACCATGACTTGGGGTATCGAAGGCAAGAACTATAACATGGTTGACGGACAGCCGGTTGCAGTTGCAGATCAGAAGGGTCTGGAAGAGCAGCAGGGTCACAACAACAATGTTGACTACTGGATGATCGTTACCGCAGCTAAGACTCTTGGCAACATTGAAGATGATATTAAGGCTATTGCTCCTCAGGGTCTTCCTCAGGACTTCTATGAGGATATCCTTGCTAACTACAAGGGAGAGAATGCAATGTACAACAACGGTGCATACTCCGATTGTAACTTTGCAACTTCCTTCGACTCTGTAACAGAGTATGGTACTACTCTGAAGGAAGAACTGTATCCTGAATATCGTGATCAGTTGACAATGTGTAAGCCTGAAGAATTCGACGCTTTGTATGAAGAGTTGAGCCAGAAGTATCTGGATGCAGGTTATCAGGCAGTTATTGACGAGAGAAAAGAAGCTTATGAAGCAGGTCTGAGCACCAAACTTCCTAAATAAGATTTCTGATTATTTCTGAGATGATAATGAAAACGGCTTTCCGGTTTTCCGGAGAGCCGTTTTTTTGCGCCTGAAAATTTTTCGTCTGAAAATATAAGAAGATGATTCTCAAAGGATTAGAAATTGAACAAATTACGAATTGTTCTCTTGCTTTCGGTATTGCACTGGGGTAATGCCGTAATTTTTCTTAAACAGGCGGTTAAAGTGTTCTACATTTTCGTATCCTACTTCTGCAGCTATTGTTTCTATGGTCTGATTGGTTTTCCTTAACAGGGAGCGGGCTTTTTTCATACGTTCATTTTTTACCACATCCTGAAAGGTAATTCCTACTTTTTCTTTTATATATTTGGAAAGGTAGGGTTTGGAGAGGTGGAATGTTTCCGATAAGGTATCCAAAGTAACATTTTCGTAATCATTCTTAATAAAGCTGAGTATTTCCACAATACGATCTTCTCTGCCTTCTGTGATATGTTGTTCTTCAGCCAATTTGTTTGTAGCGGAGGTTAAGGCGGCAATGGAGGCTTTGATGATATCTTCATCCACCCCTACGCCCCAATAATGGCGGTTGTCGCAAATGACTGCCATATAGGCGGCTGCTTTGGCGCTGGAACCCTTTGAAATAGCGTGTTCTTCGTAAAGTGCAAGCTGATAACTGATGCCGAAAAGTGTTTTGATAGCATTGCTTACGGCATCCAGGCGACCGTTTCCGACCCCTTTAATGATTCTGGTTTCTCCGTTACAAAGGATGGTCACTTCTGCCTGAATTCCTTTTTCTTGTTTAAAGTGACATTCCGGGATATCAAATACACTGCGGTGATGAATGTATTTTTCCTGGAAAATTGCGAAGATTTCATCGGGGTGCAATTCCTGATGTCGTCTGTCAGAGACACCCTTAATCAAGTAACCCACTTCTTCACGCATTGCGGTGGGAAGAGAGAAACCAAATTGCTGTTTTAATACAAAAGCAACGCCGCCCTTTCCGGATACGCTGTTTATGCGGATTACATCAGATTCATATTCTCTTCCCACGTCTTCAGGGTCAATGGGAAGGTAGGGCACATCCCAACGCATGCCGCTCTTTCCCTCGCTTCGCCATGTCATTCCTTTGCTGATTGCATCCTGATGGGAGCCGGAAAATGCAGTAAAAACCAAATCGCCTGCATAAGGTACTCGTTCATGTACTTTCATACCGGTAAAACGTTCATATTCCTGACGTATTTTCATAATGTGAGAAAAGTCCAATCCACTGTCCACGCCATGACTCATCATGTTCAGTGCCACAGTTACCAAATCCACATTACCTGTGCGTTCTCCGTTGCCGAACAGAGTTCCTTCCACTCTGTCTGCTCCTGCCAGAACACCGAATTCTGCGTCGCTGACGCCGCATCCTCTGTCATTGTGGGGATGTACGCTGAGAATTACATGTTCCCGGTATTTTAAATGTTTATGCAGATATTCTATCTGACAGGCAAATACATGGGGCATAGCCACCTGAACAGTAGAAGGAAGGTTAATTATGGCTTTGTGTTCAGCATCGGGCTGCCAGATATCCAGTACTGCATTACAAACCTCTAAAGCATATTCCGGTTCGGTTTGAGAAAAACTCTCAGGGCTGTATTCAAAAGTAAAATTTCCCTCTGTTTCATCGGCCATTTGTTTTAATAACTTTGCGCCGTCTACGGCAAGCTGCCTGATGGCGTCTTTATCCTTTTTAAATACTTGTTCCCTCTGTTCTACGGAAGTAGAATTATAGAGATGCACTACCGCATGGGGAGCTCCTTTTATGGCTTCAAAGGTTTTGCGGATAATATGTTCTCTGGCCTGTGTGAGCACCTGAATGGTTACATCTTCCGGAATCATGTTCCGTTCAATCAGTGCACGGATAAAATTGTATTCCGTATCAGAGGATGCCGGAAAGCCCACCTCGATTTCTTTAAAACCAATTTCCACCAGAAGACGAAAGAATTCCAATTTATCTTCTAGGGGCATGGGATCAATCAATGCCTGGTTGCCGTCGCGTAAATCTACACTGCACCAAATGGGAGGTTTCTCGATAAATTCTTTTTTCACCCAGTCATAGGTCACCTCTGGGGGCATGTGATAAGTTTTGCCATACTTTTGACTAATAGATGTCTTTTCCATAATTTTCCTCGTTTCTGTTTCATTAGCGTTCTTACTCTGATTTGACAATCATATCATATTATTGCCCATAACTCAAGTAATATTTTCAGTAAATATATTGATTTATTTTATTCAAATAAAATCTGAATTTACTTTTAAATGCTTGTTTTGCGGTATTTTTAATATAATATAGTTGTCATATTTTTATGCTTAGATGTGAACTTTTTTAATATACACCATATGAAAATAAGCAGGAAGTAAATATCAATGTAAAATAGGCGGGAAGCGTGTTTGTAATTTATATGAAATCACCATAATGTTTTATATGGAAATAGGAAAAAGTTATTGCTTTAAATGGTCTGGTAGCATAAAATAGAAGATAGAAGTACAAATATCATTTATGCCTTAAGGCGGAACGGAGGGAATTATGTTACAATTGGAGTATGACAAGCAGCAGATTGAGGAAGTAATCGACAAGATTGTAAAGAAGACGATGAATATGGATTTGACTTGGGATTGGCCTTGTGGGGTGGCTTATTATGGGGTCAGCGACGCTTTTGTGAAGACACAGAAGACGGAGTATCTGGAGATATTAAAGGAGAGAGTGGACGAACTGATTGGCCTTGGTTTGCCGAAGGTGTGGACGGTAAATGCCTGTGCTATGGGACATTGCCTGATTACTTTGTATCAGGCTACAAATGATAAGAAATATTATGATATTTTGATGAGTAAGATGGATTATATTAAAAAAGATGCACTCCGCTTTGGCGACAGAGTACTGCAGCATACGGTATCCGCCAAAAATGATTTTCCGGAGCAGGTATGGTGCGATACTTTGTTTATGGCTGCATATCTTCTGCTTCGCGTAGGGGTAATGGAGCGGGATGAAGATATGATTAACGATGCGTTGAATCAGTATTATTGGCATATCAAGTATCTTCAGAATCCGGGCAGCGGCCTTTACTATCATGGGTATGATAATATTGCAGGAAATCATATGTCAGCTATTTATTGGGGACGTGCAAATGCGTGGGCGGCTTATACTATGTCCCAGGTGAACAATGAACTTCCGAAATGTTATCTTTACCCTAAGTACATGGATGTAGCAGGATCACTTAATGAACAGTTAGCCGCGTTGAAGACGTTCCAGACAGAGAACGGACTTTGGAGAACTGTATTGGACGACCCTGAATCTTACGAGGAAATTTCCGCTTCCGCCGGAATTGCGGCGGCAATGCTCCACAGAGGAAATCCCCTTCATTCCAAATACATAAATAAGGCAATTAAGGGACTGCTTGACAATATTAGTGAGGACGGTAAGGTAATGAATGTGTCTGCAGGAACGGCAGTGATGAACGACAAGGAAGGATACAGGGGGATCTCCAGGGATTGGATACAGGGCTGGGGACAGGGTCTTATGCTGTCATTCTTCTCTACTTTGTTGGTATCAAGCAAGATTGAAAAGGATGGTGCGCTTTAATGTTTTACAGAAGATTCCTGTTTGGACAGGATTCCGGCAATGCTGATGTGACCAGTGTTAGGGCAGGTGATCTGTATTGTTCTGATAAGGGTTATGGATTTGTAACGGAAAAAAACAGACGAGAGCAGGAGCCTTTGAAGATTTCGGAACTGAACGCGGCGTTTGACACTATGTATTGGTATCGGGATGAAGATTTATCCCATATTGAAGAGGACTGCACAGGATGTTTTTTGGAGTCCAAACGGAAGATAGCCTGTCTGGAGGACGCTGCCGGAGAGAAGTTTTCAGGGGAGCATAGAAGGATACCTCTTTCTTTTAAAATTGATGTACCAAAACAGGGAAATTATAAAGTAACTGTTGCAATATACACCATGGAGCCTATGGAGGATGTGTTAATTTTTACAGGACGCAGACGGTTGGGATTTCGTGGCGAAATAAAGGAAAGCAGTCAGCTTGACAGGGCAAAAGCCACGGTTGGAAACGGTATGGCCAAGGATCAAGACAGAGAAGAGTTCAAAGGGATTGTTTTCCGGCATACAATGACGGTGAATGTATGTGATATTGTTCCAAGGGGACATACCAATCGTTTTGAAGACAAATCATTGGATATTACCATTCTGGCAGACAGGCCCAAAATCAGCGAGATTATGGTGGAAGAGATTTCATGTCCCACGCTGTATATTGCCGGAGATTCCACCGTAACGGATCAGAGTGCGGATTATCCCTATGCGCCCGGAACAAGTTATTCCGGATGGGGACAGATGATATCGGCATATTTGAAGGGAGAACTGGCAGTATCCAATCATGCGCATTCCGGACTTACCACAGCAAGCTTTCGTGAGGAAGGGCATTATGAAATACTGTGTGATTTTGCCGCAAAAGGAGATTTCTGTTTTTTCCAGTTTGGACATAATGATCAGAAATTGGATGAATTGAAAGCATGGGGCGGTTATCGAGAGAACTTACTTCGTTATCTCAAGGAGTGCAGAGAAAGAGGTATTTTCCCGTTGATTGTGACGCCCATTGCAAGAAATACCTGGAAGGGAAATGACGGAAGCTATAACGATTTGTTGGAGGAATATGCCCAGGTCTGCCTGGAAGTGGGTGAACAGGAAAATGTGCCGGTTGTGGATTTGCATCGGCGCAGCATGGAGTTTGTTGTAAAAAATGGGTTGGAAGCTTCAAAAGCCTATTTCTTTCCAGGAGATTACACGCACAGCAATGATTATGGCGCATATTATATGGCCGGAATTGTGGCTGATGAGGTTGTCAGAGTATGCGGCGGCCGCAAGGAGCCGGCATATCATTTCCTGGCAGAGTGTGTGACGGAAGGATTTGGGGCATGGGAGCCAAAGGAGGATATTGTGCCTCCGGTGAAACCGGCAATATATGAAAATGTGGCAAATCCGGAAGAAGGAGCATTGCTGCTTGAGGATGTGGACAGATTATCGGAGCCGGCAGACAGGGCGTCAGCGCTTGATATGATTATCAAAACCGTAAGATTTTTCCCTACGAACGTATATAATGATATGTTTACCGATGTGGTAGGACATGAATGGTATGCGGGCTGTGTGGAGTGTGCTTATCAAAATGGTATGATTGATAAAGGTTTGGTTGAGGATCATAAATTTTTCCCGCTGCAGAGTGTAACGCTGGAGGAATTTCTGATTTTTGCAGTCAACGGATATAAAAGCCGCAGAACAATTCCCCAGGAAGTATGGGAAATGCCATGTGTTTATGATGAAAGGTGCAGAGAATTTGCAAAGCCATATATCAGAGCGGCATGTCACATAGGTTTGATACAGGATGACGGCGGCGCGGCGCTTGACAGGGTGCTTACCAGAGGGGAAGCGGTAGCGATTTGCCGTAGCATGAATGTATGAGAGTTATAGAGTTTTATAGTGTTGCTGCCGCTGACAGTATGAAACAGAACGTAGGAAAGATTTGCAGGCTGTAAAATATACCCCACGGAACCGTGGGCGGATGTATTGCAGACATAGAGAGAAAAAGATAGGAGAGGACAAAATGTCAAAGCAAAAAGGTGGTTTTACGCTTCCCGGAGAGTCAGGATATGAGAAGCTGACATTGAAAATGGCTGAGAAATGGGGAGCAGATGTGATTAGGGACAGTGACGGTACGGTATTGTCGGATGAGATTGTACATGCCGGGTATGGTATTTATTCTACCATTTGCATTATTCGTGATCACAATGAATGGGCCAAGAAAAATCAGGATAAATTACAGCAGACGTTTCTGTGCACTCCGGCCAAAGTGGCTGAAGGTGATGAAGTAACCATTCACCTCATGGAGAGTTTTTTTGAAGAACAGTTTACGATTAATGATACGGAAGCTGCTTTTCGGTATTGGGAGGTTTATGACAGAACCACAAATGAAAAGGTGGATAATTCCAAGTGGAGTTATGACAAGGCTGCCGGTACAATTACAGTGAAAAATATTACCCCTTTTCATAAGTATACCGCAAGTTTCCTGGCATATCGTATCTGGGAAGAGATTTCCATGTATAACCATACTACAAATAACTGGGATAAGGAACATTTGATGCAGATTGATCCCAGATATCCTGAGACGCAGGAGTATATGTTGGGTTGGATGAAAAATTGGTGTGAGACACATCCCGATACAACGGTGGTTCGTTTTACTTCCATGTTTTATAATTTTGTATGGATTTGGGGCAGCAGCGAAAGGAATCGTCAGCTATTTTCTGATTGGGGTTCTTATGATTATACGGTCAGTGATATTGCCCTGGATGAATTTGAAAAAAAATATGGATATGCTATGACAGCAGAGGATTTTGTCAATAAGGGACAGTTACATGTGACCCATATGCCGGGGACAAAAAGGAAAGCTGACTGGATGGCTTTTGTAAATGATTTTGTAATTACTTTTGGTAAGAAACTCATTGATATGGTTCATGAGTATGGCAAGAAAGCATATGTATTCTATGATGACAGTTGGGTGGGTGTGGAGCCTTATAATGGAAGATTTCAGGAGTTTGGATTTGACGGCCTGATTAAATGTGTATTCTCCGGCTATGAGGCAAGACTTTGTGCCGGGGTGGAGGTTCCTACGCACGAGCTTCGTCTGCATCCGTACCTTTTCCCGGTGGGATTGGGCGGCGCGCCTACATTTGCGGAGGGCGGAGATCCCACTCTGGATGCAAAGAAATATTGGAACAGTGTCAGAAGGGCATTGCTCAGGGCGAAAATCGACAGGATTGGATTGGGCGGTTATCTGCATTTGGTGGAAGATTTCCCTGATTTCTGCGATTATATTGAAAAAGTATCCGATGAATTCCGTTTGATTAATTCGTTTCATGATGCGGGCAAGCCTTATGCTATTAGGACAAAAGTGGCTGTGCTGCATAGCTGGGGAGCGCTTCGTTCCTGGACTTTGTCCGGACATTTCCACGAAACGTACATGCATGATTTGATTCATATTAACGAGGCCCTTTCAGGATTGCCTGTGGATGTAAAGTTCATTTCCTTTGATGATGTGAAAGCAGGAGTGCTTTCAGATGTGGATGTGGTAATCAATGCTGGTTATGCAGGAAGCGCATGGAGCGGCGGTGAGAACTGGAAAGATGAGGAAGTGGTGACCCTTCTGACAAAATGGGTGTATGAAGGTGGTACGTTTATCGGCGTCAATGAGCCGTCCGCAGCAGAGGGGTATGATAATTATTTCCGTATGGCCCATGTGTTGGGTATTGATGAAGATACGGGAGCGAAGGTATGTCACGGAAAATGGAGCTTTGAAGCGAAAGACACAGAAGGCGTTGTACCCGCAGGGGCCGGCGTGGCCGCGAAGGAACATTTGTATTTGACAGACGGCAAAGCACAGGTGTTAATGGCAGACGGCGACAAGCCTTTGGTTACGACAAATCAGTTTGGCAAGGGTAAGGGAATCTATCTTGCTTCCTTCCAGGTTACTCTGGAAAATACCCGTATGCTTTATCAACTGATCCGTTATGCAGGAGGGGAAGGTATCAGTGGTCTGTACATGACGGATAACCTTTATACGGAATGTGCTTATTATCCTGAGAGTAAAAAGCTGGTAATTATTAATAACAGTGATAAGGAACAGACTGCCACCATATCTACCGAACAGGGAGATAAGTCTGTAACCATTGGGGCGTATGACACTACTTTTGTGGAATTATAATAAAAAGACTGCCGCATTTCTGTAATTGAAGTGTGGCAGCCTTTTTTATGTGCAGGCCCGCAAAGAGAGTGGTGGAGAGGGACATTCCCCCACTCGATTGTATTGGGTCAAACAATATGTAACAATTTAAAAAGCAGATAGTGTGTATTTAGGCCGGATTGATTGGTGTTCGGCCATAGATATCCGGTTCCACAGGAACATGTTCACAAGTATTGTAGCGAAGCTGCAGGAATTGTGCCCGATCTTTATTGAACATTTTCTTTAATTCCTCCGAATAACCGATGATTACCCACGGGAAAATAGCATTCATTTTTTGAAGTATTTTTTGTGCGGCTGCCTCGTCGGGAACAGACATGGTAATCTGTTTTTTGTATCCCTCTACAAAGTAAATGATATTATAGGTAGTTCCGGTCTTAACGCCATTGGTGCGATGGGTAACGGTGCTTTGATAAGCCCACATAATTTTGTTATTGGGGAAGGCTCTTGTCTCTGAACCTGTGGTATAATAAGTCATCAGGCGCCCCACTTTAGTTTCATTGTGTTTGTCATAGGATTCTGCAGCGGCATAATCGGATTCGATGGTGCTTTCAGTATAGCCCGCATTTGAAATGTCCTGACGAAGTTTTTTCAGGAAACCTCCGCTCATTCCTTTGATGATTCTGAAAATGCCAATGCAAAGCATCAATACTCCGCCTCCAAAAGCAATTAAGTATAAGGTGTTCATACCGGTTTTGTCACCAAACTCAATATAATATGGAAGTGTCTGTTGTTCAAATTCTTCTTCCGTCCACACATCGTCTTCCGTAAAATATTCTTTGAAGTATTCGTAATCTTCATTGCTGAGTTTTTTAATTTTACCGCTCAGAATAACCGGATCTGATAAAATCTGGTTATAGGTGTTTTCAGTCATGGCATCCAGAGTCTTCTGATATTTGGGAGGGACTTTTAGGGTCATGAAACGGTAATCGGTGTCATATTCATCTCCTGTTATAATAATATAATACAGATGTGTGGTTTTCCGATAACGTGTTTCGGAATTATATTCATATTCCTCCAGGTAACAGCCAAAATTAGCAGTTAAATTCACATCTACCAATTGATTGCGGATTTGGTCTGGCTGCAGCTGTTCAAATTGGGCGTAACCTGTTACAATATACCAGAAGTTTATGGCATGCCAAATAACCAACGCCAGTCCGGCTATCATCAACACAATGGTAACAAATAGTGATTTTTTTAATGATTTCTTTTTTAGCTCTTCAAACATTCGTTTTTTACTCCTCCTACATATGAAATTTATAATTTTATACTTAATTTATCACACTATATATGAAAGTGCAAGTATTATACATAATTTTGTGCGTTAAAGCGTTCATGTAAGCAAGCGTTGCCGCAAAGTCTTTATTTGTCAATATAATAGTGAAATTATGGAATAATAAAGGCTTGTGCCCATATGAAAAATATTATATAATAGACAGGATGAAAATTGTCAAACAGCATTGAAAACGTGAAATGTTCAGGCGTGGAGAAGGCAGAATGATATGGGGAGAAACAGTAATCTTGCAAATGACATTACACATATAAAAAAATGGAAAAGAGGATAGAAACATGAAATTTAAGGATATGCCCTATGAACGTGTTGATTTTGAACAGGTTGAAAAAGAGATGAAGGCATTAATGGAAGAATTTGAACAGGCCAAAAGCGGGGAGGAACAGTTTCAGGTTCATCAGAAATTTTACGCTTTGACCGACAAGACAGATACACAATTGACCATTGCCCATATTCGTTATGATGTGGATACTACGGATGAATTCTATGGCAAGGAACATGAGTATTATAATGAAAAGAGACCGATTTACCATAATTTGCTGTTGGAGTATGAGAAAAAGTTGTATGCTTCTCCGTACCGTGCTTATCTGGAAGAGAAAATCGGACCTGTGGCGTTTAAGAATATGGAACTGGCACAGAAGTCCATGGATGAAAAATTGATTCCCCTGATGCAGGAAGCCAATGCCCTGACAACGGAATACAATAAACTGATAGCCGGCGCCAAAATTATGTTTGACGGCAAAGAATTGAATCTTTCTCTGATGCGTCCATATCTTGTGCATCCGGACAGAAGCGTAAGGGAGGCCGCATGGAAGAAACAGAGCGAATTTTTCCAGGCCAACGGGGATAAACTGGATGAAATTTATGACAAGCTTGTAAAGAATCGCACGGCCCAGGCTAAAGCAATGGGATATGAGAATTTTATCCAGTTGGGCTATTATAAAATGAGGCGGAACTGTTATGGGAAAAAGGAAGTGGAAACATTCCGCAGTCAGGTGAAAGAATATCTGGTTCCCTTTGCGGAGAAACTTCATGACCGCAGAAGGCAGAGACTGGGATTGGATAAGTTGAGTTATATTGATAATTCCGTCTATTTTAAGGAGGGCAATCCGGCGCCTTCCGGTACGCCGGAGGAGATTCTGCAAGCAGGGCGGAAAATGTACGGTGAACTTTCTCCGGAGACAAAAGAGTTTTATGATTTCATGATGGAGAACGAATTGTTTGACGTATTGGGGCGCAAGACCAAAAGGGCCGGTGGTTATATGACATATATCCCGGAATACCATGCGCCGTTTGTATTTGCCAATTTTAACGGTACAAGCGGAGATGTGGATGTGATTACCCATGAGTGCGGACATGCTTTCCAGGGATTTTTGTCGGGTAAGGACCCTATCAGAGAACATTCTGACATTACCATGGAGACGGCGGAAATTCATTCTATGTCCATGGAATTTTTTACCCAGGAGTGGATGCCCCTTTTCTTTGGCCATAGGACACAGGATTATGTTGAAATGCACCTGGAAGATGCAGTTGCATTTATTCCATATGGCTGTATGGTGGACGAATTTCAGCACATTGTATATGAAAATCCGGAAATGACGCCGGCACAGAGACATGAGGCGTGGCTGAAATTAGAGAAAGAATACAGACCCCATCAGGATTACGGCGACGATGCTTTCTTTGGCAAAGGCGGCATATGGCAGAGACAACAGCATATTTATAACAGTCCGTTCTATTACATTGATTACTGTTTGGCGCAGACATGTGCATTACAGTATAAGGTAAAAATGGATGCGGATTTCAAGGGAGCATGGGAGAGTTATCTGAAGCTTTGCAGGCTTTCAGCCAGTGATTTTTTCACAAATATGGTGAAAGAGGCAGGACTTATGAGTCCGTTTGAACCGGGATGTTTAAAAAATATTGTGGAAAAACTTGAAAAATATGTGAAATAACTTCACTTTTATCAGGAAATATTGTAGAATGATTGCACATAGCATATGTAAGGCTATGTGCAGTCAGAATAGAAAAAGTTACGGAATTGAAATGGAGAAAAGTGAGTATGTCTAAATCAAACAAAGAAGTAAAAGATACGGAGCAGTCGGAAAAGGTAGTGACAAAATATGACTTAAAGATGCAGCGGAGAAAGGAACAGAAGGAAAAGGAGCAGAGGGACAAGCGTGTGAGTACCATCGGAGGCATTATATTGGTGGTGGTTTTGGCGTGTGTGGTGGCGTCCTTTCCTATTCGTACCTGGCTTACAGTGAATGGCACATATATTAAGGTGAATGGGGAGAATATTTCTAAAGTAGAGTATGATTACCATTATAGTATGGCCAGCAACAGCTATATCAATGAGAATTATTATATGCTGTATTATTTTGGAATTGATTTAAGCGGAGATTTGTCCCAGCAAATGTATTCTGATACGCTTAGCTGGAAAGATTATTTTGATCAGCTTGCAGTGGACAGCATTGCACGAAATAAGAGTCTGGCAAAGGAAGCGCGGGCAGCAGGTTTTACTTATGATACTTCGGAAGAGTATGGTGAGTTTGAGAACTCTTTAAAAGAAGCGGCCGAAGAAGCGGGTATCAGTATAAAAGAATATGTGCAGAGGATGTACGGAGCATATGCCACACAGTCCAGGGTAAAGCCTTTTTTGGAGGAATCCTTGTATGTAGCGGCTTATACCGATGAAATTGCGGAAGGTATGGAGCCCGCTCAGGAGGAAATCCAGACGTATTATGATGAGAATAAGTCCACATATGATTCTGTTGACTATTATATTTATCAGGTAGACGCAGAACTTCCTACGGCGCCTACAGAATTGGCGGATCCTGTGGAATCTGCGGAACCGGCGGAAGGAGATGCCTCAGACGGCAATGAGACGGAAACTTATCAGCCTTCGGAGGCAGAGATTGCGGCGGCTATGGAATTGGCGAAAACAGCGGCAGAAGCAGCGGAGCCGCAGATTAAGACCACAGGCGAGCTGATGACAAATGTGAAAAAATCTGCTTCTACGTTAAATTATTCCGTTGGCAACTGGCTGTTTGAAGATGGAAGAAAAGCCGGTGATACCACTGTAATTGAAGACAATACAAACCATCGCTATTATGTTGTGGGATTTGAAGATCGTTATCTGGATCAGACATTGACTGCGGATATTCGCGTGGTGATTACAGCAGAAGGAAACGGGCAGGAAATTCTGGATGAATGGAAGAACGGCGCCGCTACCGAAGAGAGTTTTGGTGAACTTTGCGAAAAGTATACGGATTCTGATATCAACGGCGCGGAAGGCGGATTGCTGGAAGGCGTGGTTGTCAGCGAAGTGCCTGAAGCGCTTGGCAATTGGATTTCTGACAGCGCGCGCGCGGCGGGCGATACCACGGTGATTGCTCCTGAGGAAGGAGAAAGCTATACTTTTGTGGTGTATTACGTGGGACAGAATCAGGAAGAATGGGTATTGCAGATTCGGAACACATTGTTGAATCAAAAACTGAGCGAATATTTGGATGCGTTGGTTGAAAATGCGCAAGTGGAAGATCCCAAAGGAAATTTGGCATATTTAAAAGCTTCATCAGAAGAAGAGCAGGATAATGAAAACTCATCAGAAGACGGAAGCGGTTCGGAAGGCGAAAATTCGTCAGAGGACGGAAGCAATCAGGAAGGTGAAAATTCATCGGAAGATGCAAGCAGCCCGGAAGGTGAAAATTCATCAGAAGATGCAAGCAGCCCGGAAGGTGAAAATTCATCAGAAGACGGAAGCGGAAACTAAGGGAATAAAAAGGATGGCGGTGGGATTTCTCACCGCCTTTCTGGTTGCAGGATGTGAGAGGGGGTATTTCAGAGCCGATAGCATATCATATGGGCGGTTGGAGATGAATAGGAGAGTAAAAAAGAAAAAGAGAAGAAAAATATTAGTGATGGATATTGACGGCACTTTATTAAATTCCCAAAAGAGAATCGGTGCCGCCACAAAAAAGGCCATCATAAAGATGCAGAAAAAAGGCCACAAAGTTGTATTGGCTTCAGGGCGTCCTACAACCGGGGTGCTTCCCATTGGGCGGGAACTGCAATTGGAAAAGTATAAGGGATATCTGTTGGCCTTTAACGGCGCTTATATTGTTGAATGTGGAACCGGGGAAGTGATTTGGAGCGTTGTGTTGGATGGAAGTGTTATACCACAGATGTATGATTTTGCAGCCAGGGCTGAGTGCGGACTGGCGGTACATGTAGGAAATGAGGCGATTTCTGCGTTTGAACCGGATGATTATATTACCATGGAGGCATATATGAACGGGATGCCTGTGCGCAGAGTGGAAAACTTTGTAGATTTTGTAAAGTTTGGTGTATATAAATGTCTGATGACCGCAGATCCGGCACGGGCGGCTGTTTTGGAAAAACAATTGCAGGAAAGATTTCCGGATGACATCAATGTGTCTCGTTCCGCTCCCTATTTTATAGAGGTTATGCCCCGGATGGTGGATAAAGCGGCGGCTTTGGACGTATTGCTGAAGAAGATTGGTTTTTCCTGGGAGGATACAGTGGTTTGCGGCGATGGGTATAACGATGTTTCCATGATAAATTGTGGAAAGGTGGGTGTTGCAATGGGAAACGCTCAACCGGAAGTGAAAGCAGCGGCGGATTATGTGACGAAAGATAATGATTCAGACGGATTGGTAAAAGTTATAAGAAAATTTATAATATGATGAGAAAAAGTATTTTGTTATATGATTTGTTCGTGTCTGAAAGGGGAAAATCGGGAGGGGACATGAAACAGGATATTAGGATAGAAATGCCTCAAAAGGCGAAATATATCATTGAGACAGTTATGGACGCCGGTTTTGAGGCATATGTGGTGGGAGGATGTGTCCGCGATTCCATTCTGGGACGGAAGCCCATGGATTGGGATATTACCACATCGGCCAGACCGGAACAGATCAAAGGACTTTTTCACAGGACCATTGATACAGGGCTGCAGCATGGTACGGTCACGGTGATGCTGGGAGAAGAAGGCTTTGAGGTGACGACTTACAGGGTTGACGGAGAATATGAGGATGGAAGACACCCGAAAGAAGTGACCTTTACCCCAAATTTGGAAGAGGATTTGAAGCGCAGAGATTTTACCATCAATGCCATGGCTTATAATGAACAAAGGGGTTTAATAGACCTTTTTGGCGGAATAGAGGATATGGAATCCAAAATCATTCGATGTGTGGGGGAGCCTGGGGAACGTTTTGGAGAGGATGCGCTTCGTATGCTGCGGGCCATTCGATTTTCTGCCCAGTTGGGTTATGCAATAGAGAATGAAACTTTGGATGCCATTGGAAAGTTATCTCCCTCTCTTCATAAAATCAGTGCTGAAAGGATTCAGTCGGAACTGGTGAAGCTTTTGATGTCACCTCATCCGTCCAGGCTCAGAATTGCGTATACCACCGGCATGACTAAGGTGTTTTTTCCTGAGTTTGACAGGGCCATGGAAACGGAACAAAAACATCCTCATCATTGTGCAAGCGTAGGAGAGCATATTCTGCAGTCTTTAGAATGTATAGAAGCGGACAGAGTACTGCGGCTGACCATGTTGTTTCATGATATCGGAAAACCGGCGGTGTTGTCGGTGGATGAAGATGGAATTACACATTTTCATGACCATGGAGTGGTAAGTGCGGATATGGCGGAAGAAATCATGCACCGGTTAAAGTTTGATACGGATACTATTCGGAAAGTATGTAAGCTGGTATTCTTTCATGATTATGGTATTAATGCCAAAACCAATATCAGGATGGTTCGCAGAGCTGTAAACAAAATCGGAGAAGAAGCATTTCCGTCATTGTTTGCAGTAAGACGGGCGGATATTATGGCACAGAGTGATTATCAGCGGCAGGAAAAACTTGACAAAGTGGATAGATGGCAGGAATTATATGAAGAGGTGAAAGCAAAGAACCAATGTATATCTCTGAAAACGCTTGCCCTTAAAGGCGCCGATTTGATTGCCATAGGTTTTCAGCCCGGAAAAGAGTTGGGGGATGTGTTGAGGAATCTTTTGGAGCTGGTATTGGAACACCCGGAATACAACGAAAAGGAGAAACTTTTGGAGGAAGCAAAAAAGTATCAAAGATAACTGTAACCATGTAACATACTTTCGGGATTCTTCTCATATGATAGTTTAGCAGGTCGGACAATAGTTGAAAAAAGTGCGGGGATGCAAACGAATCAGGAGGGGTCGGAAGTGAATGACAGAGCAGTTGAATTATTGGGACAGTATGAAATAGAAGTGCAGCGGACCAGAAAGGGAAGGGGCGCCATTGTGTGTGAAACCGATCAGGGATGCTTGATTTTTAAGGAATATTCCGGAAGTCAGGACAGAATTGAGCTTCAGAACAGACTTTTAAATCAGATAGCAAGTGCCGGACTGGTAAAGGCAGAGGCAATCATACCCAATAAAGATGGCGGGCTTCTGGTAAGGGATAACGATGGCGCCGGTTATGTGCTGAAGACCTGGCGGGCTGCCAGAGAGTGTGCAATCAATGATAAGGATGAATGTATGGAAGCGGTAAGGCTTCTGGCCAGACTGCATGAGAGTATGATATTGCCGGGAGATACGCCAAATCTTCCCATGTTGTTTGAGGCTGAGAAAGAGTATGAAAAGCATAACAGAGAGTTAAAGCGTGTGAGAAAGTTTCTGCAGCAAAAGGGTCAAAAGACATGGTTTGAAATTAATCTATTACATCATTTTGATTTCTTTGTGGACCAGGCGTTGACCGTGACGGAAGAATGGAAGGAATATTGCAAGAGCGCCAAGGAAAACCAGAATATGGATGGGGCTCAGGAAACAGTTCCTTTCTGTCATGGAGATTATCAATATCATAATATTTTGAAAGATGATAATGGCTGGTTTATTGTGAATTTTGAAAAGTGTCTGAGGGATAATCCCATCAGGGATTTATATCTTCTGCTGCGGAAGCTATTGGAGAAAGGGAACTGGTCAATTACTTTAGGTTCGGAGCTTTTGGAAGCATATGGAAGGGAACGTCAGATTTCCGCCCATAGTTTTATTGATTTATATTATCGCTTTGCTTATCCGGAAAAGTTTTGGAAGATAGTTAATTTTTATTATAATTCCGGTAAGGCGTGGATTCCGGGACGAAATCAGGAAAAGCTGGAACGGGTGGTTTCCCAGGAGAAGGATAAGCAGAAATTTTTGGATGAAGTGTTCCGAAATGTAGGGCGGCTTAGATAAATGCCCTGACTGAGAAAGCGGCGCATGGATACAGTGAGGATGTGTAAGCATGAGAGATGCCAGTAGGATAAAAAACGGAGTAAATAAGGGAAAAAAGAAGCGGGTAACGGACGTTTTTTTGATCGCAATGACAATGATAGTATTGTCCGGATGTGCAAACCCTTTTTCTTACTATACTAATTTGCCCACGCCCGTACCGGACAGAGTGGATACGGGATTTGTGGCCACAGGGCCCAACAGCTTTGATTCCGCGGATACGGCAATTTTGGTGGGACGTGATGAAAAGGAAAATACAATGACTTTTCTTAACTTAGATATAGGGCGGAAATATACGCTTTCCATGGATGGCACCACAAGAATGTATGACAGGCATGGGGGAGTGATATCTCTCAATCAGTTGCGTATGGGTGATATTGTTGATGTGACTTTTCTAAAGTCTAAAAAACATTTAACTACCATGCAGTTATCCTCCAGAGCATGGAGTATTTCAAATGTAGAGCGCTATGAGATGAATTCCGCACGAAACGAGATCAGCATTGGTTCGCAGGTCTACAAACTTACATCAAATACACAGTATTTTTCAGAAGGAAGAACGATTGATTTGATGGATTTAAATGTTTCGGATGTGCTGAGTTTTCAGGGAATTGATAATCAAATACTCACGGTTTCGGTGGAAAAGGGTCATGGGTATCTGAGATTGGTAAATGATGAGAATTTTGTGGGGGGCTGGATAGAGATTGGACAGTCTCAGATACGTAAAATAACAGAGGATATGCTGCTTACAGTGCCGGAAGGAAGCTACCAGGTAAATGTGACCAACAGAGGCGGCGGTGGTATGAAAAGTGTGAAGATCAGCAGAAATGAAGAGACAGAACTGGATGTGGGGGATTTGAAGATTCCGGAGCCCCAGTCCGGAGTGGTTTTGTTTTCCCTTACACCGTCCACTGCAGATTTGTATATTGATGGTTCCAAAGTGGATGCCTCCGTTCCTGTGACGTTGGAATATGGTCTGCATCAGTTGATTGCCAGGGCGGAAGGATATCAGTCTGTTACCCAATACATCAGTGTATCCCAGGAATCCACAGGGATTAATGTGGTGCTTGACACTACGGCCAGGGAAGAGAGCACGCCTCCCAGTGATGAACCGGAGGATACTACTGCCAATTATTATAAGGTGTATGTGGATGCGCCGGAGGGTGTGGAAGTGTATCTTGACGGCAACTATGTAGGCGTCTCTCCCTGCAGCTTTCGTAAGACGGAAGGTTCCCATGTAATTACACTGAGAAAGACTGATTATGAGACCAGGAGTTATACGGTGGAGATTGATGATACAGAGAGGGATTTATCGTATTCATTTGCGGATTTAGTGGAAAATGCCTTGACAAACCCTTGAAAAACCTTTATATATATATTAGACGTTTCAGAGAGCATCGCGAAATGTACAAAATGAAAACTCGTAGGAGGAGTTCCACATGAATAAGACAGAATTAGTGTCAGCTATGGCTGAACAGGCGGGCATTTCTAAAAAGGATGCTGAAAAGGCTTTAAAAGCATTCACAGATGTTGTCGCTGAAGAATTGAAGAAGGGCGAAAAAGTTCAGTTGGTTGGATTTGGTACTTTTGAAGTTGTTGAGAGAGCGGCAAGAGAGGGAAGGAATCCTCAGACAAAGGAACCCATGCCTATTCCGGCTTCTAAGGCTCCCAAGTTTAAAGTAGGCAAGGTTTTGAAAGATATGTTGAATGAATAAGTTTTCCATAACCTGATTCAACACAGGAAGCCCGGTTAAAGGCTCACATCCCGCGTTGCAGCTATATTTTAAGGAACAAAGAGCTGGCAGGCCGGTTCAGATGAGCATTTAGCGGGCTTTTAGCATATATGGGGAATGGGGCGTGTAAGATTTTTGAAGTGATGTCCGCAAAAGCGGACAAGGGGTATTATTATGAGATTGGATAAATATTTAAAGGTATCCAGGTTGATTAAGCGCCGCACGGTTGCCAATGAGGCATGTGACGGCGGGCGTGTGTCAATCAACGACAGACCGGCAAAGGCATCTGCGGAGGTT
Source organism: Lachnospiraceae bacterium (assembly GCA_022793065.1). GTDB lineage: Bacteria > Bacillota > Clostridia > Lachnospirales > Lachnospiraceae > Acetatifactor. The sequence continues at coordinate 25,937 of JAAWCE010000047.1, forward strand.
AAGGTGGGAGATATTATTACCATTTCCTTCGGCAACAAGGATGTGAAAGTTGAGGTATTGGACGTACAGGAAACCGTGAAAAAGGAAGAGGCAAAGGAGCTTTTTCGATATCTGTAAAATGCTTCGCTGCAATGATTGTTCCCTGTGGAGGGCATGGGGCGGACATCGGAACAGGATGTTTTGCCAAAATGCAACCTTACAGGTTCTTTTTTTCATAAGTGCTTCATATATTTTAATACAATTATTGTGTTGGAAAAGGAGGGGCTTATGGAGGATTTAAACGGAAGTACGCGGAGCGTACATAAGATGACAATGACAAATCGAAAGAACTGTGCTATCAATGGCGTGAACGATGTGCTTTCCTTCGATATACATGAAATTCTTTTGGAGACAGAGCAGGGAATGTTGATGATAAAAGGAGACGATCTCCATGTCAGCAGACTGACCCTGGAAAAAGGAGAGGTGGATATAGACGGCAAAATTGACAGCTTCACCTATTCCGATGTGGCCGGGGGAGGACATAAGAACGAATCTTTCCTGACCAGACTGTTCCGGTGAGTTTATGGTAAGTGAAAATGAATTCCTCTTACATTCCCTGCTTATGGGGATATTCATTACTTATGTTTATGATCTGTTAAGAATCTTTCGGAGAGTCATTCCTCACAGTTCTTTTTTTGTTTCTTTGGAGGATTTGATCTTTTGGATTTATTGCGGGGGAGAAGTTTTCCTGATGATGTATCATGAAAGTGACGGTACACTTAGATGGTTTGCTGTCATTGGTGCGCTTGCAGGAATGGTTTCCTATAAAAAACTGGTCAGTCCCATATTTGTAAAGTGTATGTGTTTTTTGCTGAATAAACTGTTACATATTTTGGGAAAAGTAATCAGGTGGCTGTGCAGGCCCTTGGGTTTCCTGTTTGGAGTAGCCGGGAATACCGCTCATAAGGCGGGCGGCAGACTGGGACGTTCTCTGCGAAGAGTGAAACGTGGATTAAAGGACAGGTTAAGGGTATTTGTAAAGGTTTTGAGAATGAATGTAAGAAAGCAAGGGACAAAGAGAAAATAGTTGATTTCATCTGAAAGGATACCCAATGGCAAGAAGACGAAAAGCAGCATATCAAAAAAGATATCAGAATCGTTTCAGCATGTGCCTGGTTATGACAGTGGTCATTTTAATTATGATTATGGTCCAGGTAAAGAATAATGAACTGCAGCAGAAAATTGATATCAAAAACGAAGAGCTTCAATTATTGGAGGCTCAAATTGAGGCGGAAAAGCAAAGAGAACTGGAAATTCAGGAGTATGGTAAGGAAGTTCAGACAAAGGGTTATATTGAAAATGTTGCAAGAGAAAAATTGGGGCTTGTCTATGAAGATGAGATACTTTTTAAACAGGATAATTAATCAAAAGTTGAGATGTGCGGCGGGAGCGGAAAGCTTCCGCTTTTTTTGTCGCAAAACTTTAAGGGGACAGGTTTGCGTTTTTGACAAAAATCCTTTCCGGCTGCGAGTATAGTGTAGCGTATCAGTCAACCGCCGGGCAGAGAGTAAGCAACGGAAGGAAAAAACTGATTGGTACAACAAATTACAGAAAGGTGTGAAGTGAAAGTGATCAGACGCAAAGAGGAGGAGAAAAGATTACAGACGGCACAAGTGTCTGATTTGTGCAGACGGAGACTTTTAAATTATGCGGATAGTTTTTGTGAATTGGCAAAAAGCTATGACCAGGAACTTTCCCAGGAATATCAGGACCGGGGAACATTATTCATGGAGAGAAGACTATGGGAAAACAGGCAGATTATTCGGGGGCATTTAAGTGAAATGGCAAAAATAATGACGGAAGCTGCTTGTGAAGTGCTTTCGTTTCAGCCTATGGAGAACAAAAAGAAAAAAATTTTGGTGCAGGCAATGGCGGAAGAGGGAATTCGAGTGGAGAATCCATGTTATCTTCCCAGGGCGAACGGACAGCAGGCAATGGCGCTGACCATGAGCACCACCAAAGGAGAAAAGATATCTGCGGAAGAGGCGGCGGATATGATATCCGTACTTTTGGACAGAAGATTGCAGCTTGCAGTGAGCAGTCCTTATATCATTGAAAGCAGTCCCCAAAGCTTTATTCTGGAAGAGGAGGCGGAATTTTTGGTACTTACGGGGTTTTCCAGAGCGATAAAAGAAAATGAAACCATTTCCGGGGATAATTATTCGGTTATTGAGGCGGAAAAGGGAAGAGTTACCGTTATGTTGTCCGATGGCACCGGTTCCGGCGAAGCGGCGGGCAGGGACAGCGAAAGAGTATTGGATTTGATGGAAAAAATGTTAGAGGCGGGATTTGGCATGGATACTGCAATCAATATGGTCAATACGGCTTTGTTTGCCGTGGGAGAGGATAGAAATCATCCCACGTTGGATATCTGTGAAATTGATCTTTATCAGGGGAATTGTCAGTTGAGGAAAATAGGAGGAGCAGTTACCTTCTTAAAAAAATCTGATGAAGTGGAACAATTTTCCATAGGGAGTTTACCCCTGGGCATTTTTCAGAAAGTAGAAGTACAGCCTGTGCATAAAATGCTGCAGGATGGGGATTTTTTGATTATGGTTTCCGACGGCGTTGTGGATGCTTTTGAGCGGGGAGAACAGGAAGATACTATGTTAAGAGCGGTTACAGGGCTCCAGGGTTCTAATCCGGGTGAGATGGCAGAACGCTTGCTGAGAATTGCACTCTGTGCAAGCGGCGGGAAAGTGCGGGATGATATGACTGTAGGAGTAATTGGGATTTGGGAGGCATGAATTGACTTTTTTCCAGTTTTGGGATAACATAATGTCATGAATGTGAGAGAAATTACCGAAAAAAAAGTGTTTCACTATATGGAAGAGCATAACATGCTTGCCGCTCATGACAAAATCGTGGTGGGAGTGTCCGGAGGGGCGGATTCTGTTTGCCTGTTGTATTTGTTGTTGGAATATGCCAGAAAGACGCCGTTGTCGTTGGCAGTGGTACATGTAAATCATGGGATTCGTGCCCAGGCGGGAGAAGACGCCGCATATGTGGAGGCATTATGCGCGCAGGAAGGGCTCCCCTTTTTCCTTACCAATGCGGACGTACATGGGATGGCTATGGAAAAGAAATGTTCCGAGGAAGATATGGGAAGAAGAGTCCGTTATGAGGCGTTTCGCCGGGCAGCCGATCAATTGGGAGGCGCTCTGACGGCAGTTGCCCATAACAGTAACGATAACGCGGAGACCATGTTATTTCATCTGTTTCGGGGAAGCGGTTTGAAGGGACTTAGCGGGATTACTCCAGTCAGAGAAGGGGAAAGCGGGAAAATTATTCGTCCCATACTTTGCCTGGAACGAGCGGAGGTGGAGGCATATCTTGCAGCAAGGCAGATTTCATGGTGCAGGGATGATACGAACAACCAGGACGGTTATTGCAGAAACCGTATTCGGCATCATATTCTGCCCTATGCGGAGCAGGAGGTGGTTCAGGGAGCTGTGGGATGTATGTCTCGGACGGCGGAGATGCTTCGGGAGGCGGAAGCATATCTGGAGCAGCAGACGCAGCAGGCATTGGCCCAGTGCATGAAGGAAGATATGTCCCTGGAGAAGCAGGCGGGAAGTAAAAGATATATCATAGTCATAGACAAATTTCTGCAATATCATATTGCATTGCAAAGACGTATGCTGTTTTATTTACTGAAACAATTATCTCCTAAGGGTAAGGATATTGCATTGGTAAATGTACGGGATGTGCTTTTTCTGGCCCAAAGGGAAGGGAACCGCAGTATCAGCCTTCCTTTTGGAATATTGGCCAGACGTCAGTATGGGTGGGTTGTGATAGAAAATGGGGAACCAAATAATCGCATACGGTTATGGATGGAAGAGACTGTTGAGATACCCTGGGGAGAGGACATGGGGCTTTTTCCATATGTGTGCTGCCTTTCAGGAATTGGAAAAATGGAATTTTCTATTATTTTTCCGGAGAATGGCCCAAATGTTCCGAAAAATTTGTATACGAAATGGTTTGATTATGATAAAATAGAAGAACCGTTGGTAATCCGACCCAGAAGAAGGGGAGATTTCCTGACCATTTCTGATGGAAAGGGAGGAATGGCGCATAAATCTCTGAAGGATTATATGATAACGGAAAAGATACCAAAGCAAATCCGCGATAAAATTCCAGTGATTGCCGCGCAAAGTCATGTTTTATGGCTGGCAGGCTGGCGCATCAGCGAATATTTTAAAGTGCAAGAGAATACAAAGCGTGTTTTGCAGGTAAAATTAATACAGGATAAGCAGCCTATGGATGGGGTTGTGACGAAAGACGGAGGATGAGGATGGCAGAACATATCAGGGTACTATTGTCGGAAGAAGAAGTGGATGCAAGGATTCAGGCGATTGGAGAGCAAATCAGCCGGGATTATGAAGGGAAACAGGTGCACTTGATCTGTGTGCTTAAGGGAGGCAGTTTCTTTATGTGTGAGCTGGCAAAGAGGATATCTGTGCCGGTATCGCTTGACTTTATGTCTGTGGCCAGTTATGGCAGCGACACCAAATCCAGCGGAGTAGTCAGGATTGTTAAGGATCTGGATGAATCTCTGAAGGATAAGGATGTCATTGTGGTGGAAGATATTGTGGACAGCGGCAGAACGCTGAGTTATTTGTTGGAGACATTGTGGGGCAGAGGGCCCAAGACCTTACGTCTTTGTACATTGCTTGATAAGCCGGAGAGACGTGTGGTGGATGTGAATGTGGATTATACGGGATTTCAGATTCCCGATGAATTTGTGGTGGGTTATGGACTGGATTACGCTCAGAAATATCGCAATCTTCCTTATATTGGGGTAGTGGAGCTGGAGCAGTAGTTTGGAGTACGTAAATTGTTATAGGTACTTTCAGGCGGATGCGGAAGTTATATTAGGAGGCTTTTAAAGTTGAACCAAAATAGCGGAAAATTTAATTATATTGTATTTGTTATATTGGCATTATGTATTCTGGTTGTAGTGTCAATGATAGAAAATATCGACGACACCTATACCAGGGAACAATTTGTCAGGGATGTGGAAGCGAATAAGGTAGAACAGGTAATTGTAAGCCCGAACAGCGAAGTCCCCACAGGGTATTTGCATATCACATTGAAAAGCGGCACACAGAGAAAGCTTTTTGTTACGGATATTGTAGAGGCGGAGGCGCTTGCAAGATCTATGGGCTTTGACCCATATGTGAAAGATGTGCCAAGGCAGAGTTGGATTATGACCACTTTGCTTCCGTTGGTAATCGTATTGGCTGTGGGCGGTTTTCTGGTTATGATGATTAACTCCCAAAATGCCAATAATAGTAATAATAAGATGTTGAATTTTGGAAAGTCAAGGGCGGTACTTTGCCTGTTTGACAAGCCGATTACATTTGTCGATGTGGCGGGGCTGAAAGAAGAGAAAGAAGAATTGGAGGAAATTGTGGATTTCCTGAAAGATCCCGGAAAATATACCAAGGTGGGCGCAAGAATTCCCAAGGGAGTGTTGCTTGAGGGGCCTCCCGGCACGGGTAAAACATTGTTAGCCAAAGCCGTTGCGGGTGAAGCGGGCGTTCCCTTTTTCAGTATTTCCGGTTCAGATTTTGTGGAAATGTTTGTGGGTGTGGGCGCATCCCGTGTGCGTGACCTTTTTGGGGAGGCCAAGAGACATTCCCCTTGTATTGTGTTTATAGATGAAATTGACGCAGTGGCAAGAAGGCGTGGTACCGGTATGGGCGGCGGTCATGACGAAAGAGAGCAGACATTGAATCAGTTGTTGGTGGAGATGGACGGATTCGGCGTCAATGAGGGAATCATTGTTATGGCTGCCACGAACAGAGTGGATATTCTGGACCCGGCTATTTTGCGTCCGGGCCGTTTTGATAGAAAAGTGGCGGTGGGCAGACCGGATGTGGGAGGCAGACAGGATATTCTGAAAGTACATTCCAAGAATAAGCCTTTGGCAGAGGATGTGGATTTGGTACAGGTGGCCCAGACCACGGCGGGTTTTACCGGCGCCGATTTGGAAAATCTTATGAATGAGGCTGCAATCCGGGCCGCAAGGCAGGGAAAGGGTTATGTAACCCAGGAGGATATTAAGAAAGCGTTTGTTAAAGTGGGAATCGGTGCGGAGAAGAAGAGCCGCATTATTTCCGACAAAGAGAAAAGGATTACTGCTTACCATGAAGCGGGTCATGCCATATTATTCCATGTTTTGCCGGATGTGGGTCCGGTCTATACGGTGTCCATTATTCCTACGGGAATCGGCGCAGCCGGTTATACCATGCCTCTTCCGGAGAAGGATGAGATGTTTATGACCAGGGGGCAGATGCTTCAGGAGATTATGGTTTCTCTGGGAGGACGAATTGCAGAAGAGATTATCTTCAAAGATATTACCACCGGGGCATCCAGCGATATTAAAAAGGCTACTCAGGTGGCGCGGAAAATGGTGACTCGGTTCGGTATGTCGGATAATATTGGTGTAATTTGTTATGATGACGATGATGATGCGGTATTTATCGGCCGTGATTTGGCGCATGCGAAAACCCATAGCGAGACGATATCCGGTGAGATTGACAGAGAAGTGAAGAGTATTATAGATGAATGCTATTCCAGAGCGAAGGAAATCATTCAGGAACAGGCAAAAGTACTTCATAAATGCGCGGAATTATTATTGGAGAAGGAAAAGATCGGACGGGAAGAGTTCGAGGCGCTGTTTGAAGCAGAGGGTTAAAAGAGAGTTGTTGAAAACTAACAAAAAAATATAGACTTTTTTGTTAATTTTGTGAATTTTGGGAATAGGCAAAATAGGGGACAGATGGTATTATAATATGCGTAACCCCCCAATACATTATATAGTTTTTGCTATACCCCATAAGTAATACCTTCTCGAAAAGGACAGCCACCCCATGGCTGTCCTTTTTATATGCAGGCCCGCATGTGGAAGTTTGCCGTTAAGGCGGCGCAAAGCTAAAAAGTGTGGAGGAAGTTCCTTTGTGGATTCAGTAATAAGATCCGCTAAAGCGGACAAGGGGTGTCAATATGGAAATAAAGTTAGAAGACATAGAACAGTTGGAGAAAGTGCAGCGATATATTACGAATATGCGTCCTGTTTTTAACAGAAGGGCAATATTCTCAGATACCACGGAAGAATACCTTTCTCCTATGGAGCCGAAAGCTTATGACAAGGTAACAATCAGAATCAGAACGGCAAGAAACAATGTGGACCAGGTACTTTTAGTTCATCAGGGAAAAAAGTATTTGATGATGCTGGCGGAGTCTGATAATCTGTTTGATTTTTATGCCTATGAATTGCAGTTGGGAGAAGAGAAGACATCATACTATTTTGAACTTCATTCAGCGTCCCTGGTGGGATATTATAATACAAGGGGGCTGGTCCAGGAGGTAAATGAGTATTATAATTTTGTAGTTCTGCCGGGATTTAAGACACCAAAATGGGCAAAGGGCGCGGTGATGTATCAGATTTATGTGGATCGTTTCTGCAATGGAGATACCACCAATGACGTGTTGACCAACGAATACTGTTATATCAATGAACCGGTGCATCGGGTGGCTGATTGGGATCGTAATCCCGCACAGATGGATGTGCGGGAATTTTATGGCGGAGATTTGCAGGGCGTATTGGATAAAATGGATTATCTGCAGGATTTGGGCGTGGAAGTGATTTATTTTAATCCATTGTTCGTCTCTCCCTCCAACCATAAATATGATATTCAGGATTATGATTATATTGATCCCCATTTCGGTAAAATTGTGGTGGACAAAGGAGATTTGCTTGAGGCGGGGCAGAAGGAGAACAGATACGCTTCCAGGTATATCAATCGTGTCTCTAATCATCTGAATCTTGAGGCAAGCAACCAATTGTTTATTCGAGTGGTGGAGGAAGCGCATAGACGGGGAATTCGTATTATTTTGGACGGAGTGTTCAATCATTGCGGTTCCTTTAACAAATGGATGGACAAAGAGAGAATTTATGAGAAAGTAAAAGGATATGAGAAAGGGGCATATGTCAGCGGAGACAGCGCTTATAAGGGGTACTTTGATTTCCAGAACCAAAATAGTTGGCCCTATAATAATTCCTATGATGGGTGGTGGGGGCATAATACGTTGCCAAAGCTGAATTATGAAGGTTCTAAGGAATTATTTGACTATATGATGTACATTGGAAGAAAGTGGGTGTCCCCGCCGTTTAACGCAGATGGATGGAGGCTGGATGTGGCGGCGGATTTGGGCCATAGCCGGGAATTTAATCACTATTTTTGGAAGAAGTTTCGTAAGGCTGTGAAGGAAGCGAATCCGGAAGCGATTATTTTGGCGGAGCATTATGGCAATACCAGAGAGTGGCTTCAGGGAGACGAATGGGATACGGTGATGAATTACGACGCTTTTATGGAGCCGGTAACATGGTTCCTGACCGGGATGGAAAAGCATAGTGACGATTATCGGGAGGATTTGCTGGGAAATGTGGTTACGTTCTGGGGAGCAATGAGGCATCACAGTGCAAGTTTTTCATTGCCCAGTTGGCAGGTGGCAATGAACCAGTTATCCAATCACGACCATTCCCGTTTTCTGACACGCACCAATAGGAAAGTGGGCAGAATCAGCACATTGGGGTCTTTGGCAGCAGAAGAAGGCGTCAATAAGGCTGTATTTCGGGAGGCGGTTGTCATGCAGATGACATGGGTGGGGGCGCCCACCATATATTATGGAGACGAAGCCGGTTTGTGCGGATTTACGGACCCTGACAATCGACGCACATATCCATGGGGAAGAGAGGATCAGAAATTAATTGCTTTTCATAGGGACATTATTCGTATGCGCAGGGAACATGAAGAATTTCGTACCGGTTCCATTATGTATTTGGATAGTGATTACAATTTTCTGTCCTATGGGCGTATGAAAAAGGAAGGGAAATGCCTTGTATTGATCAATAATAATCAACATCTCGTTCACAGAGTCATTTCTGTATGGATGCTAGGGACCGAGAAAAGCGGAAAAATGAAGACATTGCTGTATACGGATGAAAACGGATATGCAATGGAAGGGAATGAATATGAAATCATTGCGGGTAAGATAAGAGTGGTGCTGCCAAAGACCTGCGCCATGGTTCTGAAATATATACCAAACCTGTAAATCCTAAGAAAAATCATGCAAAAATGATGCACCGTAAGGTTATATTAAAGGCATCAATAATAGATGCGGTTCATGGGGCGGGAAAGGAGCGGTTTGTGAGTCATAAGCGGATAGGAGTAATGCTTTTATTGTGTGTGGGGATGTTCATGTGTTTTCCGGCGTTTGCAATGGCAAAAGAGGATTCTTTGGCCATGGTTCTCCAGAAGTACGCGGCATATCAGGAAGGATTTGCCGCAATCGAATCCGTGGAGGATATAGAGGAAAACGGATATGAAATAGTAGAAAACCAGTGTTTTCCTATTTTGCTGGAATCATTTTCCCAAGAGGAAGTCACATTTTTACCCATTATGGACAAGAAGTACCACAGACTGGCTGTTTTAATTGCAGACCAGGAAGGGAAAATTTTATGTAAAACAGATCAGCTTGAGACGAACTATAAGTATCTGAGCCAGTTGGAACAGCCCACTACGGGGATTGCAGCGGTATCCTTTCGAGATTTGGATGGGGACGGGCTTACGGATATTGTACTGATTACCAATTGCCAAAATGCCGCGGGCAAGGATTATAAGACGGGGGATGTACTGTTTCAGCGCCAGGGCTCCTTTTATCGTGATTGGAGGATATCCGATAAAATAAATCGGTTTGGTATGAATAAGAGTGCGGATTTTATTGCTGCTTATGTCCAGGACGGCAATTCCACGGAAATGTTGTATACCGCGTCCACATTGGAAGAGTTGGTAGAGAATGGATTTCAGGTGATTCCGGAGCAATGTAATACCGTTAATTTTGAGAAGCAGGGACGGCTGCGAGTGGTGCCTGGATTTATCAGGATGCGGGTATATGATATTTTTATGATATATTTGGTCAATGAGCAGGGATATATTGTATGGAGTTTCCAGCCTATGAGAGAGTATGACAATCTGTATTCTTTAAAGGGGATTACTTGTAAGGATATGGACGGAGACGGCATGAAGGATATTGTGGTTCTTGCCAGGTATAGTTATGCGGGGCAGGAAGGGGAACTTTTGACGGAGGTAAGGTGTTCCGTGTATTATCAAAGAACGGACGGTTTTGTGGAGGATACGGATTTCTGTGATTCCTATCGGGGAACGGACGAAGACAAGTTGTATGAATTGGTGGAGAGCATCAGAGAATATTGGGGGTGGCCGAAAGAGGAATGATTAAAATACTGATTGTAGATGATGAAAAATCCATATGCGATTTAATAGATATTAATTTATCGGCTGCAGGATATGAGTGCAAAACGGTGCAGGATGGACTGAAAGCCTTAGATTTAATTGAGGCGGAGAATTTTGATTTGATTCTGTTGGATATTATGCTGCCGGGTGCGGATGGTTATGATATTATGGAATACATCAGGCCATTAAGGATACCTGTGATTTTTATTACCGCCAAACATGAAGTAAAAGATAGGGTTAAGGGGCTTAAGCTGGGGGCGGAGGATTATCTTGTAAAACCTTTTGATGTTGTGGAGCTGGTTGCCAGAGTGGAAGTGGTATTGCGGCGCTATAACAAAACAGAAAGTATTCTTATGGCAGGGGATGTGGTGGTGGATTTGGACGCCAGGACAGTCACAAGAGCAGGACGACCGGTAGTTTTGACTAATAAAGAATATGGACTTTTAGTATTATTTATCAGCAATAAAAACATTGCCCTATTTCGCGAAAATCTCTATGAGAAGGTATGGGGGGATGAATATTTGGCGGATAGTCGGACATTGGATTTGCATGTACAGAGGCTTCGGCGAAAAATGGGCTGGGAGGATAACCTGGTGGCGGTCTATAAGGTTGGCTACCGGTTGGAAATCTGAGTATGAAGCTTCTATATAAAATTCTTTTTTGTACAATTATTATTATGGCGGCGGCCTTTGGCTTAAGCGGTTATCTGTTTGTGAATTTCGTATTTGAAACCGCTTTGGAACGTGAGATTGACCAGGCTTTGGACGGCAGTAATATTCTGCAGTTTGCATTTGAGACGGCTGCATTGAATGTGCCTACCAAATATAACGTATTGCAGGACATTGCGGTGGAGCAGATCGGCGCCAGATTAGAGGGGAGCGGAAGGCTTTCCGGTCGGTGTCTGCGATTGTCCGGCGAGGAAAGAAAGATATTATATGCTAGTGACGGCTTTCCGGAGGATACAGGGATGTTGATGCAGATTCCGGAGGATGCCAGAGCGTGGCAAGTGGTTCGTTATGGAGAAAATTATTATATACATACCGGTATCAGGGTAAACGCGCTGAATCGCAATCTGTATTTGGAAACGTTGGAAAATATTACGGAGATTTTTGAAGAACGTACTGTGGGGTTTTCTGTGTATCGGCAGGTTACTTTGGCTATGCTGTTGTGCAGTTCAGCAGCCATGCTGGTAATTTGTATCTGGCTGACGCAGCCGATTCGTCTGTTGACCCATGCCACTAGGAAAATGGCGGAGGGAGATTACAGTTATCGTGCGCGTCAGGTGAGCAGTGATGAATTGGGACAACTGACAATGGATTTTAACCATATGGCAAGTGTGTTAGAGAATACTTTTGATGAATTGAAAAATGAAATCAGCGCCAGGGAGGATTTTATTGCGGCCTTTGCACATGAGCTTAAGACGCCTCTGACTTCAATTATTGGTTACGCGGATTTGCTGCGTTCCCGAAAGCTGGACGAGGAAAAGCATTTTCTGTCTTCAAATTATATTTATACTGAAGGAAAGCGTCTGGAAAGCATGTCATTTCGTCTGTTGGATATTATTGTCACCAGGCGGGAAACCATTGATTTACAGCCCGTGGAAGCGGAGGTTTTATTCCAATATCTGGAGGATATGTTTTCAGGGAACGGAGAGCAGACGCTTCAAATCTCTTATGCGCCAGGTGTGATTTATGCGGAAGGTAATCTGTTAAAATCGGTGCTATTAAATTTGGTGGATAATGCTTGCAAGGCTTCCCAAGAAGGCGGGATTGTGGAGGTGTCCGGAAGAGGGCAGGGAGAGAATGGTTATATTTTTCAGGTGAAAGATTATGGCGTAGGTATTCCGGAGAATGAGCTTAAGAAGGTAACGGAAGCGTTTTATATGGTGGACAAATCCCGCTCCCGAAGCAGAAACGGCGCAGGGTTGGGGTTGGCGTTGTGTGTGGAAATCTTAAAGCTCCATGGGAGCCAATTAAACATAGAAAGTAAAGTAGGGCAAGGAACCTGTATTAGTTTTGTGATTACTAGGGAGGGCGGACAGGGGGATACGATTGGAGAAGAGAAAATGTAAATTGGGAAAAAGGGTCAGCTTGCTGCTGATACCGACAGCGGCAGTTATCGTGGGTATGGCTGTGTGGGGACCGGAAGAATTGGCCAGGTATCGGGACAGAGAGATACTGAATCAGATTCGTATGCAGGAAACGGAAACGGAGATGGAGGGGTATCGTTATTCCATGAGCAGCAATGAAAAGTTATATATTCTGTCCAAATGCCTATACTATCAGTCGTTGCCCGAAAGCGATCAGAATACGCCTACCAGGGTGTACGGGGATTCTCAGGAATTTGCGGGAAGTTATGCGCTGGTGATGAATCGAAAGGGAGAGGACGGAAGTGAGCTGTCAGAAAGTGTGGGCATTGCATTGTGTAATAAAGGAATAGAAGAATTGAAAGAAAACAGCATCATACCTTCCGAAGTGAAGGAATTGACAGAAAATTCTTACAGCGCTGTCTTATATTCTGCCATCGACGGATTGGAACCCCGCAATAATGTACTGGTATGGAAGATTAGTTTAAGTACAGGAAAACAAAATGCTGACAAAAAAAATCGCATGTTGGATGCCTATGTGGATGCGGATACAGGTAAAATATATGAGTTTTATGTGCGAACGGCCATAAACAAATGGGAGGATGTGGACGCGGAAGAGATTGTCAAAGCCTGGGCGGAATATATGGGATTGGGGGAACCTCAGCCGTATGAAAATGTCAATCCTTTGTCGGAAACCACACCTTATTTCAGGAAGTTCAGTTTTGCGGGACCTGAAGAAAACAGTACCATTGTTACAATTGGATTTTATGAGGGTATCAATGAATTATTTCTTAAGATTTCCAGGTAAAAAATGATACAAGTATTATGGAAAAAAGATGAAATTAATATACAAGGTTCTAATAAACTATAAATAGCAGTGATGACATGGGGATGGAGGCTGCTGCAAGTTAAAATATTCGGAAGATGAGGGAAGGTAATATGTACGGACAGTATGACAGGAGAAGACAGCGGGAGGTAAGATTAGTGAGGGTGAATCCTAACGGAAATGGATTGGGCAGGGGGCGCAGAGGCCGCAGGCGGAGGATGCAAAGTCGTGCTGTATTGCTGGCGTTTAGTTTGTTTTTAATCATAACATGTATGGGAGCCATGTTTTATGTAGTCAATATGGACGCCCAGGAAAGTCTGTCAGAGGGAGAGACAGATACATCCATGGTTGTGAAACAGGGGGAGAGAGGGGATGTAAAGATACCGGGCAGGGAAGAGGCTGTGCCCACTGCCATTCCAAAGGAGGCAATTTTGGTGGCAATTGACCCTGGGCACGGCGGCGTGGACGGGGGCAGCGACAGAGACGGGGTGTTGGAAAAAGAAGTGAATTTAGAAATTGCCAACCGTCTCAAAGATAAGTTGGAAGAGTTAGGCTTTGAGGTTATGATGATCAGAGAAGATAACGATACTTTCATCAATAAACAGGACAGGGCGGATAAGGCCAATCAGGCGGGCGCAGACGCCTATATCAGTATTCATCAGAACACTTATGAAGAATATGATAATGAGGTCTCCGGTATTGAAACTTATTACTGCGGGGATACGGACGGAAGCCAGGAATTTGCGCAGTTGATACATAACGGGGTAATAACGGCCACAGGAGCCAGGGACAGGGAATTGCGGGAAACGGACGGATTGTATGTGGTGAGAGAAGCCAAGATGCCTTCCTGTCTGGTAGAAGCTTCCTATCTGACCAACAAAAAAGAAAGAGAAGCCATTGTGACGCCGGAATATCAGGATAAACTTGCCTCCGGAATGGCCGAAGGAATTTATCATTACTTTTTTGGAGAGGAACCATGACAAAGAATTGTCCCTAAGACAGTAAATTAATTCTTGATTTTTGTATGTGAAGGTGTATAATGTGCAGAAGGGAAACCGGTGTTTCGGTGATCCAGGGAGGCACGTTATGAACAAAGATTTAACCGTAGGGGAACCTCAAAAAGTATTATGGCAATTTTGTATGCCATTGTTCGGCAGTATTATTTTTCAACAGCTTTATAACATTGCAGACAGTTTCGTCGTGGGGAAGTTTGTGGGGGAAAACGCCCTGGCGGCAGTGGGGAATAGTTATGAAATCACCTTGATTTTTATTGCGTTTGCTTTTGGATGTAATATTGGCTGCTCTGTTGTTGTGTCAAGACTCTTCGGCACAAAAGAGTATGGAGAATTGAAAACTGCGGTCTATACTTCGCTCATTGCCACAGGAATATTATGTGGGCTGTTGATGGTATTTGGCATAGTCGGCTGTGAGCAGTTGCTGCATCTGATCAGAACGCCGGAAGAAGTCTTTGGAGATTCCATGTTATATTTGGATGTATACATATGGGGGCTGCCGTTTCTGTTTTTTTACAATGTGAGTACGGGTATTTTTTCCGCCCTGGGAGATTCTAAAACGCCTTTTTATTTCCTGGCGGCGTCCTCCCTTGCCAATATTGCCATGGACATTTTGTTTGTAAAAGGATTTCAAATGGGGGTGGGCGGCGTGGCCTGGGCAACCTTTTTATGCCAGGGAGTGAGCTGCCTTTTGGCGATGACGGTGTTATTGAAGCGATTGAAGGACATTCCTTCGGAAGGCGGAACAGTCCTGTTCTCCTGGAAGTTGTTAAGGAAAATTGTGGTGGTGGCAATTCCCAGCATTTTGCAGCAGAGTTTTATTTCTGTGGGAAATATCATACTTCAGGGTGTGATTAATGGTTTTGGAGCAAGCGTTATGGCGGGATATTCGGCTGCCATTAAGCTGAATAATCTGGTGATTACTTCGTTTACTACCATTGGAAACGGAATTTCTAATTTTACGTCTCAGAATGTAGGGGCAGGAAAAATAGATCGTGTCAGACAGGGATTCCGGGCGGGATGGAAACTGGTATGGATCGTATGTGTGCCGTTGATGCTGCTTTATGTTTTTGCCGGGCGGTATCTTTTGTATCTGTTTATGAAGGAGACCACGGGGACCGCTATGGAGACAGGCATTGTATTTCTGAGGATTGTGGCGCCTTTTTATTTTATAATAGCAATAAAGTTGGTGGCAGATGGTATACTTCGTGGGATGGCATTGATGGGGAGGTTTATGGCGGCTACCTTTACCGATTTGGCATTGCGGGTGATATTGGCAATTGTGCTCAGGATTCCCCTGGGAGCCGTGGGGATTTGGTGTGCCTGGCCCATGGGGTGGGTGATAGGGATGACTTTATCGGTTATTTTTTATCGTCGTTCCATTTGTGAAAATACCAATGGGTAAAGATAGCTTTGAAAGAAAGCCTTGTGATAACTTATGCAAATTTTTCTTGCATTTTGTGCACATTTATGCTACAATGGCTATTGTCCGGAAGAAACAATGATGGATACTATGGATGGATTCCCGAGTGGCCAAAGGGGACAGACTGTAAATCTGCTGCAGAATGCTTCGGTGGTTCGAATCCACCTCCATCCATTTTATAATCTTCATGTAAGATTTAGGTAGAATTGCAGATAATCTGCTGGTATGGTGGAATAGGCAGACACAACAGACTTAAAATCTGTCGGGGGCAACTCCGTGCCGGTTCAAGTCCGGCTACCAGCACTGGATTATGACAATCCAAACCCGCTTTCCAATGGGAGCGGGTTTGGATTTTTCTATTGGGCGTATTGGCAGTTGGGAAGTATTCTGCTATGAGAAATCGTGCCTGTAACCAAGGGGTTTTTGTCCTGTGTGTTTTTTAAAATGGGTAATAAAGTTGCTTGTATCAAGAAAACCGCACATTTCCGCAATTTCTGAAACGGTTTTATTTGTGGAGCGCAAGAGTGTTTTTGACACATTAATTCTGTAATTGGTGAGATACTGATAGGGTGTAATTCCTATCATGCGCCGGAACAGGCGGATAAAATGATATTTTGAAACAGGAATATCCCGTATCATATCGTCTATTGTTATTTGTTCAGAATAATTTTTTTCTATAAAGTCAAGCGCAAGCCGAATATCATTGTGGGGAGACTTCAGGTCGGATATGCGTTCCAGAGCTGATGAACAGATTGTATTGATGACCCAATGAAGTCTTAAAGAGATATCTGTATGACCGGTTATGCTGTTTTGTCTGCTTTTGTTTATTAGTTCTTTTACGCGCAGTTCAAATTCATAGGGACAATTTATCTGTACGGCGCAGACTGTGTTAGAAGTATAAATGATTTCAAACATTGTTTTGGCAGATAATCCGGCAAAATGTATCCATAAAAATTCCCATTTCTCTGATATGGAACAATATGTGTGTGGAGCATGGCAATCAATAATAACAGCGTCATTTTGATTTAGCTGCAGTTCCATATCTGCCGTCCGCAAAAATCCCTGACCATTTATAGTGTAAATCATTAAAAAACTGTCATGAGTTTCCCGCTGAACCTTATAATCTTTTTCAGCGGTAAAATGTCCCGCTTCTGTGATATAGAACGGCAGAGTTTTTGCAAGTTCGGTGGGGGTGGCGGTGATCCAAATAGAATTGTCTGAAATATTTTCCTCATATTTTCTCATGGTTTATACCCCCTTGGGCGCCTCCGGGCGCATATCATGCCTCCAACGCAGTTTATCATAATTCAGTCATTTTATCAAGCAATAATTTCATATTTTCCATCAATAATAACTAATGCCTTTTTGATAAAAGTACAGTATACTTTTCATATAAACCATAAGAAAGGGCGGAATTATGAGCAAGGTTATTATAAAACAGGAAAAGGTCACAATACCTACATACGAGATTTTGGACTATGACAAAAATCCAATGTTTCTTGAAAAGCGCGTGTATCAGGGGTCTTCGGGGCGTGTGTATCCGCACCCTGTATGCGAGGGCGTTTCGGACGCAAAAGTGAATAAGAAATACAACGCAATATTCCTGGAAAATGAGTATATATTAGTAATGATACTGCCTGAAATAGGAGGCAAGATTCAGCGTCTCTACGATAAAACAAACGGCTATGACGCAGTTTATTATAACGAGGTAATAAAACCGGCGCTTGTGGGTCTTGCGGGACCATGGGTATCAGGTGGAATTGAGTTTAATTGGCCTCAGCATCACAGACCTTCAACCTTTGATCCGGTAGATTATACAATCAGTGAAAATGATGACGGCTCCGTTACCGTATGGGTGGGGGAAACGGAAAAGATGTTCCATACGAAAGGTATGGCGGGCTTTACGGTTTATCCTGACAAGGCATATCTGGAAATTAAGGGACAGGTATATAATCCCACAGACAGACCTCAGACATTTTTATGGTGGGCAAATCCGGCTGTGGCGGTAAACGATGATACACAGTCAATTTTTCCGCCGGACGTCCATGCGGTAATGGATCACGGCAAGCGTGCAGTATCAAAATTCCCCATGGCAGACGGGGAGTATTACAAGGTGAATTACGCTCCGGGTACAGATATTTCGCGGTATAAAAATATTCCTGTGCCCACTTCATATATGGCATACCATAGTGATTTCAATTTTATCGGAAACTATGACTATCAGAAAAAGGCCGGACTTCTGCATATTGCCGATCATCACGTTTCACCGGGGAAAAAGCAGTGGACCTGGGGCAACGGTGATTTCGGCAAAGCCTGGGACAGAAATCTGACTGACGAAAACGGTCCGTATATAGAACTTATGACAGGCATGTTTACCGATAATCAGCCGGACTTTACATTTTTAAAACCATATGAGGAAAAGTCGTTTGTTCAATATTTTATGCCCTATAAGGCAGTGGGGGAAATATCCAATGCTTCAACTGATGTGGTCGTAAATATGACGGTCAGCGACCATAAAATAGATCTTATATTCTACACGCCATCAGGAATAAACGCTGATTTTGAAATTACGGCGGACGAAAAAATCATCTATTCGGGCCAATTAAACTTAAACACTGCAGAAGTGTTTGAAGCAAGCGTTGCTACGAATACCATAGACAAAGAAATTGTGTGTATGGTCAGGAAAAACGGAAAAGAAATACTTTCTTGCAGAACCGTAAAAACAACCGAACCTGTGCCGTCGGCGGCGGAGGAAATCCCCGAACCTGATCAGCTGGAAACAACCGAAAAGCTGTTCCTGGCAGCAACACATTTAGAGCAGTACCGCCACGCCACATATTCACCCGAACCGTATTATCTGGAGGGGTTAAAGCGGGATGGGTCTGATATTCGTTTGAATCATGGTTACGGAAAGTACTTATATAATCAGGGCAGATTTGAAGAGAGTATAACATATTTTAACACTGCGATTCAGTCTTCTACATGGAAAAATCCGAATCCTTATGACTGCGAGCCTTATTATAATTTGGGGCTTGCATTGAAGATGACAGGCAATACCCAAAAAGCCTTTGACGCATTTTATAAGGCGGTATGGGATGGAAATATGCAGGATAAAGCATTTTATCAGCTTGCGTGCATAGAGTCAATGAACGGTGAATATGAGAACGCGCTTGCGTTTATAGAAAAATCCCTTGTAAAGGGACTGCACAATCTGAAAGCAAGAACACTTAAGACGGTGCTTTTGCGCTTAACCGGGAGAATGGACGAAGGGATTGCTTTTGCGGAGGAAACGAGAAGAATTGACCCGCTGGACCACGGCTGTCGTTATGAATTATGCAGGCTCACAAAAGATGCGTTTGATGAATTAAAACAAGTTATGAGAAATGAGAATCATAACTACATTGAGCTTGCACTCTCTTATATGGCGGCGGGTTTATATGAGGAAGCGGAGAATGTACTTAAACTTGCTCCCGTTGAGGATGAACCTATGGTGCATTATTACAGATATATGTGCACAGGCGATAAATCGGAACTTGAAAAGGCGGAACAAGCCAGCAGCCTTTACTGTTTTCCCAATCGCTTAGAGGACATTGGAGTACTTAAAAACGCCATGAATAATGGTGGAGAATACGCAAAATATTATCTTGGCTGTCTGTTCTACGACAAAGGCAGATGGAGCGAAAGTGTGTCTTTATGGGAAAGCTGCGGGGATAAAATCAAGCTTCCCACAGTGTACAGGAATTTGTCCCTTGCATATTACAATAAGATGAATGACGCGGACAAAGCAAAAACGGCCATGGAAAAATCATTCCGCATGGATCAGACTGACGCACGCATATTCTTTGAACTTGACAGTCTTTACAAGATGTTAAATTATTCCGTGAAAGACCGCCTTGACAATATGAATGCTAATAGGGAGCTGCTTGAAAAACGTGATGATTTATATACGGAATATATTACGCTTTTGAACTTAAACGGTGAATATGAAAATGCGTATCACCGTATTATGAGCCATAATTTCCATCCCTGGGAGGGCGGAGAAGGTAAAATACCGGCCCAGTACAGAATTGCGCTTATGAATATGGCAAAGACCGCCCATGTGGATACGGCGATTCAGTATCTTGAGCAGGCGCTGGTTTATCCTCACAATCTGGGCGAGGGCAAATTGATTGGAAATCTGGACAATGATATTTATTATAGGTTGGGAAGGTTGTATCAGGAGAAAGAGAAAGCAGAAGAAGCGTTTCAATTAGCGGCAAGAGGAAATTTTGCGCTTACCTCCGCAATGTATTATAACGACCAGCCTCCGGAGATGATGTATTATGCGGCGATGGCAATGAAGGAACTTGGGGACAATAAGACGGCAAACGAGCGTTTTGAGGCGTTGATTGACTATGGAAATCAGCATAGGAACGATGAAATAAAAATTGAATATTTTGCGGTATCGCTTCCCGATTTCCTCATCTTCAACGGGGATTTAAACAGGAAAAACAAGGTACATTGTTTGTTTATGGCAGCGTTGGGTTATTTTGGAAAAGGGGAAGTAAAAAAAGCGGCGGAATATGCCCAAAAAGGTCTTGCATTGGATCAGTGTCATATGGGACTGACGGAGTTGTTGGCTGCGTTAGAGGAAATAGGAAAAGCTGCCGGGATGGATGCAGAACTGAACCGGTGAAAGAGGATAAGCGGATGAAAATCATTGATTTAAGCGGCAATTGGTCATATCAAACCGATTATGACGACATAGGGATACAAAAAGAATACTACAAGGACACATTTGAACTCGGCGGCTTTATGCTGCCGGGTTCAGCGTGTGAAAACGGTATAGGCAAAAAAAGAGAATATTATGATAAGCTCACAAAGGAAGCTGTGCGTGCCCCCAGAGAAAAATATGAGTATGCGGCGCCTCTTTGGCTGCAGCGGGAAATTGAAATACCAAAGGAATTTGAAGGAAAAACAATTCGGCTTTTTCTGGAACGTGTGAACATAGCATCCGAATTATGGATTGACGGAGAAAAAACAGGCAGACAAATCATCGAATTATCTGCGCCCCATATATATAATCTCACGGATAAGCTGACCCCAGGAAAGCATATGTTTACGCTGCGTATTGATAACAGGAATCTATTAAATCTTGATACCATGGCAAGCGGTTACAGTGTTGATACCCAGGGATATTGGAATGGTATTGTGGGCAGAGTGGAATTGCAGGCAGAAAATATTTTTCATATGGAGAGTATTCAAGTTTATCCCGATGAAAAGGGTATCAATGTTAAAATTACAGAAACATCCGATGTGTTTTCTCCATTTGGACATAAAAACGGGGCCATTGAAATGTGTGTAACTGCGCCTGATGGGAAAAGGCTGGATACAAAGCGGTTTGATATCTCTCTGTACAATTCAAAACAAGTGGATTATGTGCGGTATGATATTGACGACATAAAATACTGGAGTGAATTTACGCCTGTATTATACACACTGGATGTTCGATATATTTGTGATGGCGTACAAGATGAAAAATCGGTAAAATTCGGCATGAGAATTATAAAGAGTAAAGACAAATTGCTTTTGCTCAATGGAAGACAAATTGCCTTAAGAGGAACCATTGATTGCGCCATTTATCCGCTGACAGGCTATCCTCCGACGGATCTTGAAATATGGCGCAGGAATTTTCTTATCGTGAAGGGTTATGGATTAAATCATGTTCGTTTTCATGCCTGGTGTCCCCCTGAGGCCGCCTTTACAGCGGCAGATGAATTGGGCTTGTATCTTTCGGTGGAAATGCCCATGTGGCTGAACCGTGATGTATGCGCCCTTGAGCTGGGCGAAGACAGCATACATCGTTCCTATTTTATGCAGGAAGCCATAACAATCTCTAAGACATATGGCAATCACCCCTCTTTTATGATGTTTTCAAACGGCAATGAGAATATGGGAGATTTTGATTTACTGAATGATATTACAACCTGTGTAAAAGCCTATGACAACCGCAGACTTTATACACTTACTTCTAATTTCGACCATCCGGTTATGCCGTGTGAAGATTATCTCTGCGCATATGAAGCGGGCGGAAC
This sequence comes from Lachnospiraceae bacterium, assembly GCA_022793065.1. Taxonomy (GTDB): domain Bacteria; phylum Bacillota; class Clostridia; order Lachnospirales; family Lachnospiraceae; genus Acetatifactor. The sequence continues at coordinate 47,720 of JAAWCE010000047.1, forward strand.
ACCCGTTCGTATACAAAATATCCAGGAAGAAGCGGCAAAAAGTACTTGTCTGGATTATTCTATGGCAGTGAAAAATATTCCTGTTCCAATGATATCTTTTGAGGTAGGGCAGTATTGTGTTTATCCTGATGTGAGGATCATAGAAAAATATACGGGAAATATGCTTCCGGTGAATTTTCATAGCATCAAAGAAGAGATGATGAAAAAGGGGGTATATCATAAATTAGCTGATTATATTATGGCTTCGGGGGATTTGGCTGTTAAATTATATAAAGAGGATATGGAAGCGGCGCTTAGAACGAAAAATTTCGGCGGTTTTGAATTATTGTCTTTATGCGATTATACAGGTCAAAGTACGGCAACCATCGGAATTCTTGACGTATTTTTTGACAGCAAGGGTCTTATTGAGCCGGCTGCGTTCAGGCAGTTCTGCAACAGCGTTGTACCTCTGCTTAAGGCAAAGCGCATATATAGAACCGATGAAACTTTTGAGCCGGAATTTGACCTGTATGATTTTGGGGAAAAGAAAATCCAAAATCCTGAGTATGATATTAAAATTTATAACAAAGAGGAATTGTTTTATCAGTGTAAAACAAAAGACCCTAAAATCTGTGTGGAATTAAACACGATAATAAAATCAACCCAGCTTAGGGTTACGGTTGACGTACAGGGATATCAAAATCAATGGCGGGTATTTGTATTTGCGCCTTGTGAAGAATGTGAAGAGGTATGCTATATCAGGACGCCGGAAGCATTAAAAAAGATATTGGAAACAGGCGGACGAGGGATTGTAACAAAGGAATGTTTTGACAATCCCATGGACGGAAGTTTTATTCCTGTATTTTGGTCGCCGGTGCATTTTCCTTCCCAAAAGCCATGTGGAGCAATCATAGATGATACCCACCCCATATTCAAGGATTTTCCAACGGAAAAATATCCCGATTACCAATGGAAGACACTTTTGGATCATTCAAAAAATATGGAGATATCGTTATTGGGCAGAGATTTTAAGCCAATGGTGGAAATTGTCCCAAATTTTATGGATAATACGCCCTCATCGCCCTTGTTTGAATTGCAGGCGGGCAGTGCAAAATTATTATTTTGTGGATTTGACTTAGAAAGGGATGATATTGCTTCAAGACAACTGAAACAATGCATTTGCCAATATGTTTCATCTAATTTATTTATGCCTGAGACCAAAGTTCATAATTTGTATGATGCTGTAAAAGTAAAAAAATAAGTCTGTATGTGTGGTAATAGCATTATATAAGGGGAAAATTATAAATGGGAAGCATATGACATCAGAAGAATATTTGATAAAATAGAGTATGATTTCAGAAATGTAAGGCAGTTGCCACGCGACGTATTTGGCAACTGCCTTAAAACAATTGCATCATTCTGTGGGAAAACCGGATTATTCTTTCCCAGTGATTTTTTCAGCCAGTTTTAAAGTAGAGACAATTGGCATAATCAGTATTCCACAGAAAAAATTGCTGATTCCATGGATGCAGTCCCAGGGCAATCCGGCCGCAATCCAGGCAAGGGTGCTCCGAAAACTTAATCCAAATAATATGGCTTGTGCGGGGGCGTATAATGTCCCGTATAGAAAACCATGTGCCGCACAGACGCCCATATAGACAAAAGGGCGGATTTTTTTGGGCATTTCAACAGGGAGAAGCATAACCACGCCCCATAAAACTGTCCATAAGTACAGATATGGAAGCCACCAGGATGCAAAACCACAGAAAATGCCGTTTAATATGACATAAATATAAATTGGATATAGTGCTTTCCGACGATATACCAGGGTAAAGGCAATGGTAAATACGCCCAGCAAGTGAATATTCGGCGCTATTTCCATGATAATTTTAGACGCATACATAATGGAACCCAGCATTGCAAACACAGCCATTTCTCTTGTGTTTATTTTCATGGAGATCCCCCCTGTCCGTCTTGCGTATCTTTATTCCACTTGAAAGGAATAGTGATCCCCTTCTGTGATTTTTGTGCCATCCACACTTGTAACCGCATATTCTCCATTGATATAAAAGGCCCAGTACACCCCGTCTTTATCAAAGTCTGCGGTGATTCCATTGACTGTCTTAACATAAAGTCCGTAAGGACCTTCGTCTCCGGCAATCAATTCAAGTTCCAACAAGGCCTGCCCCACGGTTTCTTTGTCCGTATGGATTTCAAAAGCGGTTTGATTGCCTTCCTTGTCCACCACGGTAAAGTCAAATTTTGTGCTGCCTTCACCTAATTGGGCGGCAGTTGTCTGTTGGCCGTCATTGGTTTGCTGTGCCGTTCCCGATGGGGAATTTTCCTGACTGCCGTTACATCCCGTTGCAAATAGCGCCATAGCCACAATAAGCGCCATACAAAAGAAAGATGACAGTATGTGTCGTTTTTGTTTCGTTTGCATGTTCTTACTCTCCTGTAATATTAATTTTCCCCAAAACCGGCCCTCGCGGTAATATTGAATAGGGAATTTTGTATGTTCGGATATTTCGACTTGACATTTTGTCGGCCAGCCTTCTCAGATTTGCTCCAATGGCATTTTCCCGGATTGTGGCGTCCGGTAAGGCCGATAAGGTAGAACCATGTCTCACGGCGACGGGCTCGTACAGGAGTTGCACCTGTTTCCCCGGACAATACGTTTCTTATCATAATACTTTACAGCAGCTTCGTCAATATGATTGTAAGTTATGATAATGGCTTTGTGATGGAGAAACATTTGCAATATGTAAGGAGGTTCTAATCTTCATCCTCATTTTGGGCGGACAGGGGCAGAGAAAAGATAAATTCGCTTCCCGCGCCTTCCGTGCTGATGACATTGATATGTTCTTCGTGGCAGTTAATAATTTCTTTTACAATGGAAAGGCCAAGCCCGGTTCCTTTTTTGTCTTTGCCGCGGGAAAGATCCGACTTGTAGAATCGATCCCATATTAATTTCAGGTCGTCTTTTGGTATACCGATGCCGGTGTCTTTGATAGAAATAAAAAGTTTGTTTTTCTTCACGGAAGTTTCCAGCTTAATACTGGAGTTATGGTGGCTGAATTTAATGGCATTGTCCAAAAGGTTATAGAGTACTTGCTGAATTTTGTCCATATCGGCATACACATACATCTCTTCATCAGTGAGAATTAACGTAATGGCAATGACTTTTTTACGACAGGTGCCTTCAAATGAGGCGGCGGTTGCACGGATTACCGTATTAATTTCAAAATCAGTGCGATCCAGAAGCATTCCTTTGGTATTCAGGTTATTCAAAGAGAGTAGACTATTGGTTAATTTTGTAAGCCGGTCGGTTTCGGTCAGGACAATTTTCAGGTATTTTTCGTGCATTTCCTGGGGAATGGTGCCGTCTATCATAGCCTCCAAATAGCCCCGAATGGAAGTCAGAGGGGAGCGGAAGTCATGGGATACATTGGCGACAAATTTCTTCTGGTCATCCTCCGCTCCGGCAATCTGGCTTGCCATATAATTAAGGCAGGCGGCCAGATAGCCAATTTCGTCATCGCTTTCCACCTGAAATTCATAGTGCATATTTCCGTTGGCATATTGTTCCGTCGCATAGGTAATTTTGCGAAGAGGAACATAAACGATTTCGGTAAAAAAAATCAGGATAATCAGCGACAGCAAAAATAAGATCACCAATGTAATATAGGAAATACTCAGCAGGCTGTTGCAGGATTCCTGAATGTCTGTCATGTCACAGTGAATTACCACATACCCTTTTACCATATAGCCGGATGTAATGGGGGCAAACACACTCAGCACATCGGAGTCAAAATTATTAAAAAAATGATTGATGGTATAATAGGAACCGCTGGTAATCGTAGGGTCAAATCCTTCAATCATCACCACTTCTTCTACATTCAAAGGCCGGTCCGTATCCAATACCAGACGTCCGGATGGATTAATAATGCGGATAATGGAATCTAAGTAAGCGGCCAGAGAATCCAGTTGTGTTTTCACGGTTTTCAAATCCGTTTCGCTGGTATACAGCCCCAGGGCATAAGTGTTGGAAATGAGGGATGCCTCCACATACAAATCTTCTGCTTTTTCGCGGATTAAATGTTCTTTTGTCATACTGGGTACAAAGGTGGTTACAATAATAAAACTGAATACTCCAAAAATAAAATATGCCAGTACAAATTTTAAATAGAGGGTTTTCTTCATAAATTAAATACCTCAAATTTATAACCAATTCCCCAAATAGTAGCAATTTTCCACTTTGCATGATCTTTAATTTTGGCCCGCAGACGTTTGATATGGACGTCAACGGTGCGGGTGTCTCCCAGATATTCGTATCCCCAGATCTGATCCAGAAGTTGTTCTCTGGTAAAAACCCGATTGGGGGAGGCAGCCAGGAAGTAGAGTAACTCCAATTCTTTCGGGGGCATTTCCACCGTCTGCCCCCTGTACAAAACGGAGTAGTTGGTCAAGTTAATGGATAAATCCGGATATTGTACACATTTGTCGTCGGAACTTCCGGAAGAGGCGGAGGCCGGTTTGTAACGGCGCAGCACCGCCTTCGTTCTGGCAACAAGTTCTTTGGAGTCGAAGGGTTTCTCAATATAATCGTCGGCGCCCAATTCCAGGCCGAGCACTTTGTCGAATACTTCACCCTTTGCCGAAAGCATTATAATAGGTATACTATATTTGGCTCGGATTTCACGACATACTTGATAACCATCCATTCCCGGCAGCATTACATCCAGTAAAATTAAATTGGGCCCAAAGCTTTTCATGGAAGGGATTACCGATTCTCCGTCGTTTACAATCATGGTTTCGTAACATTCTTTTGTTAAATAGAGGGAAATTAATTCTGCAATATTGTTATCATCATCTACAATTAATATTTTCTGTTTGATTACCATTTGGGTGCTGCTCCTGTTTTATAATTTCTATCTTCTTATTTGATACCTTTTAAACTCATCCGAAGGTTTATTTGAAGGTGACAATGGTGACACCCGCATCGCCTTCTCCGTATTCACCCAGTCGATATTCCTTTACATATTTTAAACGTTTCAGATGATTGTGTACGGCATTGCGAAGGGCGCCGGTTCCTTTTCCGTGTACTACGCGGACGCTGGGCAGATGCGCCAGATAGGCATCGTCCAGATATTTGTCTAAGTCGGGCAGCGCTTCATCCACAGTTTTGCCGAGCAAATTAATTTCCGTGGAAATGGAGAGAGCTTTGGACATTTTTATTTTTGATGAACCGGAACGGTCATGACGCGGTATGGATGAGGTGTTTCCCACATCTTCCACCGCAATCAAATCTTTGATATTGGTCTGGATGCGCATAATACCGCACTGAACAAAAAGTGCGCCTTTGGCATCCGGCAAAGTGCTGACCGTGCCTTTTAACCCCATGGATATAATTTTTACGTCGTCTCCTTTTTTCAATTTCTTAGGATCAAGGGCTTTTTTGGCCGGTTGTTTCTTTTCAATGCTGCTAACGGAAAGGCGGTCATTTTTTTCATTAATCTTATCCCGGACTTTTTGCCGCTTCTTTTCCAATTCCTTGATGTCGGCTACGGAACCAGCCTTATTTAGGTCTCGGATGGTTTCGTCTGCGAAAGTTTTGGCTTCCTGAAGGATATCCCGGGCTTTCTCGTTTGCCTGCCTTAAAATGCGGTCTTTGGCCTGATCAATTTTCTCGTTTTTCTGCCGTAACTGTTCCTCCAGTGCACGAATTTGCTCTTTGTGCCGGGAGATTTCACGCTGTTCTCTTTCAATGGTGATACGGCTTTGTTCCAGGTCTGCAATGACATCCTCAAAGCTTTTATCCTCTTTCCCGATTTGCTCCCTTGCGGCATTGATAATTTGGTCGGATAATCCCAGCTTTGAAGAAATGGCAAAGGCATTACTTTTGCCGGGGATGCCGATCAGCAGCCGATAGGTGGGCCGAAGAGTTTCCACACTGAATTCACAACATGCGTTTTCTACAAAGGAAGTGGAAAGGGCATATATTTTTAATTCGCTGTAATGAGTGGTGGCCATGGTGCGGATGCCCCTGTCATGGAGATAATTCAAAATAGCTATGGCCAGTGCGGCGCCTTCCGTGGGGTCTGTGCCCGCGCCTAATTCATCGAACAAGCACAGAGAATTCATGTCGGCGTGATCTAAAATGTGGACTATGCTTTTCATATGAGAAGAAAATGTGGACAAACTCTGTTCTATACTTTGTTCGTCTCCAATATCGGCGTATACTTCTGTAAAAACGGACAATTCAGAACGGTCTGCCGCCGGAATATGCAGTCCGGCCTGACCCATTAGGGTAAAAAGTCCCACCGTTTTCAGGGAGACGGTTTTACCGCCCGTATTGGGTCCGGTGATAATTAATAAATCAAAATCTTTGCCCAGGCGGATATCAATGGGAACCACCTTTTTCTTTTCCAGCAAAGGATGACGGCCTTTTTTGATGTTAATATAGTGGTCTTCATTGAACATAGGTTTTGTAGCGTTCATATCCATGGCCAACTCTGCTTTGGCAAAAATGAAATCAAGGAGAGTCATAACCTTCTGGTTGTCCGCCAGTTCTTCTGTGTGGGCGCCGGCCTGAGCGCTTAAGTCCGCCAGAATTTTTTCGATTTCTCCTTTTTCTTCCAGTTCCAGTTCTCTCAGTTTATTATTCAATTCCACCACAGCGGCCGGTTCAATGAAGTAAGTGGAACCTGTGGCGGACTGATCATGAACCATACCGGTTACTTGGGTCTTGTATTCCGCTTTGATAGGAATACAATAGCGATTGTTGCGCATGGTGATAACCGCATCCTGCAGATAAGTGCGGCAGGAACCGGTCAACATGGAAGAAAGCTGAGTGTGAATCTTGTCGTTGGTCTGCATCATGGAGCGGCGGATACTTTTCAGTCTGGGACTGGCATCATCTGCAATTTCTTCCTCGGACAGAATACAACGGTTAATTTCATTGGCCAGTTGGCTCATGGGGGTGAGCCGTTCAAAGTATTGGTCCAGGGAGTCAGCCGGCGCATCTTCCCGGTCACGTTTGCCATAAGTTTTAATGCGGGAAACATTATCCAGCATAGCGGCAATTTTGAGAAGCTCCGGAATGGACAGAGTACTGCCAATTTCCAGGGATTTAATAGCATAGCCCAAATCCTTATTATTGCCGAAAGAAGTGCTGCCTGATTTGAACAGGCGGCTGATGGCATCGGCGGTGTGAGACTGGTTCTGAGAAATTTCGTCTAAGTCTGTGGAAGGGGATAAGTCCCGGCACAGTTTTTTACCTGGTTCAGAGTTGGCTTTTGCCGCCAACATTTCAATTATTTTATAATATTCTAAGGTTTGTAATACTTTTTGATTCATGGAGTACTCCTTTATATGTCTGATTGCAATTGCTGTTTGGTATCCTAATCTGTTGGATTCAAAACGATTTATTGAGTTTCGCTTTTATGATATTTTCGGCGGTTTGGGTACGGTTATTATATCACTTTTATGGCATGAATGCAAATTTACAGAAGGGAAAAAGAATTTTTCTTTTGAGAGATTTGTGGTACAATATTGACACAGAAAAGCATTGTGTCAACTCTTGATTCCATATGCGCTAAAGCGCATGAAATTATGGTACAATGTTGACACAAAAAAGCAGTGTGTCAAGTTAATTTGGGAGGCGCTTGGATGAAAACAGAAGGAAAAAATAAGTACAAAAAAACCATTTATGCCTGTTTTATCGGCTGTATAGTTCAGGCTGTTGTGAATAATTTTGTTCCTCTATTATTTTTAACATTTCAGGATGTGTATGGAATTCCCATATCTCAAATTACCATGTTGGTAGCTGTGAATTTCGGTATGCAGCTTTTGGTGGACTTAGCGTCGGTAGGATTTGTGGATAAAATAGGATACAGGGCGTCCTTAATGGCGGCACATATTTTTGTAGTGATTGGTCTGGTCACATTGGCAGTGGCGCCACAGGTGCTTCCGAACCCATTTGCGGGGCTGCTGACGGCGGTTGTATTGTACGCTGTGGGGGGAGGGCTGCTTGAGGTGCTGGTAAGTCCTGTGGTAGAGGCATGTCCCACGAAGCATAAGGAAAAAGCCATGAGTTTGTTACATTCCTTTTATTGTTGGGGGCATGTGGGGGTGGTGCTGATTTCTACAATCTTTTTCAAGATGTTTGGGATTGGAAGCTGGAAAGTTTTGGCTTGCATATGGGCATTGCTGCCGTTGGCAAATGTTTTTTTATTTGCGAAAGCGCCCATGGCCTCTCTGATAGAGGAAGGGGAACAGGGGATGACTTTGAGGGAATTGGCTGGAAAGAAGATTTTCTGGATTTTTATACTAATGATGATATGTGCCGGAGCAAGCGAACAGGCAATAAGTCAGTGGGCGTCCGCCTTTGCGGAAAAGGGGCTGGGGGTTGGCAAGACGGCGGGAGATCTGGCGGGGCCGATGGCTTTTGCCGTTCTTATGGGCAGTGCCAGGGCATTTTATGGAAAATATGGAGAAAAAATCAATTTGGAAAAGTTTATGACAGGAAGTTCTATTTTGTGTGTCATGTCCTATCTATGTGTGTCTCTAATACCCAATCCGGTTCTGGGACTGGCAGGCTGCGCACTCTGCGGTTTATCTGTGGGAATCATGTGGCCGGGAACATTCAGTAAAGCAGCCACAGCGATTCCCAAAGGGGGGACTGCGTTATTTGCATTGATGGCTTTGGCCGGGGATATGGGATGTTCCGGCGGCCCTGCCATAGTAGGGATGGTTTCTTCCTATTTTGGAGAAGACATGAAGAAAGGCATTTTGGCAGGTACTATTTTTCCAGTGCTGATGCTTGCAGGGGTCCGAATCTGCAAAAAAGCGACAGTTGTGCCAAAGATTGTTGATTAAACTAAGTTACTCTTTACTTTTGCGGCCGAGTTTTGTATACTTAGAAAATGTTATATGCTTTCTTACAGAAGTAAACATTTGAAACAGTTTTGGAATGGTACTGGTAGTGCCGTCGCGCAGCGACTTAAATAGTCCAGCTAAGAAATGTCAAGAGAAAATTTAAAAACAGTCTCAGAACGAAGGCGTCCGGAAGGAAATTTTAGCTGCGTACTTTGCAGATGAAATTTTCTTCCCTGGTTAGGGCACCGCAGTGGAGAGACGGAACTGGAATAGGAGGAACTATGCCCGATTCGGAGCAGAATAATCAAAATGATTTTCTGATGGAGAAGATAAAAGTAAAACCGGTAAATAAGAAAAAACTTATCAGGAAAACAATTATCACGGCTGCGATGGCGGTGATTTTTGGGCTGATTGCCTGTTTTACTTTTCTGATTCTGGAACCTGTGATTAATAACTGGTTATACCCGGAGGAGGAACCGCCTTTGGTGGTATTTCCGGAGGACCAGCAGGAAATGTCTCCAGAAGAAATGCTGGCGGAAAATATTCCCACGGAAAGTCCGCCGCCTCCTCCGGAGCAGGAAAGCGTGGTGTTGGAAGATGAACAGATTCAGGAGATTTTGTCCGAAGTGACTTTGGATTTGGAGAGTTATGAAGAGCTGTACACCGCCCTTTCCGCATATACTGCCAGTATCAGCCGACATATGGTAACTGTTACCGCTGTGACATCCAATGTGGACTGGTTTCAGGATGTACAGGAGAGCAGGAGTGTGTGTTCGGGTGTTATCATATATAATACTGGCAGGGAGCTGCTGATATTAACAGATTTTTCATCCCTGGAATTTGCGGAAAAGTTGTTGCTGACTTTCTATGACAAGACCATAGTGGAGGCCCGGTTAAAGCAGCGGGACCAGGATACAGGGCTGGCGGTATTATCCGTGGATTTGCTGGATATGCCGGAAGAATTTGTAGAGGATGATTTTCCTGTAGTTACATTTGGGTCTTCTAATGGACATAATCTGGCAGGAACTCCGGTGGTGGCAATGGGAAGTCCCATGGGTGTAAGTAATTCTATGGGCTATGGCATGATTACGTCTTCTTCCAAATCTCTTTCCATGACGGACAGAAATTATGGTCTGTTGTTGACGGATATCTGCGGAAGCCGGAATGCCAGCGGCGTATTATTTGATTTAAAAGGAAAAATGTTGGGAATCATTATGAAGGATCAGGCCGATGATGATATGCAGAATGTAATTTCGGCCTTTGGGATTTCCGATTTACAGAAAATTGTACAGAAAATGTCCAATGCCAGTCCGGTAGCTTATATGGGGATTACTGGCGGGGATGTGCCCAGAGAGGCAAACAAACAATTTGGAGTGCCTTATGGGGCTTATGTGGAGGAAGTTGCCATGGATTCTCCGGCAATGCGTGCAGGGATTCAGCGCGGGGATGTGATAACGGGAATCAACGGCACGACCATTGGATCTTACCGCGGTTATAGTAATGCCCTGCTGGAGCGGCGGCCGGAAGATACAGTGGAGGTAACGGTAATGCGGCAGGTGCAGGAGGGGGAATATAAAGAAATGATATTCAGTATTGAATTGGGAGAGGAAAATTAAATGAAATATATTAAGGATTTTAAAGAAGGAGACAGGGTTTTTGATATATACCTGTGCAAATATAAACAGGCTGCGGTGACAAAAAACGGAAAACCTTATGAGAATGTTATTTTGCAGGACAAAACAGGAACCATAGATGCAAAGGTCTGGGAGCCCAATAATCCGGGGATTGGAGAGTACAGCGCCTTAGATTACATAGAAGTATATGGGGATGTGAATAATTTTCAAGGAACTCTTCAGGTGAGTGTAAAAAGAATTCGGGTGTGCAGGGAAGGGGAATATCATCCGGAAGAGTATCTGCCCGTCAGTTCCAAAAGTATAGATGGAATGTACCAGGAGCTTTTGGGGTTGATTGAAAGCATTGGGAATGGTTATCTGCGAAAGCTTTTAGAGGCTTTTTTTGTAAAAGATACTAATTTTGCCAAAGCGTTTCGGAATTCTTCCGCGGCAAAAACGGTTCATCATGGGTTTGTAGGAGGATTATTGGAGCATACTTTAAGTGTGGCCAAATTATGCGATTACTATTGCAGCACATATCCAATCTTAAAACGAGATTTGCTTCTGACTGCGGCTATGTGCCATGATATAGGTAAAATCAGGGAAATTTCGGCGTTTCCGGAAAATGATTATACGGATGACGGGCAGTTGTTGGGTCATATCGTCATGGGGTCCCAAATGGTTGCGGAAAGAGCAAAGGAAATAGAAGGGTTTCCTCATGGGCTGCTTGCGCAGGTACAGCATTGTATTCTTGCACATCATGGGAAATATGAATATGGTTCTCCGAAGATTCCCGCTTTGATAGAGGCTTTGGCATTAAATTACGCGGATGACACAGACGCAAAATTGGAGACATTTAAGGAAATATTGGAAAATAACAAGGAAAATCAAGGATGGTTTGGATATAATAGGTTATTTGAGTCTAATCTGCGGGCAACCAGGGAAGTATAGGATTTGGAGAAATAGGAATGTGTCTGCACACTAGCATGATAATATAAGAGAAATGAGGTGCATTATGAAAATAACAGAGGATATATTATATGTGGGGGTCAATGACCATGAGATTGACTTGTTTGAAGGACAGTATCGAGTGCCAAATGGGATATCGTACAATTCTTACGTTATATTAGATGAAAAGGCTGCCGTTATGGATACGGTGGACGAGGTATTTGGAGCGCAATGGTTGAAAAATGTGGAGGAGGCGCTGCAGGGACGTCAGCCGGATTATTTGGTGATACAGCATATGGAACCGGATCACTCGGCTAATATTCCGCTGTTTCTGGAGAAATATCCCAGCACGCAGATTGTAGCCACGCCACAGGCGTTTAAAATGATGAAACAGTTTTTCTCATTGGAGCTGGGGGAGCGGGAAGTAATTGCGGCAAACGGTGGTGAACTGGTGTTGGGAGCGCATAAACTGCAATTTGTATATGCGCCCATGGTGCATTGGCCGGAAGTCATGATGTCTTATGAAGTGAAGGATGGTATCCTGTTTTCAGCCGATGGCTTTGGTAAGTTCGGCGCATTGGATGTGGAGGATGATTGGGCAGAGGAAGCCAGGCGCTATTATATGGGGATTGTTGGGAAATATGGGATGCAGGTTCAAAATGTGCTCAAAAAGGCTGCCGGGTTGGATATTCGGTTGATTTGTCCTTTGCATGGGCCTGTGCTGAAGGAGAATCTGGGATATTATATGGGTTTGTATGATACATGGTCTTCTTATGAGCCTGAAAGCGATGGAGTGACGGTGGCTTATGCATCCATATACGGAAATACGAAGAAGGCTGCGTTATATCTGGCCGATAAGCTTCGCAAAAAGGGGATTGCAGTGGCCGTTTATGATTTGGCAAGGGATGATATGGCGGCAGCGTTGGCGGATGCATTCCGATATGGGAAGTTGGTGCTGGCATGCAATACTTATGATGGCGGAATCAATCCTTTCATGAATGATTTTATTACCCGTCTGGTAGGGCATAACTTCCAGAAACGTACTGTAGGGTTAATTGAAAATGGTTCCTGGGCGCCGCTTGCGGCTAAGACCATGAAGGCTATGTTTGAGAAAAGTAAAGACATTGCTTTTGTGGAAAATACAGTTACACTTTTGTCTTCTATGAAGAAAGAAAATGAAGCGCAGTTGTCTGCATTGGCGGACGCGCTTGAGAAAATTGAAACGCCATCTGTCTAAAATGAGATGAGCAGACTGCGGGAATGATTTTTCAGACACGCCTTGGCCATTGGAACACGTTCTCAGATACCAGGAAACGGAAAGGCAAATGGGGCGGGAAAGTGGTATGGGGTTGTAATGTGTCTGAAAAAGATGATATAGAAAAAAGACAATAGTAAGGTATGTTAGAGAGGGTATGAATGGGATTTCGGAAAAATGATATTGTGATAATGAAGGTGCAGGACATAGGAAATGAAGGCGAAGGCATTGGCAAAGTGGATGGGTTTACAGTGTTTGTAAAAGATGCCATTGTTGGGGATGTGGTGGAAGCCCGTATTGTAAAATGTATGAAAAATTATGCCTATGGGCGATTGGAGAAGGTTTTGGAGCCTTCTCCTTTTCGCGTTGAGCCAAAATGTGCTTTCCATAGACAGTGCGGAGGATGCCAGATTCAGGCGCTTTCCTATGAAAGACAACTGGCTTTTAAACAGGAAAAGATAAGAAATCATCTGATTCGCATTGGAGGTTTTGCGCCGGAAGATGTGGATGCAAAAATGGAACCCATGGTAGGGATGGAAGTGCCTTACCATTACCGCAATAAGGCCCAATATCCCATAGGCACTGACAGGGAAGGAAACTTAATTGCCGGTTTTTATGCCGGAAGAACACATAATATAATTGCAAACAAGAATTGCTGGCTGGGAGCGGAAGAAAATGAGCAAATTTTAGAGTGTGTGTTGAAATTTATGGAAAAACATGGGATCAGTGCATATGATGAAACCACCGGGAAAGGGCTGGTGCGTCATGTTCTGATTCGTAAGGGATTTTCCAGCGGGGAAATTATGGTTTGTTTGATTCTGAATCTACATAAGAAGCATGGTTCAGGGCAGTTTTTGCCTGGACAAAATGAACTGATAAATGATTTGACAGAAATGAAAGGCATGAAAAGTGTGTCTGTCAATATAAATACGCAGCGGACAAACGTGATTATGGGGGAAGAAATTCATACCATATGGGGAAGCGATATGATTTCTGATACGATTCATGTACGGGATATGAAGCGGAAAGGTGAGCCCTTTACGGGGGAGGCGCTGACTTTTCACATTTCTCCCTTGTCTTTTTATCAGGTAAATCCAATGCAGACAGAAAAGTTATATAGTCTGGTTTTGGAATATGCGGCGCTTACCGGGCGGGAGACGGTGTGGGATTTATATTGCGGCATAGGGACAATTTCGTTATTTCTTGCCAGAAGTGCGGGCAAAGTCTATGGTGTCGAAGTGGTACCCCAGGCAATAGAAGACGCCAAAGAAAATGCCGCCGCAAATGGAATTACAAACGCACAATTCTATGTGGGAAAGGCCGAGGATATACTGCAAAGTTTCTGCCGGAGCGTAGGAGATGCAGAAGAAACGATGGAAGAAAAAGATGTGGAGACGAAAGCGTTTGGTTTGGCCCACGGGCAGGTTATGACGCCGCCGGATGTGATTGTGGTAGATCCGCCTAGAAAGGGTTGTGATAGGACATGCCTGGAAGTAATGCTGCGGCTGCGGCCGGAAAGGATTGTATACGTGAGTTGTGATTCGGCTACTTTGGCCAGAGATTTGAAGGTGTTATGTAAGGGTGGGTATGAAGTGAAGCGTGTAAGGGGAGTGGACCAGTTCGGGCATACGGTGCATGTGGAGACGGTATGCTTATTGTCCAAACTTCATTCAGACCAACATATCGAGGTGGAGCTTCAGATGGACAAGCTTGATTTGACGGCTGCGGAGAGAAAAGCCACCTATGAGGAAATCAAGGATTATGTGTTGGAACATAGTGGACTAAAGGTAAGTAATCTTTATATTGCACAGATAAAGCAGAAGTGTGGTATAATTGAGAGGGGGAATTATAATCTGCCGAAAT
>JAAWCE010000124.1 GCA_022793065.1 Lachnospiraceae bacterium
GGGCGGATGCGGAACTGGAATAGTCCAGCTAAGAAATGTCAATCCATTTATTAAAAATGTTAAGCTGGACAGGTGAGGTTGTGAAGGCGCACGAGAGCAAATTTCATGAGATTACTTACGAATGAAATTTGTCTCTCCTGTGTGTGCGCCGAAAAAACTCACCCTTTAGTGCAGTCGCGCAGCGACTTAAAAATAGGAGGAAAAAATGGAATTAAAGAGTCAGGAAATGCGTAAACTGGCGCCGGAGCTTGATCCTCTGCGCATAGGAACCGGATGGAAGCCGGAAGATTTGGAGAAACCGCAGATTTTAATTGAGAGTACTTTTGGAGACAGTCATCCGGGAAGCGGGCATTTGGATATATTGGTGGAGGAAGTCAGAAAAGGGATTGAAGAGGCGGGCGGCCGCGGCGCACGTTATTTTTGTACAGACATCTGTGACGGAGAAAGTCAAGGAACGGACGGTATTAATTTCAGTCTTGCCAGCCGTGAAATGATTGCGAATATGATTGAAATACATGCCAATGCCACGCCTTTTGACGCCGGAGTGTTTCTTGCCAGTTGTGACAAAGGAATGCCTGCTAATTTAATGGGGCTGGCAAGGGTTAATATTCCGGCGGTGGTGGTTCCGGGGGGAACAATGAACGCGGGACCGGAGATGCTGACATTGGAGCAGTTGGGAATGTACAGTGCAAAATACCAACGGGGAGAAATTGATGAAGAGAAGCTGAACTGGGCCAAATGTAACGCTTGTCCCAGCTGCGGCGCCTGTTCTTTCATTGGAACGGCGTCCACCATGCAGATTATGGCGGAAGCATTGGGGCTGGCGCTGCCAGGAAGCGCGCTGATGCCGGCAACCAGCCCGGATTTGCTGGAATATGCAAAGCAGGCGGGAAGTCAGGCTGTGAAATTGGCGTATATGCCCAATATGCGTCCCAGCGATATTGTCACGGAGAAAAGCTTTGAGAATGCAATACTTGTACATGCGGCCATTTCGGGCAGCACAAATTGTTTGCTGCATATTCCGGCTTTGGCTCATGAGTTTGACATTGAGATTACCGGAGATACGTTTGATCGTCTTCACAGAAACGCACATTATCTGTTAAATATTCGTCCGGCGGGAAAATGGCCGGCAGAGTGCTTCTATTATGCGGGCGGTGTCCCTGGGATTATGGAAGAAATCAAGAGTCACTTGCATTTGGATGTGATGACGGTTACAGGAAAAACACTTGGCGAAAATCTGGAAGAATTAAAGAGTCATGGTTTTTATGAGCGATGTGAGAAATGGCTGCAGGAATTTAATAAGCGGTATGGCATAAGCATTACCAAACAGGATATTATACGGCCTTATGACAATCCCATCGGCAAGGACGGAAGCATAGCCATTTTAAAAGGAAATCTTGCCCCGGAAGGCGCGGTGATCAAGCATACCGCATGTCCTAAGGAAATGTTTAAGGCAGTACTTCGTGCAAAACCTTTTGACAGTGAAGAAGAGTGTTTGGATGCAGTGCTAAAGCATAAAGTGCAGAAGGGCGACGCTGTGTTTATTCGTTATGAAGGCCCAAAAGGGAGCGGTATGCCGGAAATGTTCTACACTTCGGAAGCCATTAGCAGCGATAAAGAATTGGGGAAAAGTATTGCCTTAATTACTGACGGCCGTTTTTCAGGTGCGTCTACTGGGCCGGTGATCGGTCATTGCAGTCCTGAGGCGGTGGAAGGCGGCCCTATTGCCCTGGTGGAAGAGGGAGATTTGATTGAAATTGATGTGATGGAGAGGAAGCTGAATATCATTGGTATTCAAGGAGAAAAGAAAACACCGGAAGAAATAGCCCGGATTTTGCAAAAAAGGCGGGAAAACTGGAAGCCAAGGGCGGTCAAATATGAAAAAGGAGTGCTCAGACTGTTCAGTGAACATGCGGCCAGCCCAATGAAAGGGGCATATTTGGAATATTAAGTTTAAGAATATGACATGTAACGGAATACCTCTAAAGCAGACCGGTTAAAATATCAGGTCTCTTTGGAGGTATTTTTATGAAAAATTCGGCAGTTGTACTTGTAAAAAGGTAAAAAACTTTTATGAAATAAAATTGTAAGATTTGGCAGTTAATGATATAATATAGTTCGTGGAAAAAGAATTCAAAAGGGAAGTATTGACGGTACAAGGAAAAGTAAGGGAAGTAACCGTGACCATAAATTGTTCTCAGTATATTTAAAGCAGTGCCCGCTGGAGGCGGGCAAGGAGGTGTAACTATGAAATTTGAACCTAAGTCATTGGATTTTGAGTTAAGCCCATATACGGGGTTGACCAGAGAAAGCTGGCTGGAAGCGGGCAGGTATATGCTGGAGGGAATTTTTCAGCATATTGAGGATTTCCAACAGCCGGTTGTCATGCCCAGAAAAGAGACGGAAATTACATATCCGCATTTAAAAGCGCCGGAAGAGAGACAGACCATTGAGCGCAAAGCAGAGGTATTTGAAGGGTTGACACGCTCTTTTTTTATAGCGGCGCCTATGATTTCCAACATTCCGGATTTGGAAATCTGCGGATATTCCATGGCTGAATACTATAAGAACCAGGTGCTTCGAGTGTGTACCAAAGGAGACCCACTCTATGTAGGCACATATGCGGATCAACAGGATATTGCAGGGCATGTAAATCCGTTTCAGACATTTCAACAGACGGTAGAGACCTGTGCGCTGGTTATATGCCTGTGGGTCAGCCGGGAGCAGATATGGGCTGCCTATACAAAGGAAGAGAAAGATGTGATAGCGGCGCTTTTGGAAGGCTATGCCCATGAAAATACCGTGCCTCAGAACTGGCGGCTGTTTAATATGTTGGATATGGCTTTTCTGCACATGGAAGGCTACCCAATTCAAAAAGATATCATGCGCGACCATGCACAGGCAATTTTGAATTATTATGTGGGAGATGGTTGGTATCGGGACGGCCATTCCTTTGATTATTATTCCTGCTGGGCATTTAATGTGTATGCGCCTATTTGGAATCTTTGGTATGGATATGAACATGAACCGGAGATTGCGCTTAGATTTGAAGAAAATTCTAATAAACTGATGGAAACATATGGGGATTTCTTTGACAGAGATGGCTGGACCAATATGTGGGGACGCAGTAATATCTATCGAAATGCGGCTACCAGCGCCTTTGACGGGAATCTGATGCTGCATAGCAGTAAGGCGGACCCTGGAAGGGCAAGGAGAATATCTTCCGGCTCCTTAATGCAATTTTTAGGCAGAGAAGACTTTTTATATCATGGGATTCCCACGCTGGGATTTTATGGTCAGTTTTCTCCGCTGGTGCAAGGGTATTCCTGTGCGGAATCACCGTTTTGGCTGGGGAAGGCTTTTCTTTGTCTGCATCTTCCGGCAGAGCATCCATTCTGGACGGCAAAGGAAAACAATGGAACCTGGGATGCTATGAAAGGGCAGGAAATCAAAGAAACATGTCTAAACGGTCCGGCCCTTTGCTTCACCAATCATCAGGCCAACGGAGAGACTATTCTGCGGACGGGGAAGGTGTTGAAAAACCAGGGGGATGAACATGGCATGTGGAATTACTCCAAACTATGCTATAATACCAAATACCCATGGGAAGCTTCTTTCCCAGAGGAAGTGCCGAAGGAAAAGAGAGTACTGATGGGAGCGGAGGTAGAGGCGCAGCAGTATGTGTTAAAGGATGTGGAAGAACCCAAAGAGGGTCAGTTGACCTTGAAGACCGAGGTTTCCGGCAAAGCCAATGTTACCTTCTGGTGTGGACAGAAGGATGGCATATTGTACCGCAGACAGTTCTTTGATTATGGGCTGGACAGGGAATGTCATTGGATACAGGCAATCAATTTGGCGGATTTCCCTGTGGCATATGGCATTATGCGTGTGGATAAGCTGAGGCTTCACCAGGTGCCGGCATCTTTGACCTTAGGTTCATACGGATTCCCGGACAATGGGACGGAAGTTATGGAGAAGTCTTGTGGAAACGCCAGAGCCGTTATTCTGAAAGGGAAGGATGCAACAGGCTGTGAGAAGCAGATGGCTATGACTATTTATGATGGCTGGCGTCAGTTGGCTCTGCTGCATAGAAACGGAACCAATCCGGATTCGGATAAATCCATTGTGGTCTATGCGTCCATGAAGCGGGAAAAGCAGTATGGAGGGTTTGAACCATATATATTAATTTCTCAGGTGATTACAAAAGAGTCTCATGAAGATTTTACGGAGGAAGAGTTGTTCCCTATCAGTGAGATTATTTATGCGGACCAGGAGGGCTGCGGCAGTTACGGGCCTGTAAAACTCAAAATGAAAGATGGCAGCCAGCGCGTGGTGGAGTTTGAGGGGATAGAAGGGAATTTGATGTTGTAAGTTTCGGATGATATGACGCAGCGTAAAACATAGAGAATGAGGGAAAAGCGCATGGAATAACATAACCAGGTTCCATGCGCTTTGCGCATGTGATCATAATGGGTTTATTCCATTGAAAAATGGTCAAAGTAATTAAGGAGGACATTGAAAACAGGGGTATGGGGGAAACTTGATTTTTAGGATGGCGTATGCTAAGATGTTATTGCCGTCAGCACAGGGATAGTGATGGTTTTTATAGAGGGCTTTTATTTGAGTGTGGGCAAGAAAAGGAGAAGGAGAACATGAAGAATCTGAAACAGTTTGCCAATCAGGACAAGATACAAAGATTTCTGGTTTCGTTATGTATCTTGGCGGTTTGTATCGGTACGCAACGGATGCAGACGGTAAAATGGAATAGCGGTGTTATAGAACTTTCACGAGACCTTTTGGGCGTTGTGATGGCCGTAATTATAGGTACAAATTATAAGTGGAGTGACTTTGTCAGGTACAAAATCCCGTATTTGATCTGGACTGTGTTGGGTGTGGTGTTGGGAATCTTTCTTCTGCCCCAGGCAATTGCGAAAAGGCTTGATTTTCTTGCCGCAGATACCATAGTAATTTTTATTGGTATGTTTTTTATGGGGTATTGTATCATTCATACAATCATTTCTTTTTTCATAGAGAAATATCGCCCCACATTCTACCGGCCTTTATTTTTTATATGGGCTGCAATGATGCTTCTGATGATTTTTTCCAGAAGCGAGTATTTGTGGCCATTGTGCTATTTTATTTTGTTTCTGTGTTATTATCTGACAAAACAAACGCCTTCCCAGCGTGAAAATGTGATTGAGGGAGTGGTAAACGGTATTATTTTGGGCTTTATTGTCATACAGGCACATTCGCTTTTGTTTCGGCCCTATGACAGGCTTCGCTATTATGGTAATTTCTGCAACCCAAACCACAATAGCATGTTCCTATGCCTGTGCCTTGGGGCAATTCTGGCAAAGATTCTTCTGGTGACGAAGGCAAATGAGAAAAAGTGGATTCGGGCATTTTATTTTTTGATGGCGGGCGCCTGCTGTGCTTTTATCTTTATGACCATGTGCCGTTCCGGGTATCTGGCAGTGTTTGTTGTCATGCTGGTTTTCCTCAAAGCTTACTGTAAAATCACAGAGAAGAAAGTTTTTTTCAAAACAGGTTTGCTTATGGTGGGCATATTTATTGTATTGCTGCCAACGACTTATCTGGCGGTACGTTATATTCCAACCATCCATCCCCATGTGCTGTTCTATTTTCAGGAGGGGTATTCGGAAGAGAGGGTACACTCCTGGGATGAACGTAATTCCGAAAAATTTATTACATTTCAACAAATGATGGCCGGCGCCTTAGGGAGGGTGGGGGATATTCAAAGTTCGCTGCAGAATATGCAGGGGATGGAACGTATGGACCAGGCCAATCCGGCTCTGCTGGTTGCATCCGGCGGAGATTATGTCCCTTCCGACCTGGCTTCTTATGGGGAAACGGAGACAGACCCGGATAAAATTCCGGCGTTGACGGACGAGGAGGGAGAAAGCGCTTTCTTAATCAGATATACGATTTATAAATGGTACGTCACACACTTATCCCTGAGGGGAATGCCTTATGATGAACAAGGGTTCCAACTTACGGCTACGCATTGGATTCAGGATACTCATAATATTTATCTGGACTATGGAATTAATTTTGGGTATCCGGTAATGATTTTATTTATCATATTTATCTGGTGGGGAATCGGAAGGCTGTATGGTCAGGGTGTACGGGAGAAAAGCGCGGCAAAATGGACCTGTCTTTTCATTGTGCTGATTCCCCCAGTGTTTGGCATGTTTGAATTTGCATGGGGAGCAGGAATGATTTCCACCGTAGCCTTTTACATTTTGTTTAAAGAAATGTTCCAGGAAAATAAGGTGGAAGCATAATCCGGGGTATATGATTCTTTATTTTATAAAAACACTTGCCAAACGGCGTAAAATTTCATATTATGATAGTACTGAAAGCAAATGAATGCTTTGGTGTGTGTGGAGAAACGAAACAGATGTTATCACGCACATACGGGCAGAGAGAATGAGGTATGAGATGGCAATTGGACAAAATAAAGCAAAGCTTATGAAAGCAGTTTCCCAGTTAAAGGAAACAGATTATTCTGCGGTGCCTGAATTGAAAGAAATTTATCAGAGACTTGTAAAGGGCAGGAGGCAGTTCGCAGAGATTTTTGAAAAGAATATTAAGGCGGTCATGCAAATTAGTTCTCTTGACTTGACCATGCAGCATCAGACGGAGAAAATCATGGACATTTCTCAGAAAGTGGAGAGAGCGTCTGTGACTATTTTTGGGTCGGGTGCGGGCGGCAGAAGCAACAGCCAACATGAGGAGCTGACCAATACCATTGTCAAAGTTTCCGAGGAAACGGGAGAAGTATACGAGAAAATTGAATCCAGTCAGAATGAACTGACTAATATTAAAAAGTTATCCGAACAAACCATAGTGGTGTCTAAACAGATGCAAAAGGACATGGATGAACTGATTCAGGTCATTGAGAATATGAATAAGGTGATCAAAGGAATTGGTTCTATCTCTTTGCAGACAGATTTACTTGCGTTGAATGCTTCTGTGGAGGCGGCCCGTGCTGGGGAGGCAGGAAAAGGTTTTGCAGTGGTGGCCGGAAAAATTCGTGAGTTGGCGGAAGAGACACAGAAATTGACGGGAAGTATGGGGGAATTTGTAAGCGGCATCAAAGAAGCTTCCGGTAACACAGTGAAAAGTGTGAACAGTACCATTCATTCCCTGGGCGCAATGACGGAGCGCATTGACCAGGTATGGCAGTTAAATGAAGAGAATCAGAATCATGTGTCAAAAGTAAACGAGTCCATGGCGAACATTGCAGCAGTCAGCGAGGAATTGAGCAGTTCCATGCTGGAAATGGAAAACCAGTTGGTGGAAAGTACGAATTTTATGCGTCAGGTGAGCCAGGATTTGAAGAAGTCAACGGAACCGGTGGCGAGTATAGAAAAGACATTGGACACCACAGTGAAACAGATGGGAAATTTGTCTCAGGATGCGTTTTTCCATCTGGAGAATAAGGAATTTGCGGGATATATGAAGAATGCAATAACCGCGCATCGTACATGGATTGAAAATCTCCGTAAGATGGTGGAGGGACGTGAGGTGATTCCGCTGCAGTTGGATGATTCTAAATGCGGGTTTGGACATTTCTATTATGCTATGACCCCGGCAATTCCGGCTGTAGTCCCCATTTGGGCGGCTCTTGGAGGTAAGCACAAGCGTTTTCATAAATTTGGCGAGGAAGTAATTGGGGCATTGGAAAGCGGGGATTATCAGAAGGCGGAGCAGGTTTATCGGGAAGCGGAGATCTATTCCAGGGAACTGATGTCTGATATGGAGCAGATACGGATGATTGCGGAAGGCAATGCTTAGGAATATGTTAGTTTTATATCGCTACATAAGAACCGGCGTGATTTTTATCATGCCGGTTTTTATGCAATTTTCTAATGCGCTACTGTAATTTGAACTGTGATTTTTTCAGGAATCAAGCCGTCGTCCACAATAAAAGTAATTGGGTGCTGGCCAATCTGCCCGTCTCCGGGGGTCCAGGTAAATTGTCCATGCTCCGGATCAAAGGCAGCGCCTTCCGGCAGGGCGTTACAGGAGAACACAAGAGGGATTTTTATGCCTTTTACGGTATAATTATTATGTTTTACCTGTTCATCGTATATCATACCGCTGTCTGATTTGGGTGAAATATCGCTGGCAGGATTGCGCGCTGTCAATTTCAGCACATAAGTTTCCCCAGGGGAGATACGGACAGGTGCAATGGGGCGGATAAAGGGGCGGTGGACTGTCAAAGGCAGCGGGTAATCGTCCGTATCTATGGCGTAGGAATAGCCTGTTTCCTGACAGGGCACGGTTGGATAAGGATAAAGGCTGTCCTGGGGCGTACCGGGAGCGGGAGCGAAAATTTCTACTTCCTGAATCAGCGATGGATATGCCGTGGCCTCCTTTTTGGAATAGGTGTTATAGGGGATTATGGGATTCAAAATTTCAAGCCCTGTCACATTGGTGGTAAAATAAGGCTGCTCCGGTACATTTTCTGCGTTGGTATGCCGCCTGAAGTGATCCGTGATTACTGCGATTGGGGAGATCTCTTCCCCGCAGTACCCGTTCAGTCCGTCTATGGAAACTTTGTTCACATCATCAAATACACATATATGCCGTTTGTCCGGTATTTTGCAAGTCATGGATAGATTGCGCAGCGTCAGGGCGTCCACATGTTTTGCAAAAAGGCCGTAGGCCGGCAAAATGCCCCAATTGCTGGGTTCGGGATATACATTCGGAAGCTCCGGCACATTATAGGGATTTTCTTTCCAACAAGATTTGGCGGCGTCCCAATCCATCCGGGGCAGAAGTCCTTCCTCTTTGAGAAAGAAGGTGTTTACAAGCCAGGGAAGGTTCTGTACCTGTTCCGAAGCATGGTATTGAGAATAACTCCACAGCGTGTTGAGCTGACGCTGTTCTGTGGCATGTTCCATGGAGAGACCGCCCCTGTATTCCACGGAGACATTTTCCAAGGTTATATTTTTCAGGTGGGAATCCGTCAATCCCATTAACAGAATAGGATAGCGGGGGTCTGCATTGGTAACAGTTACATTGCGAATCAGTACGTTTTCCACGGACGCCATATTCCGGCAGCCAATGCCATTGGCATATAGGGGCAGGTCTGCCTTTGGAACTTCCCGTGTCAGGTCTGTTTCATAGGAACCCCATGTGGTTACGGCGGAAGTTGCCCCAGGCTCAGAGGAAGTGTGGGTGTATTGCCAGGTTTTCAGGTAATAATGTCCCTCCCGCTGTTCATAATTTGCCGGGTTGTACTGTACCGGAGCTTCGGCGTCTATCACTTCAAAAAAAGCATGGCCGTCCACAGTGACGGTTTTGGTGCGGTTATAGCTGGGAGAATACCGCTCGGCCGGATAACAATGGTAGGAAGTTTCACATGGGAGAATCCACTGTTTTTGTTCCAACCGTATGTCGCTTTCCGTCACAGGGTAGTCGGAAGAGGCCGCGTTTCCTGTGACGGGAAATCTTGCCCTGTCTCCCGCCCGTAGAAAGATGGGAGAACTGGATACATTGTCCAATGTACAGTCTTCAAATATAATGTCCGTCAAAGAGGAACCGTCCACCGCTTCCAGACAAAATCCTCTGGAACGGTCAAAATTTACCCGGCGGATCGTGACCTGATGACAGCCGCAGGTGGATTCGGTGCCAAATTTTACCCGGCCGGTAGGACCGCAGCGGTCTGCTGCAATCAATTTATCTCTGGTGTATGCTCCGGCGTACACGCTGCCGGCGTCATACCCGCTGACAGTGCAATCTTCAATCAGCACATTTTGCAGCGGCTTAAAGATGCCGGCGCCGAAAGAGGCTTTCATACACAAGCCGTCGTCAGTCAAGGAGTTGCAGACCGTGTGGCGCACAGTGACGTCGCGGCAACAGTCGATGTCAAAACCATCCCTGGTGGTGTCTATCAGAATGTGATTTACATATAAATTCTCGCAGCCCTCTGCGATGATTGCAAAATGTCCCCCTATGGTAAAGGAAAAGTCTTGTAAAACGATATTCCTGCATCGAACCAGGGCAATTCCTTTATTGCCGAACCATTCTCCCTTATGGCCGTTTTGCAGTCGGGAGTCAGGTTCCGGCGGATCTGCACCCTGCAGTACATATTCCAGAAGGCCGTTCTCTTCCTGAAACCGTCCGCCTGTAAACAGGCCTTCTCCGCAGATCATGATATTTTCAAGATCACATCCATATATCAGACTGTTGGCAAAGTAAGAGTGTCCGTGGTCTTGAATTCCCACATAAGGATTACACTCAGGTTCTTCATAATTGCCCCCTTCTCCGTTTTGCCGTGCATAGAAGCGGACAATATCCGTTTTGGCGGCGGCTATGACGGAGCCTTTTTCCAAAGATAGCGTCACGTTGCTTTTTAACAAAATGGTATAGGTGTAAAAAGTTCCCTGTGGGATGACCACAGTGCCTCCCTTTTCGGAAGCGGCGCAGATAGCCGCATTGATGGCATTGGTATTGTCCATGGGGAGAGCGTCTGTGGAGGCGCCGAAATCCGTGATTAGAAAGACATTTTCTTTATGCAGCTGTTCCGGACGTATGGAAGCGCCGGTGGCTTCGGGTATATCATAAGCTTTCATGGGCATTTCCTTCCTGGAATTCCGTAATGATTTCTGCCGTCAGGTATTTTTGTACAAATTCTTTCGGCGGACAGGGTTTACTGTAATAGAAGCCCTGAATATAATCGGGATTCAGTTCATTGATTTTCTCTAGTTCGTCATGGGTTTCAATACCTTCCACCACCAGGTTCAAACCGATTCTGTGAACCATTTTGATAATGTGTATCAGCAATTCGTGTTCATAATCGTTTCGCAGGGCTTTTACGGTAAAGCTGCGGTCGATTTTAATGATGTTGGGCCGAAGATTGCCAATGTTAATCAGGTTGGAGTATCCGGTGCCGAAGTCGTCCAGAGCAATGCTCACGCCCAGTTTTTTGAGTTTTTTCCATACATTTTGTACGGCGGGGGTATTTTCCAGATGGCCGCTTTCCGTTAATTCTACAATCAGGCAGGTGGGAGGCATTTGGGCTGCTTCCAATGCTTCGGCAATATCCTCATACAAAGGACTTTTCAACAACTGAATATAAGAAAGGTTCACGGAAATGACAAAATCAGGATATCGCTCACGGCATTTTCTGCACATTTCCAAGGCGTTTTTTATAATCCATTTTCCCACAGGGATGATAAGGCCGCTTTCCTCCAGAATGGACACCAGTTCCAGGGGAGGCACATATTCTCCGGTCTGTGTATGGAACCGAAGCAAAGTTTCGGCGGCGAACAGTTCTCCGTCTGTGGAAACTACAATGGGCTGGAAACATAGTTCAAAACCGTTGAAGTCTTCTTCCAGAGCTTTTCGCAGGCTGCTGCGGATATACCGCGTGCGCAGGAAGGTATTGTAATCTTCTTTTTTGTAAAAGTAAAGCTGATTTTTGCCCCTGATTTTTGCCTCCGTCAGGGCAAATTCAGAGAATTTCATGGTTTGATTATAATTTTGTGCGTCTTCGGGCGCCAAGTCGTTCAGGGACAGCAACCCGGCCGATATGGTGTAAATAGCTTTGTACTGTTCACGGGATATGATGCTGTCCACAGCGGAGCGAATGTTATGGTAAAGTTGATTCATGTCGTCATAGTTGGCGCCGGACAAATCCAATATCATGAATTCGTCGGAGACAATGCGATAGACGGACTGCATGGGGCCTAAGCATTGCTTGATGCAATCAGCAACGGCCCGCAGTACGAAATCACCGTAGTCGGAACCGTGACGTTCATTAATAATCTTAAAATCGTCAATACCGATTCTCAGGAACATGGCGTCGCTTAAGGAAGAACCCAAAAGCTTCAAATGTTCTTCCAGGGAAGATTCTCCTCGCAGATTGCTTACGTTATCTGCTTTCTGGCGCTTGCCGATTTCATTAATACAGCCGATCATCAAACGGGCCACGCCGTCGGAGGATTTTAAAATACGTCCTTTTACATTAATCCACACAGGGGAACCGTCAAGCCCAATCCAACGATATTCTAAATTGCGCTCGTCTCTGCGGCCGGAGTTTACTTCCGCCATATCCTCTAAAAGTAAGGGAATATCGTCCGAATAGGTAAATGTGCTGATGGTATTGGCCACATCATGAAATACATTGGATGGAATATTGAAGCGCTTCAGAGCTCTGGCGCTGATATAATAGGTATCGCCGGGAATGTCATACACATATAGATAGTCGTTCATACACAATGAAAATTCTTCCGAGATTTCGCAAAAATCTTTAAATGTGAGATTTCTTTTCTCACCTTCCATAGTCAGTCCTCCTATTTTAAGTCGCTGCGCGACGGCACTAAAGAATGAAGTTCTCTCGGCGCATAGGTCAGGAGAGGTAGATTTCATGAAAAAGAACATTCATGAAATCTACTCTCATGCGCCTACGAGCCTTCATTAAGTCGCTGCGCGACGGCA
>JAAWCE010000095.1 GCA_022793065.1 Lachnospiraceae bacterium
AGTATGTCTTAATAACTCATATTACCCAAGAACCCATGCGGATATATTCTACATGGGTTTTTGTTGTAATAGCCCCCTACTGGGAAGAAAGGGGGTGAGAGAAACTGAGATATTCTAAACAATTCATGGAGCATATCGAGTATGTGTTTCATGCGTTCTGTAAGATTGTCCTGCGCCATGAAGCCATGAACGCATGGCGGGATTTGAAGCGGAAAGAAGAACGAGAAATATCCCTTGACTATCTGATGTCAGAACGATATTTTGAACCGTCTGCTATGGACAACTACTTTGAAAAGCAGGACAAGCCGACCGTATTTCTTGTGTTGGGAAAGGGAGTTATCGTTGATGATGAACAGTTAGCAACGGCATTATCGAGATTGCCGGAATTAAGACGAGAAGTTTTATTGCTTTATTACTTCATCGGTTATCGTGATGAAGCGATCGTCAGACTATATGGTCACATATGCTGATATGTTTCAATTTGGTATATTCATAGTTGCGCTTATTGGTTTATGCCATAATATTTTTAAGCGTAGAAAGTAAATGAGAAAGGCAAAGAGCAAGACAAAGAGCAAGACTATATCCTACTCTCTGCCTTTATTGCACCCTGTTTGTCAGCGTTGATGATAAGTTGGTTTCTATACTTCCTTATCACCATAAACATAATTGCTTATTGTCTTTTTTGTTGTTATCCTTATATTGTCGATCAGCAGCAGCTATCAGGCGGTGAAGAGCTATGAATTGTGGGACAGGGATGGGTTTGTGGCAAGCGGATGGGAAAATTAATTCCTTTTTTGAAAACCGCTTAAGAACGATAAAACGGAGGCCGGATGAGAATAGTAATTTTATTTATACGGAAACCGAAAAAGAGATGTTTATGGAGAGAGCAGAGGAACTTACCAAATTAAGGGTAGGCTTTGCGGAAGGATGGAAAATCCTGAACCATGACATGGGCAGTTTTATACCTTTTAGCTTGCTCATGATATTCATCATCATAATGCCGCTCTTTGCTGACGATGCACAGACTAAGATGAAGGAACTTTGCCTGTCCACAAAAAATGG
Source organism: Lachnospiraceae bacterium (assembly GCA_022793065.1). Taxonomy (GTDB): domain Bacteria; phylum Bacillota; class Clostridia; order Lachnospirales; family Lachnospiraceae; genus Acetatifactor. The sequence continues at coordinate 1,063 of JAAWCE010000095.1, forward strand.
GAAAAAGGAGCTCGATCTGACGAGGATTATCACGGCGTTCGGAGTGGGGAGCGTATTATATTTTGTGGCAGTCATATTTTATTTCTTTGCGAAAATGATTCCGTTTGGTTTTTCAGGAGGCGGTGAGTATATACAGAGCAATGAAGATACCTTTTTTCTGTATTCAATATCACATATGCAAGGCAGTTTGTCTGGAACTGCAGCCGTTGCTATATATAGCGCTTGTTTTTGTTATTTCCATGACAATCCTGAGTTCGGTTCTGATGGAGAGGGTTATGGAAGGAATTGTAGTAGTCAGCTTTTATGGTCGGGATAGCCATATGGTGGTTACGAAGAAAGAGAGTAGGGACAGCATTTCACGGCAATCCAAAAGCATTTCACAGCAATAAAATTGTTTTCATATTTTGGGCAGACTAAAATATCTGCCTATGCAATGACGAGGAGGTGGCGTATTGATCCATATTGCAATCTGTGATGATGAAAAACATATGTCCGACCATTTCAGGGTGATGGTCTCCAATTTTTTCCTTAAAAAAAACAAAGAGATCCATTTGCGGACATTTTTAAGCGGCGAAGAGTTGCTGAACTACGATGGGCAGATCGATATACTGTTTCTGGATATTCAGATGAAGGATATGGACGGTATGGAAACGGCAAGGAAACTGAGACAAAATAAGTTCCATGGCTTTCTGATTTTTATCACAGTACTGAAAGAGATGGTGTTCCAGTCTTTTGAGGTAGAGGCCTACGATTATCTGGTCAAGCCGGTGGATGAAAAACAGTTTGAAAAGACAATGGAGCGCCTTTACGCTTCCATGCAAAACGCCAGCGAAGACAGTCTTCTGGTGCAAAGGGGATATGAGGGTCGCATCATTCCAAAGGATGAAATTGTCTTTTGTGAGATTATAGACCGGAAAATATATCTGCACTTGGTTTCCGGCGAGGTTGTTGATTATTATGAACGAATTGAAAATCTGGAAACGAAGCTGAACAATCATTTTTTTCGATGCCACAGGAGCTATCTTATTCATCTGAAGCATTTAAAAGGCTATAAAAACGGGACTGCCTATATGGATAACGGCGGGGAGGTTCCTGTATCACGGCTGCGGAGCAAGGAGTTTTCCCAGGTTGTTCTGCAGTATATGAAGAATATATAAGAGGTGATACAAGTGAGGCGGGTAAAAAGCCTGAAAAAGAAACTATGGCCTCCTTTTTATTTCTTGTTTGCGGTATGTGCAGTGATTGTGAACAATTTTGTTCCGGTGCGAACAATCATTGGATTCTTGGTGATTGTGTTTCTTCTTACAGCGTGCGGGGTACTGGTCTGTCATTCGGATATCAAATCCTCCCTTTTGTATGCAGTGCTGACGACTGAAATCATGCTGTTGTGCTATGGAGTTACAGGCTGTGAGCTATATTGAGGATATGGACAATATGGCGGAGAAAATGTCTTTTCCCTGCAGCACCAATAATCCGGTAGTGGATATTCTGGTGGGAAACAAACTGGGGATTGCAAAAAGCATGGAGATTAACGTGGACTGTTGCCTCCTTCTGCCATATCCCTGCAGCTTGCGGGACATTGATATCTGCATTGTTTTGTCTAATGCTTTGGACAATGCAATCTGCGCATGTAAGAGTTTAGATGCTGGCAAGGAAAAATATATCCAGGTGTCAGGGCGTATACAGGGGGATTTCCTTATGATTCAGGTTGAGAACAGCTTCCATAGAAAAGGTGTGTTCAAAAAAGGGACGGGCCTGTCGAATGTAAAAGCGGTAGCAGAAAAATATGGCGGAGCCATGAGTATTGAGACAAAGGAGGATATCTTTGTCCTTCATGTGCTGCTGATCATCCCACAGCGTCCAGAAAGTATTCTACAACAAATGGATTAATAGGTTGCTTTCTACAGACGAAAAAAGAAAAAGGGAGTTGTCTGTGCAGGCAGACGCAAGGCGATGGAAAAGCCAACACCTGACAAAATCAAATGGAAGGAGAAACATATTTATGGCAATGCAGATTAATGGAAACTATGATCATTTCGGAACTGACTACGCGGAACAGGTGAAGGAAAAACAGGCCGCTGGAAGGTGGGAAAAGGCAAAGGAAGCAGAGAAGGCTGTAGAGGGAAAAAGCTCTGGTAAGCTGTCCGCACCACAGGATGAATACATCAGCAGTGAAAAATCCGGGAAAGAGCCTGCTGGGTTGTATCGGATGGGCTGGGATGAGAGCGGCAACCGGAAAATTATTTTTGATGACCCGAAAGCTGTTCATGCAAATGGAAAGGAAAATCAAAAAGCTGCTCATGTGAATGAAGCGGAAGAACTGAAAGCAGAGGAAGACCGTTTCAGGGAAAGCACAGACGGCAAAGATCCAAAGGTAAGCGGGAACAGCCAGGGGAAGCCGGAGGAGAAATGTGTCATAGATACCGATAAGGTTGACAGGGAAATCAAGAATCTGAAAGAGAAAAAACAGCAGTTGGAACAGCAGATTCAGTCAGCTTCCGGGGATGAGAAGAAAATTCGGGAACTGGAGAAAAAGCTGGCGCAGGTAGAAAACGAGTTAAGTCAAAAAGACAATGATATCTACAGGCGCCAGAGTGCTTCTGTATCATAATGAAAGAGATTCATATTTGGATGGGGACCAGGCCAAACAGGTCTGCGCTGATGGGAAAGCTCAAACAGGATATGTTCCGTCTTTAATTACATTCCTGTTTCATAGCGAAATATCCTATAAGTACCGTCCATACATAGGCGCAGGTTTTGGGAATCATCAGCATCCCAATCAGGGGGATGGCGTCCGCCCACAGCACTACCGGGATGTAAAAACCGAAGCTCAGTACAATGGTCAGCCACATCCAGCGGAAGGCTTTATCTCCAAGAGTCTTTGCGCTGCGATAAAATAATATGATCACCAGAAGGCCCAGCAGGGCAAAGGGAATGTTGCGGTAGATGCCCCAGGAGAGAGGCGCTTCGGTACTGAGCCACTGATTCTGGGGCATCATGCACAGCGCAATCCTTACACCGGCCAGAACGTACACGGAGGCAGTAAGGAGGTTCTGGCCGGTGATTTTATACCTCTGCCGCCAGACATAATAGAGCAGTACATAGAAAATAGTCATAGTCACGGAAGTAATCCATTTTCCAATGCCCAAAGGAACAGTGTAATTCTCCAGACCGGTAGTACACAGGGCAAGCGCGCGGGGAACTAGATGGAACGAATCTCCCGCGCCCAGCACCACAGCCATCCATCCGAACAGACGAAATTGCCGGTTTCCTTTGCTGCCTCGTATCATCAAAAGCCCAATGGTAATGACAGAAATGAGATAGACAGCATCAAACAAGGTTTCTACAAATGCTTGCATAGTTCATTCTCCTTTATGTTTTATTTTGAGCTATGGCCGCAAATATTGCGCTGCCATAGTTACAATCGAATAATAATCCAGCCCACTGAAAAGAAGCGTCCAGGCCCATATAGACAAACATCATAAATCATTCCTGCTTTTGATTTACTTTCATCATCTGCTTCTTTTGGTGAACGTTGTTCAATTTGCGGGATAAAAAATACCACAATACAGTGGAATTTTAATAAAGTGTCCTGCGGACAATTTCCAATACAGCGGTGGGGTCATAGTCCTGTCGCAGTAAAGCGGACAGCATAAGTGAGAATAAGACATCAGCAAATTTTTCCGCACTAAACTGTTCCGTAAACGCATTGGCCCTGATTCTGGTATCCTGCTTTAAAACGGAACACAATCCATCCAGGATATGCTGCCAGATTTGTTCCATTCTCCGTTGCCCATCGGATTTATCTTCCTGTATAAAACCCAGAGAGTGCAGCGAAAAAAAGCCAGGATATTGTTTGCAGCCATACTCCATCTGTTGGTACATCCAGGTAATACAGGCTTGCGTGTCCTGAAACACTGTGCCGTCATTGGGACGATGAAAAATCTCGTGCCAGATGCTTTCTACCGCAGCACCCACCAGCGCAGCTTTAGAATCAAAATAATTGTAAATGGACCCTACAGATACCCCACAGGCCGCCGCCACAGAACGAATATTGATTGCAGCCCATCCCTCTTGCTGAATCAAATTCCGGCTTGTTTTCAAAATATCCTCTTTTGATGTTACAACTGTATTCATCGAATCACCTCAATATGAACTATGTTCATTATAGTGGGTCACAGTCTTGTTGTCAAGCAGATTTTATTTATTTTCTGAGATATCGCCAGAAAGCCATATGCCGCAACAGAAAAGTATGAGTGTAAATCTTGTAGCGCAAATGGGACTGTGATATAATCAAAAATAAAATCTTAGATGGTTGCTCAGGTAAAAGGACAGACATATGATAAGGGCGGCGTTTTTTTATGGAAGTATAGAAGCGATTGCATATAGTTTCATAAACAGGATTTTATTGCCGGAAAATTGATTGATATTTGCAAGGAGGTATATATGAAGTTTTTAATCATTGGAGGCGTGGCAGCGGGGACCAAAGCCGCTGCAAAATTGAAACGGGTCAATCCCCAGGCGGAAGTGACCATTGTCACCAAAGGAAAGGAGATTTCTTATGCGGGATGTGGATTGCCTTATTATGTGGGCGGAGCTATTGTGGATAAAGAACAGTTGATTGTCAATACGCCGGACAAATACAGCGCGCTTACCGGCGTCACTGTATATCCTCAAAGGGAAGTGGTGTCCCTTGACCCTGATTTGAAAAAAGCTACAGCGATCAATATTGGTACAGGCGCGGAGGAAATATATACGTATGATGCCTGTGTATTGGCTGTGGGAGCTTCTCCGGTGGTACCGCCCATTTCGGGATTCAATCTTTTGGGGGTTTTTGTAATGCGTACCCCGGATGACGCCATTGCTGCAAGAGATTATATAGCTGGAGACAAAGTAAAGCATGTGGTTGTAGTTGGCGGCGGATTTATTGGTTTGGAAGTAGCGGAAAATCTGATGGAAAAAGGATTATCCGTAACACTGATTGATATGGCGCCCCAGATTATGCCGGGATTTGATACGGAAATGGCGGATTATGTGGTTAGACATCTTGAAAAAAAGGGAATGAGAATCTTTACTTCCACAAAATTAGAAGAGATAACAGGACAGGAACAGGTGGAAGGGGTGCGGACGGACAAAGGGTTGTTTCCGGCGGATGCGGTGATTCTTTCTATGGGTATTCGTCCCAATACAGAATTTTTACAAAACACAGGAATTGAGATGTATAAGGGGACGATTTTGGTGGATGACCAAATGGCTACCAATGTGCCGGATGTCTATGCTGCCGGAGACTGCGCTATGGTGAAAAATCGTCTCACCGGAAAAAGGCAATGGTCTCCCATGGGTTCATCGGCCAACATGGAAGGACGTGTGCTGGCTCTTGCGCTGGGCGGCAGAGATGATGCTTATCCGGGCGTCCTGGGAACGGGTGTGGTAAAACTTTCCGGTTTATCAGGGGGCAGAACGGGACTTTCGGAAGTGCAGGCAAAAGCGGAGGGATATCATCCAATTTGTGCATTAGCGGTAACGGATGATAAGGCGCACTATTATCCCGGAAGCACTTGGTTTACTATTAAGCTGGTGGCGGATAGGGATACGCATAAATTGTTAGGCGTTCAGGTATTAGGACCCGGTGCGGTGGATAAAGTGACGGATGTGGGGGTAATGGCGGTGACGTTTGGGGCCACGCTGGAACAGATGACCTGTTTGGATTTAGCATATGCGCCGCCTTTTTCCACAGCAATTCATCCCTTTGTGCAGGCGGTACACTTGTTGCTGAATAAGATAAGCGGAGATTTGGACAGTTTTACACCGGCGGAATATTTGGCGGGCGCGGCGGAAGGATATCGGGTGATAGATGTGAATGTTGCCAATTCCCACATGCCGGGCGCTGTCTGGGTGGATTTATCGGAGGTCAAAGGAGAAATAGATGGGCTTGACAAAGACGAGAAACTGCTGCTCGTCTGCAAAAGGGGAAAAAGAGCATATTTTCTGCAAAACAGGCTCAGAAGCTACGGTTATACCAACACAAAGGTGTTGGAGGGCGCTACCTTTTTCAATGTAATCAAAACAGCGGATACTGATAATTAGGGTTTGTTCCAACTGTTTCGCAGAATAGATTTTTTACAGTGACACAATAAAACGGAGATGCCATATGCAGATTTCAAGCAGATTTACCATTGCCATTCATATACTCATATGTATAGAGACTTTTAAAAGCGATTATAAAGTGACAAGCGATTTTCTTGCATCAAGTGTAAATGTAAATCCCGTGGTGATAAGAAGACTGTTGCAGCAGTTAAAGAAGGCCGGAATTGTAAGTGTTGTGCGGGGCAGCGGGGGAGCGGACGTGGAAAAGCCGTTAAATGAAATTACATTACTTGACGTATACCATGCGGTGGAGTGTGTGGAAGAAAGCGGACTTTTTCATTTTCACGATAATCCCAATCAACTTTGTCCTGTGGGTAAAAACATTCATTCCATTTTGGATATGAGACTTGAAAAAATACAAAAGGCAATGGAACAGGAAATGGAAGCCGTTACAATTCAGGATGTCATAAATGATACGCAAAAATTAATAGCAATAAGATAAAAATACCCCATGAAGTAATCAGACACCACCGTTGCATAAAAATAAATGATGTAACTATTGACATTACAACAAAAAGGTGATATAAGTATAGTTGTAGCAAAAATAATTACAACAGAAGGAGATAAGATTATGGCAAATTATAACAAAGTAAGCGTAGCGGCGGATGCAAGAATAGAACTTCATGACAAGCTTTCCCTGACTGGAGCAGAAATAAGTATAAACAATCTTCCGGCAGGTGCAAGTGTGCCTTTTGTCCATGCCCATAAAAATAATGAAGAAATCTATGGGATTCTTTCTGGAAAAGGGAAAGTTGTCATTGACGGGGAGACTGTAGCGCTTGCGGCCGGGGATTGGGTCCGCATTTCTCCAACGGCAAAGCGTCAATTTTTTGCAGCAGAGGATACTTCCATTGGTTTTATATGTATTCAGGTAAAGGAAAATTCTCTGGAAAGCTATACAAAGGACGACGCAGTGGTGTAAGACGAAACGGTACAGTATGGGGAACATTATAATTATATAAGGCTTACAGGAAATAAGGAATATATGAAAAAATGTGAAGCGGTGTACAGAGGGACATTAAGCATGTTTATGCCTGATGGAAGCGCGTCCTGTGCATATGTTTATCCGGTATCGGTGAATGGCAGAAAAGGGGGATATTATGACCCATATGCCAATGACCAGGATTGGGGATTATATTTCATGCTCAGATATAAAAATAAGATATGATGAGGTATTATATGGGAATTCGGGAAGATGCTTTTACTTGCAGAAGAAATGGTTTGACAATTCGGGGGATGCAGTATTTGCCCAATGAATTTATAGAGGATAAAAAATATCCTGCAATGATTGTCAGTCATGGGTTTACAGACAATTATACCAGTGTGGCGTCCTATTGCAGAGCGTTTGCTGAAATGGGATATATTTCATTTGGATTCAGCTTTTGCGGAGGGGGAAAGAAGGAGGATGATATAGGAGTAAAAAGTGACGGTGCCTCTACGGATATGACTATTTTTACGGAAGTGGAGGATTTAATTACAGTCAAAGAATATGTGAAAAGTCTGCCCTATATCCAGAAGGAAGAACTTATATTGGCTGGGGTCAGTCAGGGGGGATTTGTGTCCGGTCTGGCAGCCGCAGGATGCGGAGAGGAAATAAGCAAGCTGATTATGATTTCTCCCGCATTATGTATTCCGGATCATGCCAGACGGGGATGTCTGGGCGGTTCATGTTATGACCCGAACAATGTTCCCAGCCAGATTGATTGTGGGAAAACAATACTGGGAAGAGCATTTCATGACCAGGTTGTAGGAATGGATCCATTTCGGGAATTAGAGCCATATAAGGGACCGGTATTGATTTTGCACGGATTGGAAGATGAGATTGTGAATTATTCCTATGCTGTGAGGGCAAAGGAGCGTTATGAGAAAGGTCAATGTGGTTTGCAGTTGATTCAAAATGCCGGTCATAGTTTCCTGGGGCAGCACGAGAAAATTGCCCTGGCATCCATTGGTCAATTTTTAATGGAAGGGGATTCGTGAAACTATGTATTTCCCTTGTAACAATTCTGAAGTATGTTACAAGGGAAAATAATCCTCACATCCATACTCGTCCCTTATGATTTGTCATACAATCTATTGATTCTTGTACACCCTTTCTTTTCAAAGAAACGATCTATTTCTTGTTTTACCGATTCCGGCGGCAGCGCTTTGGACAGATAGCCTTCGGGCCCCAATGTCAGTACTTTTTTTACCGTTTCTTTGTCCACTCTGTTTGTCAAAAAGATTACCGGAATGTCCGTAAAATCCTGTTCTGAGCGAATCATCTCCAACACTTGGCTTCCATTGCAAACAGGCATTTCATAGTCCAATAGTATCAGGTCAGGTCTGTCTAGCGCAATATTCCTGATTGCGGATAAACCGGATTTGGCAGTTGCCACCGTGTATTCACTTCTAAGGAGATTCCGCATTGTATTCAGTATAAAATCCGAGTCATCTACGATAAGCAGCTTTTTCTTTTGACTGACGGAGGTGATTTCCCCATGAGTTTGATTCAGATAATTGATGGCTTTCCCCATGGCGTTTTCTGTAATAACGGAAACGTCCCTTTGGTCCCAGTGCATGTGGGATGCGGTCATACAATATGCAAAATATCCTTTTCCTGTATCAAATAACAGACTAAATTGAGGACTTTGTATCTGAAATAGTTTTTGAAACTGTTCATCAGTCAAGGTATGTTCTTCTTCCAGTTCAAACTGCTCCGAAAACGGAAATTGACTTTTTGCCCGCTCCACTAATTGTCTTGCTGCATATTTTGCCACATTCGTGAACATGACGCTTACCGCTTCAGACTTTGTATCTGCTACGCCGCCAATAACACTGCCAATCAGTTGTTCCTCAAAGATGATAAAGATGTCCCATTTCTTTTTTTCTTTGCTGCTGTAAATCAAATGGGAATAAATTTCATTTCCAAATTTTTCTCCCCCATAACAATCACTGATTATATGGGAGTTTAGCTGAAACATTTGGTGCAGTAAGCCGGCAATTGTCTGTCCCATAACTGCTTGTTCTTCCTCTGGAAGAAGGTGGTCCCAATGCTTTACATCATCTCCGTTTACAATCATGTGATCTTCTACCAATGTATGTCCCACCAGCCACCCGGCGCATACTCCAAAAAAATGATTTATTGCCTGCTCTGAATAGTTTGTCTGTTCCAGTTCCTGCTCAAGCGCCGGAAGTGTTCTTTCTCGAAAATTCTTATGAATACGCTTATGGGTTTCCAGTCCGGTATAATTTATGGAAGCCATATAGGCTTCTTCATTTGCAAAGTGCTGAAGGGTATGTTCTTTAAAGTACTTTACTGCTTCCTGACAGACCCAGCGGCTTTTTTCATCTTGCCGTCCAAAATGATACAGCTTATTGAGGATACGAAAGAGTCTTTTGTGTTCGTTGTCAATGGTATCCACTCCAATATTATACTGTTTTTTCCATACAAATTGATTTTCCATACAGTGTTCTCCTTATGATGCCGTTGAAATATGGACTTAAATAATTTGTTTCTATATTATATTCTGATTTGGTGATAATTTTACAAAATAATACAAATTTTTCCTTTTTTCTATTTATTTCATCGGTTTTTGGAAAACAAGAAATTTTTGATAGAATCGTTGAAGAATTTGAGAATGAAACATATGGAAAGACAAACATAAAAATATCCCTCCGCCTTATTCGTTTGGCAGAGGGATGATATGGCTTTAGTCTAAATTAATTTGGGTAATACCAGAACGTGAGTTTCCATAATTATTTCTGGAAGATGTGGCACCTGAAGCGTATTCGGCGCGGAGTATAAATTTTGCAACCAGTCGTTTGAGCATTTCGGCCTGGCTGGAAAGTTCCTGGCTGGCAGCAGCGCTTTGCTCCGAGGTAGCCGAATTGGTCTGTACCACGCTGGAAATCTGGTCAACGCCCACAGAAACCTGTTCAATGGCATCGGCCTGTTGTTCCGCGGCGTTGGCAATGACATCGACCTTGGAAGAAGTGGTGCGAACCGCGTCCACAACCTTAATCAAGGATTGAGCCGTGGAATCTACAAGCTGTGTACCATGAGCCACTGCTTCAATAGAATGTTCAATTAGATTTGCGGTGTCTTTGGAAGCAATGGAACTCTTGCTTGCAAGGCTGCGAACTTCGTTGGCAACAACAGCAAATCCTTTGCCCGCCTGGCCGGCTCTGGAAGCCTCTACAGCGGCGTTCAACGCCAGAATATTAGTCTGGAATGCGATATCTTCAATGGTCTTAATAATTTTACCGATTTCGTTGGAAGTACGAGTAATTTCTTCCATTGCCACAATCATATCGCTCATCTGTCTGTTACATTCTTCTACTTCAGTGTCAGCCGTTGTGGACTGGACTTTAGCTTCCATAGCATTCTCTGCAGTGGTCTTAATTTGCTGAGAAATATTGGTTATGGTGGAGGCAAGTTCTTCCACCGCAGAGGCCTGTTCCGTTGCGCCCTGTGCTAATGCCTGCGCACCGTCGGATACCTGACCTGAACCGGACGCAACTAAATCGGCGCTTTGATTGATCTGACCTAATGTAGAGCTTAAGTCGCGGTTAAGTTTTCGCATGGATGCAAGCAAATTTTGGAAACTGCCCACATATCGTTTTTCCGCTTTGGTACGGACGTCAAAATTACCGTTTGCCATTTCACTTAAAACCATGGAAGCATCTGTAATGACATCCTCCAAAATAGAAGTCATGTTTTTAAAGGTTTTGGCCAGACTTCCCAGTTCATCCCTGGATTCATAATTAATGTCAATATTAAAATCACCGACTTCAATCTTCTTTGCAGATTTCTCCAAAGCACGAAGAGGACGAGTAATGGAGCTGGTCAAATATGTGGAGAGAACCAGAGTAATGATCAGTACGGCAACGGCAATACCAAATTGAATAGAAATCAATGTCTGCTGCATGGCAACAGTTTCGTTAAAATCCCGATCTGCGTTGGCAGAGGCAATGTCACTGATTTGGATCAGATTTGAAACCGCTTCCTCTACCAATGGCTGATATTCGTTCAGCAGCATATCCTGCGCTTTGGCGTTGTCTGTCTGGGCGGTCTGAATTACCTCTTGCTGCATAGCTACGGCGCCTTGTACATTATCGGAAAAGGAATTTAACAACTCAGGGTTATCCGTGAAGTTTGCAAACAGCCAATTACCGTTCTCCTGCAAAAGCGCCAACTCTTTTTCCATGTCCTCTAAATACTTCTGACTTTTTGAGGCGTCGTCTTCGATGGTTATGTACGAAATGTCCTTTACAATGATTTGCAGACCCCGGCGCATGCTCATTACTTTGTTGGTAATCTGATAACCTACCTTATAAAATTCGGAATATTTTTCTTCGTTATCTCTTAATCCCGAAATTGAAACGTAGACGGTGCCGCAAAATAAAATAATAATTATTAGGAACGTTACCAGAAGCTTTGCCCTGATTTTTAAATTTTTCATTTTGACCTCCCATGCTTCTTAAACAATAGCAATTCATCTCTCCATGTTGAATGTCTGATTGTTTAGTGTAAATTATTTGATATAGGTAAATTATAATAGATTATTGTCAATTTGTCTACTCTATTCATAAATATGGTAAATATAATCTCATACATTAATTTCCATACAATTTTAATTTTAGAATAATAATATTTGTATGCTATGATAATAATTTTGAGCACTTTAATGTATACTTATAAACATATATTCAAATATTCTAAATAATAACATAAAGTTGCCGTGTATCCATTTACATTTTTGCGGAAATGTCCATTAATAAGGAAAGAAAAGAGAATGATGGATACATTTCAAAGTGTATGGACATTTGTTTCTACATTCAGTATAATAAAAAAGAATTGTAAATTGTTTCCAATCGTCAGTGTACGAAAAGGCGGATGTGGAATAAGGACCCGTTTGCGGGAACCGGAATATGGAGGAGCCATATGGAAGTTGTATTACAGAACCTTACGAAAAAGTTTCCGGCCAGGGGGCGGAAAAATCAGGATGAGGTAATTGCCGTAAATGATTTTACGTTTAAAATTCCGGATGGAAAATTAATTGGACTGCTGGGTCCTTCCGGGTGCGGCAAGAGTACCACCCTGAATCTGATCAGCGGGCTGCAGAAGCCTACCAGCGGCAAAATATTTTTTGGATCGGATGATGTGACCGATTTGCAGCCTGAAAACAGGGGCATTGGGCTGGTATTTCAGAATTATGCGCTGTATCCTCATTTGACGGTAAAGCAGAACATTCTGTTTCCGCTGGAAAACTTGAAGGGGAAGGATAAACTGACCAAACAGGAGATGTTAAACAAAGCTTTTGAAGCGGCAAAGCTTGTTCAGATAGAAGAGTTGATGGATCGTAAGCCCGGAGAGTTATCGGGAGGACAGCAGCAGCGTGTGGCCATTGCCCGTGCTTTGGTGAAAATGCCAAAGGTTCTTTTGCTGGACGAGCCATTGTCTAACCTGGACGCCAGGTTAAGGCTTCAGACCAGGGAGGAAATCAGGCGTATTCAGCGAGAGACAAAGATTACGACCATTTTCGTCACACATGACCAGGAAGAAGCGATGAGCATCTCGGATATGATTGTGGTTATGAATATGGGTGTGGTGCAGCAAATTGGCAGGCCCCAGGACGTATATGACAATCCGGTGAATCTCTTTGTGGCAAAGTTCCTGGGGACGCCTCCTATCAATGTATTTCTGGGGAAAATAACAAATCACATGCTTTACATCGGAGATGATGCCGTTCTGGAGATTCCGAAGGCGTGGTATGGGGGGAACAAAGACGGCTGCAGAGAATTAAGTTTATCGCTGGAATCAAGGGATATTACAGGCAATGACGCCGCCGCAGGTGAAGAAAGTCAGGCATTGTTTGCAGAGGGAGAGGTTTATGTGGGCATTAGGCCGGAAGGATTCCGATTACAGGCGGAAGGATCTTTTGGCTGTGAATTTGTGGGTGTGGAAGTGATGGGGCGTGATATCAGCGTTATTTGCGCCAACAAAGCTTCTTGCAGCCCTAAGGTAAGAGCGATTATCGGCACGGAACATTTGGACGGAATAGAAAGGAACTATTCCGAAGGCGGTTTTGGGCGGAATGCTTATGTGAAGTTTTCGCTTTTGCCCCATAAGGTATTCCTTTTTGACAGACAGACGGAGAGGCGTATTGAGTTTACATGTGACAGGACAAAAAGGGAGGGGTGCTGATATGGCGGGGAAGAGATCGGATCACAGGGGTGTGAAGGGTTGGCTGTATCTATTGCCCGCGCTTTTGTTCCTTGGGGTCTTTATGGTATATCCACTTTTTGATGTCTTTGTCTATTCGTTTGAAGAGGGGTATCATTCCGCATCCCAGACGTATTTTGGTACAGGCTGGTATAACTATTCCTATGTATTGCATGACCCTTATTTCCTCCAGGCAGTGAAGAATACGCTGCTGTTGGTGGCCATTACGGTTCCGCTGTCCACAGGAATTGCATTGTTGATTTCGTTGGGGCTGCATTCCATTACCCCTCTTAAGAATCTGTTTCAGACAATATATTTTCTGCCCTATGTGACAAATACCCTGGCGGTGGGACTTGTATTTATGGTATTGTTCAAAAAGACAGCCTATTCCGAAGGGCTGATAAATCTTTTGATTACCTGGTTGGGCGGCAGTTCGGTTGATTTTATTGACGGACCATACTGGGCGAAAATGTTCGTTTTGTGTTTTTATACCATATGGGTTGTTCTGCCCTTTAAGATTCTCATTCTGACAAGCGCCCTGGCATCCGTCAACCAGGAATATTATAATGCTGCAAAGGTGGACGGCACTTCCAGGCTCAGAACCTTTATGAGGATTACGCTGCCAATGATATCACCCATGATATTTTATTTGATTATTACGGGGTTTATCGGTGCGTTTAAGGCTTACAGCGATGTGGTTGCCCTGTTTGGCGTCAATCTGAATGGGGCGGGAATGAATACTATAGTGGGCTATGTCTATGATATGCTGTACGGTGACAGCGGCGGATATCCTTCGTATGCTTCGGCGGCGGCCATATTGTTGTTTGTAATTGTCCTAACCATTACATGTATCAATTTGCTCATAAGCAAGAAAAAAATCCACTATTCTTAGAAAATGAAAAGCGTTGGGAATTTTGGAATAGATTTGGGGAAATCAAAGGTGGGAGCATATGGAAAACAGAATAGATTATGGAAAAATGGAAAAGAGAACGGAAGGGCGTAAAAAGATTGTAAGCGCGATCACGTATCTGCTTTTGACATTGTGGGCGGTGGTGGTATTATTCCCCTTTTATTGGATGGTTTTGACGTCGTTTAAAAGTTATGGAGCATATAATTCGGAATATATTCCGAAATTTTATACGTTATCGCCCACATTACAGAATTATGCGGATGCGTTTACGGCGGTGTCTCTGGGCCAATATCTGATCAATACGGTTATTTTTACCGTGATTACTACGGCTGCAATGCTGATAGTGATTACATTGGCGGCGTTTGCCTTTGCCAGGCTGGAGTTTAGAGGAAAGAATATAGTATTTGTATTATTTCTGTCGTTGATGATGATTCCTAACGAATTAGTGATTATAACCAATTTCGTTACCATTACGGATTTGAATATGCGCAATACGTTTCAGGGCTTGATTCTGCCCTCCATAACGTCAGTGTTTTATATTTATCTCTTAAAGGAAAATTTTGAACAAATACCGGACAGTCTTTATTACGCGGCTAAGGTGGACGGCACATCCGATTTAAAATATCTGCTGAAAGTTATGCTGCCCATATCAAAGCCCACTTTAATTACCATTACCATACTGAAGGTGATAGAATGCTGGAATTCTTATGTGTGGCCCAGGCTGATTACGGATGATGAACGCTATTATCTGGTGTCCAACGGTATACAGGAAATTCGGGAAAATGGATTTGGGCGTGAGAACATTCCAGCCATGATGGCTGCGGTTGTGGTGATTTCCATTCCTTTGATGATACTGTTCCTAATCTTTCGGAGGAAGGTAATGGCCGGAGTGGCAAGAGGGGGGACGAAGGGATGAGCGCAAAGAAGGTGCAAAGCAGGTTTATAAAGGTTTCGTGTATGATTCTTGGCGCGTTGCTGCTGACAGGATGTCATGGGGCCAGGGGGCTTGAGGTTTTTGAAATACCTGAAGAATTTGACACTTCCAGGGAATATGAGATTACGTTTTGGGCAAAAAACGATACCAATAAGACCCAGACGGATATCTATGAGCAGGCCATTGAGGATTTTGAGGCCTTATATCCCAATGTGACGGTAAATTTACGTCTGTATACGGATTATGGAAGGATATATAATGATGTCATTACCAATATCGCCACCAATACT
This sequence comes from Lachnospiraceae bacterium, assembly GCA_022793065.1. Taxonomy (GTDB): domain Bacteria; phylum Bacillota; class Clostridia; order Lachnospirales; family Lachnospiraceae; genus Acetatifactor. The sequence continues at coordinate 16,551 of JAAWCE010000095.1, forward strand.
ACGCCCAATGTCTGTATTACTTATCCGGACCACATTGCAACCTATCTGACGGGTGTAAACCAGGTGGTGCCGTTAGATGAGTTGTTTTCAGATGAAAAGTATGGGCTGGGGGGCAGTGAGGTCAGGTTTGACGGACCAAACCTGGAGGAAATGATTCCGCAGTTTATGGAAGAGTGTTCTTTTGGGGGACATTCTTATGCGTTTCCTTATATGCGTTCTACAGAAGCCTGTTATATTAACAAGACTTATGTGGAGAAATTGGGCTATACCTTGCCGGAGACCCTGACATGGGATTTTGTATGGGAGGTGTCCGAGGCTGCAACGGCAAAGGATGGGGAGGGAAATTACCTGGTAAATGGACAAAAAGTAATGATTCCTTTCATTTATAAGTCAACGGATAACATGATGATACAGATGTTGAAGCAGAGAGGGGAAGGATACTCCACTGAGGACGGTCAGGCGCTTCTTTTTCAGGAATCCACCAAAGACCTTTTGCTGGAAATTGCGGAGCATGCCGAAAGCGGCGCATTTTCTACGTTTAAGATTTCCAGTTATCCGGCAAATTTTATGAATGCGGGGCAATGTATTTTTGCCGTGGATTCCACCGCGGGCGCTACCTGGATGGGAACGGACGCGCCGCTTTCTGATATCAGTCAAGATAAGGTGGTGGAATTTGAGACTGCGGTTATGACCATTCCTCAGTTTGATACGGAGCATCCTCAAATGATATCCCAGGGACCTTCCGTGTGTATCTTTAATAAGGAGGATTCTCAGCAGGTATTGGCTTCCTGGCTGTTTGCCCAATATTTGCTCACCGATAAGGTTCAAATCGGGTACGCACAGACGGAAGGTTATGTGCCGGTGACTTCTAAGGCACAAGAATCTGCGGTATATCAAGAGTATCTCTCCCGGAGCGGTGAAGACCATAATTTATATTATGATATTAAAATCAAAGCTACAAATTTGCTGTTGGAGCATATTGATCATACCTTTGTAACGCCGGTATTTAACGGGTCCACTTCCCTTCGGGATGCGGCGGGACAGATGATTGAGAATACTGTGAAGTCTGTTCTGAGGAAGGAAGAAGTGAATGATGCGTATATGGAAAATCTGTATAAGGATATTCGGGCGCTCTACCGCTTAGACCAGCTAAATAGTCAGGGTTCCGTAACCGTCCAAAAGGCAGAATTAGGGGAATTGCCGGGAATGGCGGTGGGGCTGTTAGCGGCTTTGGGTGTTACCTGGTGTTTTATTATTTTATATGCGGTCATCCGAATCATAAAAAGAAATCGGTAAAGCCTATTGATTTCTTGAAAAAATCATGTATAATTAGTTCGATGTTTGTACCATTGTTGTCGGCATAAGGGTAAGTTTGAAAGTGAACTTTCAAATGCTGTATCGTAAGTGCGCTAAAGCGCACAGGGAGGTAAAAATGAAAAAATGGAAATCGTTACTATTGGCTTTGACACTTGTGTTTACCTGTGTTGGCTGTGGAACACCGGGTGCAAATTCCGGTGATGCGGATGTTAAGTCCGAGGGCGTTATGACATATGCGGAGTATGCCGCTGCACCTGTGAACACACAGGTTGTTGTGGAGACATATGTACAGGCAAAGCAGGCATGGTGGGAAGATAAAGCTACCGTTTATACTCAGGATAAGGATGGGGCTTATTTCATTTATGAAATGGCATGTTCTGAAGCTGATTATGCAAAGCTTACGCCTGGAACCAAAATCAAAGTGACCGGTTACAAGGGAGAATGGTCCGGCGAAATAGAAATTATGGACGCCACATTTGAGATCATGGAGGGCAATTATGTTGCCGAAGCTCAGGATGTAACCGCAATGCTGGGCACGGATGAGTTGATTGACCACCAGAATAAATTTGTTGCGTTTAAAGGTATGACCGTTGAAGCGGCAGGTAAGGATGCAAGCGGCAATGAGGTGGCTTATCTGTATAAATGGGATGGTTCCGGCCAGGATGGGGATGATTTGTACTTTAATGTATCTCTTAATGGAACTACTTATACATTTACGGTGGAATCCTATCTCTGTGATAATACCACAGATGTTTATAAGGCTGTGAAGGAATTGAAAGTCGGCGATAAGATTGATATGGAAGGTTTCCTGTACTGGTATGAGGGAGTGAATCCTCATATCACTTCTGTAAAGGCCGCAAAATAATAGAAAGTGTGTTGGAGTGGCCACAGGCACCACAAAGGCAACAGATAGCTTAGTGGGCGCTTTGCCGCTGTCAAAAGAAAAGAAGAATCCCTCGACGGTACGCCATTACAGTCGGGGGATTTGTTCGTTGCTTAATAAAGGCGGATGTGGGTGTATCCTTTATGGACGCAGATTGAAACATCCGGCGTTATTTAGGATGTGGGCATTCGCAGCGGACATTCGGACATACTGATTTTGTTTTTCAGTACATTTAACCCACAGTCTTCCAGATAGTCTTGCAGTATGGGAAGGGATTGGGGGGATGTGGGGCCGATAATGATACCGCCCACCAAATCGGACAGGTGCATGTTCAATTTGCCGCACATTCTGTTTAAATCCAGCGGATAGTATTTTTTGATTCTTTCCCCGGTTACATGGTATTTGGGTTCTACGGCAAATTCGTGGGAGATAAACGGAGACACCACAAGTCTGTACTCTGTTTCGCTGGCAAAGGAAGGGTGTTTAAAGGCGGCAGACTGCACCCATGCCTGGCGCATTAAGGCATGGAGACGGGGGATATTTGGGGAAAAGTCCTCAGTCTTTCTGATTAATTGGTAAAATTCGTTCACCAGTCGATGTTCCCGCATGTCTTTCTGATAATACACTTGCTGCAGAGAGATAGCGCCCCCTATCATTTTCTGCATCAGGTCCTCATGAAAGGCAATGCACACCCCTTGTCCTGCATGGCCATATCTGTCCCATTGGGCGGCGTCGTCCCTGTACCTGGAAAAACATGCTGCATATGCGGAGTAATGGAATTCTTCTTCCAGTTCTTTCTGAAAAAAAGCATCTATCATTTCACTCTTTTCTCTGTCACCGTCTTCGTCCAGTTTGTCCACCACAGCGTTACAGATGCCGTGCATGAACAATCGCATTTCAGAAGCATCATTCATATTCAAAATATTGTTCAGGCGGAGTTCGGCGCATCGTATAATCCCGTCCAGGGCGTTAAAATCAGTGTAATGGTAGAGCATAAGATACCTCCAGGGCGTTTTCTCGTTAAACTCAGTAAATTATATACGAAAGAGGGGGTAAAATCAAGGAAAAAAGTAATGCAGCATAACGTATATTACCTTATGGACTTCCATAAATTTTACTATTTTAAGAAAAGTATAGTATGAATATGAAATATAATTGTATACAATATAAAACAAAGGTCAGTGGAGAGTTCAATATGAAAGAGGGGCATAAAATGAAAGATAGGTATATGGGTGGATGATACGGGCTGTCAATTGGGGATGCGTTGGGAGTTCCCTATGAATTTCATATGGTATGATATGCTAAAGGGAAAGAAGGAAGCGGCAGATTTGCTGCAGGGTTTTCGGTAGGAATTTTATGACGCTGTATATGTGCCATGGGATTTGGAGGAAAACGGACGATATGGAAAACAGGGCGGAAGAGAGAATCTTTCCGCCCTGTTTTCATAGATTATTTAGTTAAAAAGCGACGTGCCGTATTTTATTTTCCGGAAAAATTTATAGCCTATGGTGCCAAATAAGGATACAATAATATATAAAGTGGAAAGTGCTCCTGAAGCGCCGCCAATTATAATTAGAATTAACATTCCTAAATTCATAAGATACCTCCTTGCCCGTTTTGACGGGCATCCATCCAATGGTTGAAATTTTTATAATAAGTGATTTTCCCTTCATAATGCCGCAATAAATAAGCCTGTAGTATTTGGCAGGCGCATCAAATGTGCATTAGAATTGGATAAAAGGCGAAAATGTTTACGCCATCAATAGATGACAGGAAGATTTTCATATTCCTGTCAAAGTATACCTATGGAATGAGATGATTATAGAATGGAATGTTTGTCTCCGTCTTGTCGATGGATATAGCTGATAATAACCATATTGCTGATTACTTCCCGGAAAAAGCAGAAACCAGCCGTAAAAGAACCGCCGGAAAACGAAAAGGAAAGAAAGTTCGTCAAGGAAAGGGTTAAACTGCCCCATTTGCTCATGCGAAGTCCCATATTGCGCACCGAATACCTGGAAGTAAAGGCTGTCTCGCAATGTCTAAAGGATTCCGCCATATAGAGCTGTTCTGATGCCCCCCTTTGTTCTGCCGGATTTAAAACAGAATTGTGAAGGATCCGATCCGACACAGTAGAACAGGAAGATGCTTCTGCACACGAAAAAAAGGAATCAGGCCGCACATGACCGGCACTCATTCCGTAAATCAGAAGAAGTATAATGAAAAAGTAGCAAATACCGTTATATGGTCTTCTGATGCGCATGGGGCTGCTCCCTTGTGAGTTATGTAGAATACTGCAATCAAGTAGAAGTATAACAAAAAAGGGCTGACTTGTAAATCAGTTTTAAAACCTGATTGGTATTTATAGTTCTTTCGGCTTGTACAAATATAAGTTTCCTTTTTTTCCTACCCTGTCAACGGTATCCATATGATACAGGATATTTAGCGCCACCTGAGACAGAGACACCGGAATGTGGGCTGCTTTGGCAAAGTCTTTGGAAGTAAAGGCGTCTTCCAGTTCAAAAGGTACAAACTGCATATAGTCTTCCGGACAGTCGATTGAAACTTCTCGTACAAATTCTGTGGGAATACGGTCATAGCGGCTGGCTCCCTTTTTTTTGTCTTTGCTCCATCCATTTAACAACTTGTATTCTTCCATATCCATTAATGCCAGTCGAAAACGTAAATTGGGATGTTTCAAAAAAGCTTTAATTTTATACAATTCGGGAAAAACCATATATGGATTTCCCTTTGCAGGAGATTTCCTTTTTTTGCTCAGTTCTCCGCTTTCAGCGTCTATCCAGATAAGCCATTTTTCGCGGGGAATGGGGTAGACGATGGTGACAGGATATTGGGGGAGAAAAGCGGCAAGTTTCCCTCTCAACTTATTGAACTGCCTGGTTTGTATTTCAATGATTTCCCCCTGGACATAAATATCGGCAACATAGTTTTCAATGGGGATTTCCTGATGGTCCTCGTTGGGGGCATAATAATTTTTTAAGATGGCGTGTACTGTTTTTTCCGATAAAGTGCCGATGCCAAGGCGCTGCCGGTCTATCCCGATGATTTTTTTCTTTGCCGCTTCAAAAGCTTCTCTGTCTGGCATATCAAATCCTTCCGCTTTGTGATTATCACCATCATACTTTTTTGTCAATATCACATGCACTACAAACATGCCCTGTATAAAACGCAGATCATATAAGGTTATGGCTGAACAAAATGTTTGCAGCTAAATTTATATTACTATTTTGGTTTCAGTTGTCAATAGTGCAAAGGCTAAAAAGTATGGTGGAAAGTGTATTTGTAAAATTATTGGATAAAAAATTATAATGTATTATTGACATTACTGTGTGATATACAGTATAATAATCGAAAGAAATCTATATGGATAAAAAGATGGCCAAGAAAGATGGAAAGCGATATCGCACAGGTACATTGCAGTGGGGATATTCAGTTGATAATATCCCAAACTGTTACGCAAGTATTATGTTAGAAAGTCAGGAGGGATATGATTGGGGGAAGAACGTGAGATTTTAGACGGACTGCTTTTGGAATTGCGCAGAGGAACACTGGTGTTAAGCGTTTTAAGTCAGATGAAAGAGCCCAGATATGGTTATGCCCTGGTGCAGGGATTGGAGGACAAAGGAATACCCATTGACCCCAATACCTTATATCCTTTGCTTCGCAGACTGGAAAAGCAGGGATTACTGCAAAGCCAATGGGAGACAGGGGGAGCAAAACCAAGAAAATATTATCGGCGTACAGAGCTGGGAGACCAAATCTATAAAAAATTAAAAGAACAATGGCAACAAATGGCAGCGGGCATGAAGCAATTATTGGAACTGGAATAAAAAATAGTCACGGAGAGAAGTGACGGAACTGGAATAAATAAAAAACAGTCACGGAACGGAGATGCCCGGAAGAAATTTTCAGATGTGTCTTAAACAGATGAAAATTCCTTCCCAGTAGGGGCATCGGAGAGAAGTGACGGAACTGGAATAGGAGAACATTATGTCACAAAGAGATCAGGAATGGATGGAACAATATATTTATCAGGTAGTGCGGCGTCTGCCCAAAGGACAGAGAGAAGAAGTGGGCATGGAGCTTAGAGAATTGATTGGCGATATGCTGGAACAGACTGTGTCTGAGGAAAAGAGTGATTCCACACAACGGTCAGAAGCCATGAAAAAAGTTTTGGCTGAGTTGGGGGACCCGGCAGAACTGGCAAAGAGATACAGGGATGAAGCTGACTATCTCATTGGGCCGGAGTATTATGACACATATATATGGTTTTTGAAAGTGGTATTGCTGTGCACCTTAATACCCACATTGGCAATGTCTTTGTTGGAAGAGATTGGCGGTATCTCTGTGGGAGTAGAACAAAGTTATATTGGTATTGTGGTGGAGAAGATAACTGCTTGTCTTGTAAACGGGATAACAAATTCCCTTATTTCTTGCGTTAGTGTCTTTGGTGTAATTACACTTGTGTTTGCCGTAATGGAAAGACAAAAAGTGAAATTGGAACGGAAGATTACAGGGAACGTTATCGTGGACAGCATGGGAAAAAAGGAATGGAATCCAGGGGAGCTTACAAGTATCCCCCATAAGAAGGCTATAATCGACCGTGGGGATAGCATTGTAGGAATTGTGTTTATCGTTATATTCTCTATGGTATTGATTATGGCGCCCAATTTTTTCTCGTTGATGATAAACGTAACTACAGACAGTAAGGATATGCTTGTGATTCCGATTTTTAACCCGGACCAGTGGAACAAAATACTGCCGCTTTTCGTACTGGGGCTGCTTATATGTCTTGTGGAAGAAGTATTGAAATTAATAATGGGAGTTTATTGCCGTGCAGTAATGATTGGATGTATCATCAGCGGTTTTCTTCAGATGATTTTGGCAGGCATTATTTTGAAAGTACTTCCAATTTGGAATCCCGAATTCAAAGCAGAATATGTACAACAGGCATTGGAAGGGAACGGAGGAGCTGAAATTTTTGTGCGCTGTATAACTGATATGCAAAGCGCGCCCGTATCCAATATAATACTGGCAGTTGTCATAATAAGTACGCTTGCGGATATTGGAGTTACAATTTACAGGACGCTGAGATATGGAGAAAAGTTTTGGGATAAAAAGGAATATGGTTACTGATAACAGAGAAATATAGCTCATTTAACGTGAGGGGAACGTAGAGAAGAATATATGAAATTGCAGGAGTTTACAGAGAAATTCAGGATTAGGTTAAATCAGCAGCAGTTGGAGGCGGTACAGGCCGTCAGCGGCCCCGTATTATTGCTTGCGGTTCCGGGCAGCGGAAAGACCACGGTTTTAATCACCAGATTAGGATACATGGTATATTGTGCAAAAATTATCCCGGAGAATATACTGGCTTTGACATATACAGTGGCGGCGGCACGGGATATGGAAGTCAGGTTTAAAGCTTGTTTTGGAGACATGTTGGGAGAGCGCCTGCAATTTCGTACTATAAACGGAATTTGTTCCAATATAATTCAATATTATGGAAGGATGATTGGGAAGACGCCGTTTTCTCTGATCACGGATGAGAAATATGGAATCAGACTACTTTCCGATATCTATTGGACCACACAAAAGGAATATGCTACGGAAAGCGAACTGAGAAACATACGGACAACCATAACATATATCAAAAATATGATGCTGACCGAAGCTGAAATAGAAAGACTGGATGAGAAAACAGGTGTGGGAATTTCAGAAATTTACCCAATCTACTGCAATGAACTGAGAAGCCATAGCCTGATGGACTACGACGACCAGATGATATATGCCCACAGGATTTTGAAAAACAGTCCTGAAGTTCTTACATATTATCAAAATCACTATCCCTTTATCTGCGTGGATGAGGCCCAGGATACTTCCAGAATTCAACATGCAATTATTGAATTGCTTGCCCGGAGCACAAAAAATTTGTTTATGGTGGGGGATGAAGACCAAAGTATCTATGGGTTTCGGGCCGCCTATCCTGAGGCGCTGCTTTCCTTTGAGCAAAATCATCCGGGAGCCAAAATATTGTTTATGGAGGAAAATTATCGCTCCAATGCAAAAATTGTAACAGCAGCGGACCGATTTATTGGGAAAAATGTTCTGCGGCATGAGAAACATATGAAGGCCGTACAGGAGGACGGGCCGGATATCAGGGAGATTATGTTAAAGAGTCGAAGGGCGCAATATGAGTATCTTAAGAAGGTGGGAGCAGAAGGTGGGGGAGAAACGGCGGTACTCTATCGGGATAATGAGAGTGTTCTTCCTCTTGTGGATCAGTTGGAACGAGCTGGAATTCCATATAAAATACGCAATGGTGATATGGCTTTTTTTACGCATCGTGTGGTATTGGATATCCAAACCATAATTCTGTTTGCATTGAATCCAAAGGATACGGATTTATTCCAACAAGTTTATTATAAACTGTCCACATATGTGAAAAAACAGAATGTACCGCATATTTGCGAGATGAGCAGAAAGAAAAATATCAATGTTCTGAAGGCGGCAATTCGTTATGGGAATTTACATGAAAGTTCGGAACATAGTTGTATGGAGCTAATGAGCCATTTTAATTTATTATTGTCAGACAATGGGGCAGAAGCACTGAATAGGATTGTTGGTCCAATGGGATACGGAAAGTATGTGGACCGCATGGGCATAAAAGGAAGTAAACTGTATGTGCTGAAGGCCCTTGCATGGAATGAAAGTTCCCCTAAAAGGTTGGTGGAGAGACTGGGAGAATTACAGACAATAATAAAAGAAAAGCCTATGGAAGAAGATACCAATTTAATTTTGTCCACAATCCATGCAAGCAAAGGACTGGAATATGATACTGTATATTTGTTGGATGTGGCCGATGGTATCTTTCCTGAAAGAATACCAAAGGATTGTAAGTCCATGAATCCCCAGGAACAACAGGAATATGAGGAAGAACGCCGTCTTTTTTACGTTGGCGTCACCAGGGCCAAACATAGGCTTTCTATTTTTCGGTGGGACAAAAAATCCACATTCTGCAGGGAACTTTTGGGCGATGGGGATCGGGAAAATAAGAGTCCGGTGCGGAAAGGGTCAGGAATATCCCTGGCATATGATTCCATAAAGCAGCAGGTATCCGGGGCTGAATTTGAGGAATTCCGAAACTCTCTCAGGAAAGGGATGACAGTAGAACACAAAAAATATGGAAGCGGCGTGATTATGGAAATGGATGAAAATAACACTGTGATTTTGTTTCAGGACCGTCAAAGAAAGTTCGGACTTCAAGTATTGTATAAAAACCGGCTTCTTAAATTTTGAATATCGTATAATCAGGCAGAAAAAAGACATACTTAAATGTAGAAAACAGGAAGGAGAGAGGAAGGATTATGATTGAACAGGATACCATTAGGCTGTTAAGGGAATGTGATGCCGGTGTTAAAATGGGGGTTGAGGCAATGGATGAAGTATTGGATTATGTTCATGATGATGCTTTCAGAAAATGCCTGACAAACTGTAGGGAGAAACATGTGAAACTGCAGAATGAAATTGGAGAGCTTCTGAATCAATACCACGATGAGGGAAAGGAGCCGAATCCCGTGGCAAAAGGAATGTCGTGGATGAAGACAAATGTAAAGCTGGCAATGGACCAATCGGATCATACCATTGCGGATTTGGTCACAGAGGGCTGTAACATGGGAATAAAATCCCTTAACAAATATCTGAATGAGTATAAAGCGGCGGATGAGAAGTCTAAAAGTATTACAAAACGATTGACTCGTCTGGAGGAACATCTGGTTACGGACATTCGGCAATATCTGTGAGTTTAAAATGGCAGGGCAAGAGGGATAAAATGGAAAGCCCATGCTCAGTGAGGCGCAGGACCGGTGGAATTCCTGATAATAAGCTGTGCCCGAAGCAGGATAGAGCCGATGGTCACTTTATTGAGCAGGCAGGAAAGCGCATAGAATCCACATTTACCCAAGGCGGCGCGGTCCTGACGTATTGTAGTCAGGGGAGGCGTTATATAAGAGGTCATGGGCAAGTCATCAAAACCAATGATGCTGATGTCATCGGGAATCCGCAATCCTCTGTCCTTACATTCCGTAATGGCAGAGATAGCACGGACATCATGGGAAAAAAGTATGGCAGTAACACCTTGCTGGGTCAGTTTGGGAATATATTTTCTTGTAGATTCCGCCACATAATATCCCAGCCCAATGTAATCTTCGTTGATTTCCAGCCCATATTTCGTTAATGCGTTAATATAGGAATGATATCTGGCTTTTAGTATAAAGGAATCTAAGGGGCCGGATATCAGTCCTATTTTTTTGTGTCCAAGTTGAATAAGATGTTTGACGGCAAGATCAAAGCCCTCCTGGCTGTCGCATCCTACAGATGCGATATTGGGATTGTTCTTAATGTAGTTATCGTATAATACAGTGGGAATACCGGAGGTGCGCAAGTCTTGCATCCAAGGGTCCAAAAGTGACAAACCTAGTATGAAGGAAGCTTGATATCCGCCTTGCATCATGAAAATATCATATGGGGTGAGTTTTTGGAAATCAATTGTAATGGGAATAATATCCACCTCCCAGCCTTCCGGCTCCGCCATTTGTTTGAATCCCAACACAATATCATGACCGAAATGGTTGGGCGTATCAAATTCCATATTTTCAACTAAAATGCAAAGTTTTTTGGATTTTTTCTGCTGACGTTTATTGATATAACCCAGTTCAACCGCTGTTTCGAGAATTTTCTTCCGTGTTTCCTCGCTGACGTCACTGGCATTGTTCAGACCTTTGGAGACAGTGCTTTTGGATATTTCTAATTTTGCAGCGATATCATTGATAGTTGCCATAATAAGCCTCCTGAAATTTTTGTTAAAAATGACAAGAAAAGTTTTTGCTTTGAATTTTATTATAGCAGGATAAAACAGGAAAAACAAGTTCTGCATCGAAACTTCCGGATAATATATAAATAAAAGTTTCGATTTGATGAAGATATATGGTCAAGCTGATGAAGTGTAGTTTGTGAAAGCATAAATATACCTGAGAAAGAAAACACAAAAATAGACTACAAAAATATAAGTCTTAAGAATTATAATAATATTCCGAATAGTTCGTGACGTAAGGACAGAGTGCACAACTGAATTATCGAAATAAAATCTGTAATATAATGTAAAACAAGACAAAAATATGACGAATTAGTAATTTGTCCTATATCAGGGAGGAAACTTAACGATATATAAAACACTCGAAAAAACAAGCAGAAATGTTTTGAAAATTTACGAAAATTATAAAAATTAAGTTTCGCGAAAAAGTTTCGACAGGATTTCGATATAATATACAATTTGCACAATATTGACATAAAAATCCACTCGTACAGGTAATTCTGCATAAAAGTCCCGTTGACAATATTTACCTGTCATGTTAATATGCAATTAGAACGAAACTTAGCAAAACAAAAAAAATAAAGGAGGTAATTGTATGAAAAAGCTCTTAGTTACTTTGTTAATGGCATCCATGGCGGTCTTTGGTATGATCGGATGCGGTAACACCGACGCTCAGGGCGGGTCCGGAACTCAAGTGGGGGGGGCACAGACATCTGATGTAACCTTAAAAGTATGGTGTCCTCAGAACCAGGTGGATACGGGGATTATGGAACAGCAGCAGAAGGCATTCGCGGAGGCGCATCCTGAGTACAATATCACATGGGTGACGGAGATTGTAGGTGAGGATAAGTGCCAGGAATCAGTATTAAAAGATGTAGGCGCGGCTGCGGATGTATTCATGTTTGCAAGCGACCAGCTTCCTTCCCTGGTAGAAGCCGGCGCAATTGCAAAGCTGGGCGGCAGCACAGAAACCATGGTGAAAGAGACCAATTCCGAGGCCGTAATTGCCACGGCTACGGTGAACGACTCTCTGTATGCAATTCCGTTTACACATAATACTTTCTTTATGTATTACGACAAGACCATTTTGGATGAGACAGACATTGTTTCGCTGGAGAAGATTATGGCGAAGCAGACGGCGGATAACGTGTATAATTACTATTTTGAATCTGCAGGCGGTTGGAAACTGGGCGCTTATTATTATGGCGCAGGGTTAAGCGTATTTGGCGAGGATGGGAACGACCTGGCTGCAGGGGTTGACTGGAATAACGCTACCGGCGTGGCTGTAACCAATTACCTGATTGATTTAATTAATAACCCCAAATGTGCTTATGACGGTGAGATTTCCGTTTCTGAACTTGCCGGGGATCATAGAATCGGCGCATGGTTTGACGGTGCATGGAATTATGACTTGTACAAAGGTATTTTAGGAGAGGATTTGGGTATGGCGGTCATTCCTACCTTTAATCCGGACGGACAGGATCGCCAGCTTTTGGGATTTTATGGTTCCAAATGTATCGGCGTAAACGCAAAATCACAGAACATGGGCGCGGCAGTGGCATTTGCAGCTTTCCTGGGCAATGAAGAGAATCAGATTCTTCGTTATCAGAAATCCGCACAGATTCCATGTAATATCAAGGCTGGAGAGAGTGCGGAAGTTGTAGCGGATCCTCTTGCTGCTATCGTAATTCTGGAATCTAATACCGCAAGCGTGGCACAGCCGGCCAACTCCGTATTCAGTGCAAGGTATTGGACTTATGCCAACACCATTCCTACAGAAATCAGGAGCAAAGAGATTACGAAGGATAATGTGCAGGAGAAATTGGATACTTTTGTACAGGCAATGACACAGTAAAAGACGGATTGGGCATCTGTACAAAAGGGACTGTTTCGCAATGAACCGTCCTCGATACATAGTACAGATGCCCTTATGACTGAAAAAAGATATTTGAGCCTAATTGTGTCAGATGAACAAACTGTGACAGTTCAAAAACGAAAATAAAGTGCAGGGGGTTTCTATGAAGAAAAAAACACAGTCTGTCTCCGGCAGGCCCAGTGATGCCGGAATACCGCAGGCATTTAAAAATGGGAATGGGATTACAAAAGCTTCCTTCTTCGTCTTTGGCCTGGGGAATCTTTTGAATGGGCAAATTGTCAGAGGATTGATTTTTCTGGCGATGGAAATTGGATATTTGGCATATATGATTTCTTTTGGAATTCGCGCGTTGGGAGATTTTATAACATTAGGTACTGTGGAGCAAGGAGAAGTATTTAACGAAGCTTTGGGATATTATGAGTACAGTGCGGGCGACGATTCCATGTTGTGTCTTTTGTACGGCGTTATCACTCTGGTACTGACGCTGGCTATTATTTTTGTGGCTTGTATGTCTGGTAAGAGTGCATATTGCACGCAATTACGGAAAGAACGGGGAATGAATATCCCTTCTTTTAAAGATGATATAAAATCTTTAAAGGAAGAAAATCTTCATGCGTTACTTTTATCGGTTCCCATTGTGGGAATTATCTGTTTTACAATTGTACCTTTGATTTTTATGATATTGATTGCCTTTACCAGCTATGATCATGAGCATCAGCCGCCCGGAAATTTGTTCTCCTGGGTGGGGCTGGATAATTTTAAGGCAATGTTTTCTCAGGGAAGTAAATTGGCCAATACCTTTTGGCCCGTGCTGTCCTGGACGTTGATATGGGCGGTATTCGCTACGTTTAGCTGCTTTATCCTGGGGATGTTGTTGGCGCTTTTGATAAACCGCAAAGGAACAAAAGCCAAGGGATTTTGGAGATTTATGTTTGTCCTGTCCGTGGCAGTGCCTCAGTTTGTCACCTTGTTAAGCATGAGAACCATCTTTAACGCCAACGGTCCGGTGAACGTTCTTCTGAGGCAGTTGGGCGTTATTGGAATAACGGAGTCCATACCGTTTTTTACCAATCCACTGTATGCAAAAATTACCATTATTTGTATTAATATATGGATCGGCATACCGTTTACAATGCTGTCCACAACGGGTATTTTGCAGAATATTCCAGGGGAGCTGTATGAGGCGGCGAAAATTGACGGTGCAAGCGCGCCTACGATTTTCAGGAAAATTACACTTCCTTATATGTTATTTGTCATGACGCCAAACCTGATTACTGCTTTTACAGGAAATATTAACAACTTTAACGTCATCTTCCTGTTGTCCGGCGGCGGTCCTGATTCCATGGATTACTATTATGCCGGTAAGACGGATTTGCTTGTAACCTGGCTATACCGGTTGACAATTACGCAAAAAGATTATAATTTAGGCGCTGTTATCGGTATTCTGGTATTTATTATTCTTGCTACTTTGTCACTGTTGACCTATCGGCGCACAGGCGCATATAAAGATGAGGGGGCGTTCCAATAATGAAAGCAAAAAGAATGATTACCAATATAGCTTGCCATGTTTTATTAGCCATACTCAGCATTATCTGGGTCCTGCCGATTTTTTATGTCATACTGACTTCCTTCCGGAAGGAAGGCGGTTCCTACAAGAGTTATATATGGCCCAGGGGATTTACGCTGGATAATTATATTAATCTGTTTCACGGGAATAATAATATCAATTTTACAAGATGGTTTACCAATACGTTAATTATCGCCATATTCAGTACTTTGCTGTCTGCGTTTTTCGTGCTGTGCGTGTCCTATGTTATGAGCCGTCTGCGTTTTAAAATGCGTAAGAAATTTATGAATATAGCGTTGGTATTGGGGATGTTTCCCGGATTTATGTCCATGATTGCCGTTTATTATATTTTAAAGGGACTGGGGCTGTTGGAAACGGGCGTACTGAAACAAGTGGCGCTTGTGATGGTATATTCCGGAGGCGCGGGGCTTGGGTTCTACATGGCAAAGGGATTTTTTGATACCATTCCTAAGACCATTGACGAAGCGGCGTATATTGACGGTGCGTCCAAATGGGACACTTTTGTCCGCATTACCATTCCGCTGTCGAAGCCCATTATCACGTATACTTTAATTACCGCATTTATGGGCCCCTGGGTGGACTACATTTTTGCAAAGGTGATTATGGGAAATGATTCGTCGTACTATACCATAGCAATCGGTCTGTGGACTATGCTGGAACAGGAATTTTTGGAGTATTATTATACACAGTTCTATGCAGGTTGTGTAATCATATCCATACCCATATCCATTTTATTCCTGTTGACACAGAAATGTTATGTAGAAGGTGTGTCGGGTGCTGTAAAAGGGTAATAAAAAGCTTCGTGCTTTGATATGTATCAATGCAAATAGATAGCATGAAGGGTGATAGTAGAAATTACAGGAATGAGTGTAAGGGTGGCTGCAGAATAGGGAGGTTTATTTTGCGGCCGCCCTTATTAAATCTATGGTTCAGGGGAGGAGTGATTAAATTGGAGCGTAGCAGGTATATGTCGGACGCTGAGCTTGCCGGCAGAGAATTTCATGAGAAATTTCAATATGACGGGAAAGATCTTGGGGCTGTGTGTAAGGATGGAAAAACGGTATTTAAAGTCTGGAGCCCTTTTGCGGAGAAAGTGGAGTTATGTCTTTATGGGGATAATGTATCAAAAGTCCGAAAGAAAGTAAGCCTTTGCAGGGAAGAACAGGGCGTGTGGAAAACGGAGTTTGATGAGAGTCTTCATGGAACATACTATGACTATCTTGTGGAAACAGACGGCCGGGAACTACGAACTGCAGACCCCTATGCCATAGGCTGCGGCTGTAATGGAGAGAGAAGCATGGTAGTGGATTTAAGTCTTACAAATCCGCCTGGTTTTACAGATGAAATCATTCCCCCATTGCAGGAAGAGCAGATTATATATGAATTGCATATTAAGGATTTCTCTTATGATGTCCAAAGCGGCGTACCCAGGGAATACCGGGGAAAATATAAGGCGTTTACAATAGATTCCCAAAATGGAGAATATCCTACCGGTATGGAATACCTTAGGCGTCTGGGCGTTACACATGTACAGATTCTTCCCTTTTTTGATTATGGCTCCGTGGATGAGGCGGGGGATGAAAAGCAGTATAATTGGGGGTATGATCCGCTGAATTATAATGTGCCGGAAGGTTCTTATGCTACGGATGTAGCAGACGGCATGGTAAGGATTCGGGAATGTAAGGAAATGATTCAGGCATTTCACGCCAATGGAATTCGAGTGGTTATGGATGTGGTGTATAACCATACGTATCGGAAAGATTCCTGGCTGGAGAGAATGGCGCCCGGTTATTATTATCGTCACAGGCAGGATGGCAGTCTTACGGATGGGTCAGCCTGTGGAAATGACATAGCCGCTGGCAGGGCCATGGTGGATCACTATATCGTGAATTCCGTAATGTATTGGGCAAGAGAATACCATATAGACGGTTTTCGGTTTGACCTTATGGGATTGCTGACGGTTGATTTGATGAACAGAATTCAGCAGGAATTAGATGAAGAATTTGGAAAAGGGGAAAAACTGCTCTACGGGGAACCCTGGAGTGCGGACAGTTCACCCATGGAAAAGGGAATGAAGGCGGCGATAAAGAAAAATACTTGCTGTCTCAATGATGGCATTGGAATATTTTGCGACGATACCAGGGATTTGATTAAGGGAGATGCTTTTCATGGGGAGGAGCCAGGGGCGGTCAATGGAGGAAAGGGACTGGCACCTATGCTGCTGAAGGCTGTCACAGGATGGCGGGACGGAGGCGCGGATTTTTGTCCCAAAAGCTGCGCCCAAATTATCAATTATGTGTCCGCCCATGACAATTTTACATTATGGGATAAGTTGGTATTGTCTATGTGTGAAAAGCCGGATTTCCTGGAGCGCAATCCGGATGTGCTTGCAGCCAATAAACTTGCTGCATTTATATATTTTACCTGTCAGGGGAGATTGTTTCTGCAGGCAGGAGAAGAATTTGGCCGTACAAAATTGGGGGAGGACAACAGCTATTGTTCCACTCCGGAGATTAATATGCTGAATTGGCAGCGTGCAGTGGAATATGCAGATTTGGTAGAATATTATAAAGGATTGATCAGACTTAGAAAACAGTTGCCTGGTTTGTGCGATAAATCTCCTTCTGCGGCAAAACGTATTGGGAAAAAGGAAGTGCTGGGAGAGGGCGCGGTCTCTTTTATGGTGGATAATAAAGTTGCCCCAGGGCGCACACGTTGGGAAGCGTTGTGTGTAATATATAATGTGGCGAATCAGGAATGTTCTGTAACCTTAGACAATGGAGTATGGGAAATTCTTGCAGATGGTGAAACGGCTGACTGCCGCCGGCCGGCGGAGCATATCCATAAGGGGATACAGGTGCAGGCTCACAGCGGTATGTTGCTGGGAAAAATAGCGGAATAGGAACAGGTGTGAATTTATGCGTATGAACAGAGCAAGTGGAATTTTGCTTCCAGTGGCAAGTTTGCCGTCAAAGTATGGCATTGGCTGCTTTTCTAAGGAGGCGTATGATTTTATTGATAAGTTAAAACAGGCCGGGCAGAGTTATTGGCAGATTCTGCCTTTGTCTCCCACCGGTTACGGAGATTCACCTTATCAGTCTTTTTCTTCTTTTGCAGGGAATCCTTATTTTATTGATTTGGAGACATTGATAGAAGAAGGAACCTTGTCAAAAAAGGAATGTGACAGTTGTGATTTTGGGGACAGCTTACTACATATCGACTATGAAAAGTTGTACCAGAATCGGTTCGGGCTGCTTCGTCTGGCTTATGAACGCAGTGACATTTCCAAAAATCCGGCGTTTGTTCGTTTTGTGAAGGACAATGAAGCATGGCTGGAAGATTATGCTTTATTTATGGCGGTAAAACAGTGTTTTGAGGGAGAGGCCTGGAGCGAATGGGCGGAAGATATCAGAAAGCGTTGGGGATTTGCGCTGGATTATTATAGAAGAGAATGTTATTTTGATATTGAATTTTATAAATATCTCCAATTCCAATTTTATACCCAGTGGAGCAAATTGAAGGAATACGCAAATGGACAGGGAATTCAAATTGTGGGTGATATCCCTATCTATGTGGCTTTTGATTCGTCAGATGCGTGGGCCCATCCGGAAATGTTTCAGTTTGATGGGGAATATTGTCCCACTGCAGTTGCCGGGTGCCCGCCGGATGCTTTTTCGGCCACAGGGCAGTTATGGGGAAATCCTCTGTATCGTTGGGAGTATCATAAGAATACGGGCTATGACTGGTGGGTCAGGCGGCTGGAGCATTGCTTCCAAATGTATGATGTGGTTAGGATTGACCATTTCAGGGGATTTGACGAGTATTACAGTATTCCCTATGAAGAAGAGACGGCGCTCAATGGACATTGGGAAAAGGGGCCCGGTATGGATTTGTTTCGGACTCTGCACAACAGGTTGGGGCCTAAGGCGATTATTGCAGAGGATTTGGGGCTGCAGACGCCCTCCGTTCATAAGCTTCTTGCGGATAGTGGATATCCCGGCATGAAAGTGTTGGAATTTGCCTTTGTTCCGGGGGAAGATACCGGCTATCTGCCTCATAGCTACGATAAAAATTGTGTGGTCTATACAGGCACTCATGACAATGAGACATTGGTCCAATGGTATGAGGGATTGGACGAGGAAAGTCGGGCATATGCGGCAGAGTATATGGATAACAAAAACAGGCCGGATAAGGAAAAATATCGTGACTTTGTGCGGCTGGCTATGATGAGTGCGGCGGATACCTGTATAATTCCATTGCAGGATTATCTGGGGCTGGGAGCGGAGGCCAGAATGAATAAACCCTCTACGCTGGGAGAAAATTGGGTATGGAGAATGGAGGGCGATATGCTGTCAGAGGATATCATAGAAGAAATATATCATTTGACAAAGATTAGTTTTCGGTTAAACGGCCAGGAGAGAAAACAGACGGAAAAGGAAATAACGGAGCCGTAATATTGATTGGCAGCGTCAAAGTACGTAAGGAGTATGAGTATGAAATTTATCTATGGAAAACAGGACTGGAAGACATTGGAACGGGGAGAAGAGAACTGCTTTCTGATGACCAATGGCCTTGGAGGATTTTCGTCGCTGACCATGATTGGTTCCAGCAGCAGAAATGACCATGCAGTATTGATGGCATGTGTAAAATCCCCCAATCATCGCTATAATATGATTCACAGATTGGAAGAAATCCTCTGTTTTGAAGAGGAAGAAATCCATATCTCCAGCCAGAATTTTGTTCCTAAAGGGACGGGGGAGAAAGCGTCTGAAAAAGGGAAAGAATACAGAGAAGAGGGGTATTTGTACCAGACAGGATTTTCTTATGAAGATTATCCTAAGTGGCAGTATTTGGTTCAAGGCGTGGAGGTAGTAAAGATTCTTGCCATGATGCAGGGAATGAACGCCATAGGGATTTCCTACAGAATAAGGAATTATTCAGGAAAAGATGTGACATTGAAGGTAATTCCTCATCTGCAGTTTGTGCCAAAAGGGGAGCTGCTTTCCAAAGAACAGAGCTTTGTTATGGATGGGCACAGTATTACATCCAATGGGCATAAGCTTCATCTTAAGACAAACGGAGAGTGCCGGGAGCTTCCGCCTGCGTTTCATGACAATCTCTATTATGCGTATGATGCCTGTGACGGAAGAAGGGAACAGGGATGCACCATGGTAAATCATTGTGTCGTCTTCAAAGTACCTTCCGGCGAAGAAAACATACTGGAATTGGTCTATGGAATGATACCGGGGCTTCCCGAAGTGGAGGAAATGCTTCATGATATGACCCAATACCGGGAGCTGCTGGCACAACAGGCAGGTTTTCACGATGATACGGCAAACATGCTTGCCAAAAGTGCCGCGCAATTTGTATCTTACCGTGCTTCTACCGCAAACAGTACATTGTTGGCAGGTTTTCCCTTTTTTGAAGATTGGGGAAGAGATACAATGATTGCACTGAATGGCTGTTGTCTGGCCACGCATCAATATAAGACGGCTAAAAGTATCCTCCAGACATTCAGAACTTATTGCAGGAAAGGGTTAATGCCCAATTTGTTTCCTGAGGGCAGGGAAGCACCGGGATATAATACAGTGGACGCGGCGTTGCTGTTCATTTTGGCAATATATGAATATTATCGTAAAACCAAAGATTGTGTATTTGTAAAAAGCATGTATGATACCATGGCGCAGATTATTGATTGGTATTGCAAAGGGACGGATTATGGTATTATAATGGATGAAGATGGGTTAATCAGCGCGGGACAGGATTATGATCAGGTTACATGGATGGATGTGCGGGTGGGGGATATTCTTCCCACGCCCAGGCATGGCAAACCGGTGGAAATCAATGCCTATTGGTATAATGCGCTGTGCATTATGAAAGAATTCAAGCAGTTTGGCTCGGAGGATGAAAGAGACTATGGAGCGTTGGCTGCAAAGGTGCGGGATAGCTTTGGAAAGTTCTGGAATGAAGAGAAAGGCTGTCTGAAAGATGTATTGTCAGGAACCGACGCAGATAATCAAATTCGTTGTAATCAGATATGGGCGGTGTCGCTGCCGTTTTCTGTGCTGCCGCCTGAGCGGGAAAAGCAAGTGGTGGATGTGGTATTTCGGAAACTGTATACGCCGTATGGGCTTCGGACATTAGACCCGGAGGATGGTCAATTCCATCCCTTTTATGGTGGAGAGCAACTGGAACGGGATTTGGCTTATCATCAGGGAACGGTTTGGGTATTTCCGTTGGGAGGATATTATCTTGCTTATCTGAAAGTAAACAATTATTCCAGAGAGTCAAAAATATATGTGAGGGGGCAGCTTGAGATTATGGAGGCTGCTATGCGGGAAGGCTGTGTGGGGCAGCTTCCTGAGATTTATGATGGGGAAAATCCGGTGTCGTCAAAAGGCTGCTTTGCCCAGGCATGGAGTGTGGGAGAGATGTTGAGGGTGTATGACGCGCTGAGGAACTGATAAACATAACAGGGGAAGGTCAAAGGAAAAGGATTGTAATGTATATGGCAGAATGGAATTGGGAGGTTTCATAATGTATCGAAATTATATTTTTGATTTTTATGGGACGTTGGCAGATATTCGTACTGATGAGGAAAGTCCCGTTCTGTGGAAGAAAATGAGTGAAATATATTGTGCCCTGGGGGCGGATTATAGCCCCAATAAACTGCAGCATACTTTTCGCAGGCTGGAAAGAGCAGAAAAGGAAAATATTGGTGCTGTTATTGTGGATTCTATTCAGGGAAAGGCTTCCGGACCATTCCATCCGGGAGATTGCAGTGAAGCAAAAGATGCTTATGTGCGGGAGACATTTTACAGGGATTTGCAGGATGCAATAGAACCGGACCTGACCAGGGTGTTTGCGCTGTTGTATCAGGAAAAAGGAGTGCCTTGTGACGATATGCAGGCAAAGATGACAGCCATAACTTTTCGGGCGCTTTCCAGGAAATACCTTCGTGTGTATGAAGGTGTAAAGGAGACTTTGGGGGAATTGCGGCGGCGCAGAAAGCGTGTGTTTCTTTTGTCTAACGCACAGAGTGATTTTACAAGACCGGAGATTGAGATGCTGGGACTTACGGGATATTTTGACGGGATTTTTCTGTCTTCGGAGCAGGGCTGGAAGAAGCCGTCCCCCATGTTCTTTTGCAGGCTTTTGGAAGAGTATCATTTGGAACCTTCCCAGTGTATTATGATTGGCAATGATGAGTCCACTGATATGATAGGAGCCCGGAATGTGGGCATGGACACTCTATACATCCATACGGCAATCTCCCCCATTGAACATGGACAGGTGAAGGCGGATTATAAGGTAATGGACGGAGATTTTCGGAAGGTTGGCAGCCTGCTTCTGGGAAGGGACCGACAGAGACGGAAAGGGTAATGCAGACGAAAAGGCTGGCAATGTTAGAAAGTACTGTTTGGTATGGAAGTCAGCGTGCAAAGATGGAAATATAAAAGAAACAGAAAGCGGGATTCATAGAATAGAATGGGAGTGTAGAATGAAATTTGGAACATTGACAGGGTATGTGGTGGATGGTCAGGAAGTTGTGCTGGATTTCCAGGGACAGAAGGCACAGATTAAAGTAATAACGCCTTTCATTATCAATATTTTCTATAGTAAAGACGGCACCAGAACGGCGTCCAAAGCCATAGAGGGTGAGAAAGCCGTATTGGCGTCAGTTCGGGCGGAACAGAAAGAAGACGGATTATGGATCTATACAGAAGAGGTTTCCATAAGAGTCAGCGATGGATTTTATGTGGATTTTTACGACAGAAACGGAAGGGAGACTTGTGGGGATTACAGGGGGGAGCGCAGGGAGCTCCAGCGTGTCAGCCCGGAAGTGCTGAAACTTTTGGAGGAAGAAGGGCACTCTGCGGAGGAACACAGAAAAGAACATGCTTTTGAGGTAGTGAAAAAGCTGGGAGCCTCTGTACATTTCTATGGATTGGGAGATAAGACAGGATTTCTTGATAAGCGCAATTATGAATATGAAATGTGGAATACCGATAATCCGGATCCTCAGGTGGATAGTTTTAAAGCGTTATATAAGTCCATTCCGTTTTTCATTGCATTGAGCCCTGAATACGTATATGGTATATTTCTGGACAATACCTATAAGAGTTATTTTAATATGGGACAGGAATCGGAAGCATATTATTGGTTTGGAGCTGACGGCGGTAATCTGGATTATTATTATATTGCCGGAAACTCATTGGCTGAGGTATTGAAAGGATATACATATCTCACGGGGACCTGTCCTTTGCCGCAAAAATGGACTTTAGGGTATCATCAGTCCCGTTGGGGCTATGTGACCTGGGAGGATGTGGAGGAAGTAGCGTCAGGTTTGCGGGATAATGATATTCCGTGTGATGTTATTCATTTTGACATTGATTATATGCAGGATTACAGGGTATTTACCTGGAATGAAAAGCGCTATCAAAATGATGCAAAGGCGTATTTGGACAAATTGTCTCAAGATGGATTTAAAGTAGTGGTCATCAACGATCCGGGTGTAAAAGCGGAAGAAGGATATTCAATCTATGACGAGGGCGTTGAGAAAGGGTACTTTGCAAAGACGCCGGAGGGAAAAGTGTACTCCAATGTAGTTTGGCCGGGAGAAGCTGTGTTTCCCGATTTCGGAAATCCCAAAGTCAGGACATGGTGGGGAGAACATCAAGGTTTTCTGTTGGAGAAAGGGGTTAGAGGAATTTGGAATGATATGAATGAACCGGCCAGTTTTCGAGGTCCTCTGCCGGATGATGTGGTATTTTCGGATGAAGAAAGGGAGACATCCCATGAAGAGATGCACAATGTATACGGTCATTTGATGGCAAAGGCAGCATATGAAGGATTAAAAAAGCTGGATGGGCGCAGGCCGTTTGTTATTACCAGAGCATGTTATGCCGGAAGTCAGAAATATACCACGGCATGGACGGGGGACAATACCAGTATGTGGGCTCATTTACAGATGGCAATTCCTCAACTGTGTAATCTGGGATTGTCCGGTATGCCGTTTGTTGGGACGGATGTGGGAGGATTTGGGGCGGATACCACGCCGGAACTGATGGCGAGATGGGTTCAGGTGGGATGTTTTTCCCCACTTTTTAGGAATCATTCCGCAGCGGGAACCAGAAGGCAGGAACCATGGCAGTTTGGAAAAGAGGTAATGGAAATCTATCGCAAGTATGTAAAGCTTCGCTATCGGTGGATTCCCTATATTTACGATTTGTTTTATGAGGAAGAGCGGACGGGAGCACCCATTATGAGGCCGCTGGTATTCCATTATGAAAAAGAGGAAGCGGCAAGGGTATGTAATGATGAATTTATGGTGGGAAGCAGGATTTTGGCGGCCCCTGTGGTGAATCAGGGAATGACAAAAAGGATGGTGTATTTGCCTGAAGGATGTTGGTATGATTATTGGACACAGGAAAAACTGGAAGGACCGGTATGGTTTGTGCGGGATGCGCCTTTGGATTGCTGCCCCATTTATGTAAAAGCGGGAAGTATTCTGCCTGTGATGGAGGCACAGTCCTATGTGGGGGAGAACCCCATGGATCAATTGTGTCTGGAAGTGTATCCCGGCGAGGGAAGTTGGGAGCATTATCTGGATAATGGCCAGGATTTCGCATATAGGGAGGGCAAGTATCATCAGTATCATTTTGAAGTGGAACAAGATGGCACTGTGAAGGGAAAAATTGTTCATGCCGGGTATGAAAAACCATATCGGGAGATATTGCTTTTGAAAGTGGAGGAAAAAGAAGCTGTAAAGATGAAAATAGATTGAACTCATGAAGTATGGTCAGAATAACAAAAAGCTTGAGGAACAAAATCAGTTGACAAACCTACCGACGGTATGATACTATAAATGTAGCATGATCGGTAATGTACTCCAAGATTCAAATTCAAAAATTGCTGTAGTAATATCCATATTTGGAAATTACATGCTGTGCGGTAATGATTTTTTGCACTTTCTAAAAGGCTATGAAGGGAGAAATCAGTGGCCAGAAATAAGCATCCTGAAGAAACGGTCAACTTAATATTGGATGTTGCTTTTCAACTTTTCATGGAGAAAGGATATGAAAATACATCCATTCAGGATATTATCAGTCATTTGGGCGGGCTGAGCAAAGGTGCGATATATCATCACTTTAAGTCAAAAGAAGATATTTTAGTCGCAGTTACGGATAAAATGACGGCGGAGTCCAATCGGATGCTTGCAGGGATTCGCGATCATTCCGGCCTTAACGGGAAAGAGAAGCTTAAACTGATTTTTAAAGAATCCATTAACAGACCTGTGCAGGACGATATTTTTACGGTGGCTCCTAATTTTCATAATAATCCCAAACTGCTTTTTAGTTTGCTGCATGATACCATGGAAGAAGTGGCGCCAAATTATATTTTGCCTATCATTCGGCAGGGCATTTCAGATGGTTCTATTCAGACGGATTATCCGGAACAATTGGCGGAATTGATAATTTTGGCGGCAAACGTATGGATGAATCCTATGATATTTGACAGTACGGTACAAGATTCTTATGGTAAGTTTATGATATTCCGCCAAATGATGCAAGGATTTGGACTGGATATTATAGACGAGGAATTGCTTAACAGGCTGCAGGAACTGACAGCCATTTACCAGAAGAATAAATGAAAAAATGTTCTAAGTTATAAATATAGAAAGATTAAGTTCTGCCCGGTAAAACGGGCAGATATCTTTAAAATAATACATACCGTCGCGCGGTATTAGAATTCTTTCTATTACTTGAACA
Organism: Lachnospiraceae bacterium; assembly: GCA_022793065.1. Classification (GTDB taxonomy): domain Bacteria; phylum Bacillota; class Clostridia; order Lachnospirales; family Lachnospiraceae; genus Acetatifactor. The sequence goes on from JAAWCE010000095.1 coordinate 41,880, forward strand.
AAGAACAAAAGGGAACTGAATCATAAAAATAATCTTATAATAAAAGTGAGAACAGGAATGAGGAGCAATAAATATGATGAATCAGAAATTATTTTCTAAGGATTTTACATTGGTTGTGGTTGGACAGATTATATCTCTGTTTGGAAATGCCACAATAAGATTTGCGCTGCCGTTATATTTGTTAAATTTGACAGGATCCTCAGCGCTTTATGGTACGGTTACGGCGTGTGCTTTTATCCCTTCCATACTATTGTCGCCTATTGGGGGGATTGTAGCGGATAGAGTAAATAAAAGAAATATTATGGTAATTCTGGATTTCTTTACAGCGGCGGTAATATTAGGATTTACTATGCTTATGGATGGAGCGAATATCATTGTACTGCTGACGGCTGTGCTTATGCTTTTGTATGGTATTGCAGGAGCCTATCAGCCCTCCGTGCAGGCAAGCATACCTGTGCTGGTAAGTCAGGATAATTTTATGGCGGCAAATTCTATTATCAATACAATCAGTTCCTTTGCTTCTTTGTTAGGTCCTGTGCTGGGAGGCGTTTTGTACAGTGCATACGGACTGAAACCCGTACTATGGATTTGTATTGTGTGCTTTATCTTGTCCGCAGTGATGGAATTGTTTCTTCGGATCCCATACCGGGCACAGGATTCCGAAGGCAGTATGTGGAAAGTGGTCAAAAAAGATTTTACAGAAAGTATAGCGTTTATTCGGAAAAGCAAACCTGTCATTGGAAAAACGCTTTTGGTCATTTGCGGAATTAATTTGTTTTTAGCTGCAATGATAATGGTTGCGCTGCCATATTTGATTACAGAGGTGTTAAATTTGGGAGAGGAACAGGCGAACAAACTTTGCGGCTTTGCAGAAGGGGCGTTGGCGGCAGGAGGATTAACGGGAGGTATTTGTGCCGGAATTTTTGCAAATAAATTGTCGATGAAAAAAGCGGGTAATCTGGTCATAAGTTGTGCCATATGTGCATTTCCCATGGGGGGCGCATTGTTTCTTTTTTCATCCGGTATGGTAAATTATATTGTAATATCCATATGCTGCTTTTTCATTATGGTATTTTCAACCGTATTTACCGTACAGATGATGTCTTTTATACAAAGAGAAACACCACAGAATTTAATTGGGAAAGTAATTGCGGTTATCTTTACCATTTCCATGTGTGCCCAGCCTTTGGGAAATGCCCTATATGGCGTTTTATTTGAAATATGCGGAGGATTTGAATATATGGTTGTTTTATTTTCCGGTATTGTGTCGCTGCTCATTGCTTTGAGCACCAGAAAAATTTTTCTGAATTTTTCTGCGGAATAATAGGAAAGTCATGGTATGACATCAGGATATTCATAGCGGCTTATTGTCTTCCCGATTGTTCTCAAAGTAAGGAAAACGTTCCAATGCCGCAAAAATATCCTGAAAATCTTCCCTAGGAGCCAAATCAATGTATTTCTCCAGCAATGCTCTCTCCTGGTCCCTGTATTTTCCGTAAAAGAGATCAAAGAGATTATGCCCCCTGAGATAAATGCGAATTTCCTCCATATGTTCTTTTACCTCTTCTATGGTTTCCAGGCCGTGTCCCAGAATCTCTTGAAGGTGACGGCCGCTTGACAGACGATGAAGGTATTCTTTCCATTTTTCCAGTATTGTTTTGTAGAAATCTTCTTCGGATGCTACAATACCTAATTGAGCCATAATTTGGGGATTGAGAAAATAATTTTCAAAGGAGTAATATTTCAATATCAGTACATTTTCCGGTTTTACCCGTGGAAGTTTATCCAAATCCTCCCGTCCCCGGTCTTCATAGTAACGGCAAAGCTGACTGCGCAGCTTTTCAGGGTCCTTTCCGTCGCTGTCGCGTATCATAAGGAATTGGTCCCGCAGATAGACCTGATTCATGTACTTTAAATTGGCATAGGTCTTGATGTTGGTACAACTATTGGTAGTGATAATGGCGATACGGTTCAAATTTCCCTGACTGTCCGTGGTCTCCTGATAATACTTTCCCAGCAAAAGCGGCAAACGGGATTTGTCCTGTTTCCCTTCCACAATAAACACAAAATTCACGTGCATCAAATCTCCAGCCGAATATCCCAGATCGTCCAAAATAGCGCTGATATCTGTCTTTTTGCGAATATCGCTGGCTCCGTTTTCAGTAAGTACCACTTGCCGTATCTGTCGGCTGTTAAAGTTTGCAAGTAAATTAGGAGAATGTGTGGTAAAAATGACCTGATTCTTGGCCGAAAGGCGGTAAAGTATGGTGCCGCATACTTTTTGAAGGCTGGGGTGCAGGAATATCTCAGGATCTTCAATCATTATAATGCTGGAAAGAGTTTCCTTAATCTGTGTATAGGCTTCTAAAAGAGAAAACAGATAAATGGAACGCATCCCCTTGCCCATCTTTGAAATTGGCCTGGGTATATTCTGGGCTGGATGACGAATTTCTGTTGTAACCTCCAAAATTTTCTCCACATCTCGGTTCATAGAGTAAAGAATACTTTCATGCCCTCCGTTTTTGTGGAAACAATCGTTGACCATTCGCGCAAAGGTGTCCAGATTTAACTGATACAGCTTATAATCCAACAGCTTTGAGGTTTCCATAGCGTCTAACTGAGCCGGACTTTTCTGCTCAATCAGTCCGATACAGTGAAAACAATGGCTGCATGCGCTTGCCTGGTTGAACATACAGCAGCCAGACCGCATACGCTTTAAAATTTCGTCTTCCTGCAAAAGTAACAAGTCGCTTTGAAGCTGTTCCAGGCGGCGTTCCGTGTCCACATAGTATATTTGGGGAAAAATCTCTGCAATATATGGATTGTTTTTGCTGAAATTATCCTGAAAACGAATCTTTCCGTCTCGGTTGGCTGTCATGGTAAATGTCAGCATGTTGTTAGAAAAGGAGGGCAGCTTACGGCAAAAATCTTGCATCCAGGTACTCTTTTTCCGATATTGGCTCACCACGCCTCTGCGCCGCAGCAAATCAAGGTCGCTTTCCGTAAAGGATAGAGATACTTGAATTCGTATTGTAGCTCCGGCCTCGCCAAAATCCTCCGGACCAATGGAGTATTCGCCGCCAACCGCCCGAATGGCGTCCAGCACGGTTGTTTTACCGGTATTATTCTGTCCCACAAGAATCAAAGCATTTTCAATTCCGGGAAGGTGCATATCATGAATGGATTTAAAATTTTGAATATGAAGGTCTGTTATTTTCATAGGCGGCTCCTATACCGTTCATTATTGTCTGTTCCACGCCCATACCGTACTTCACAATCTTTTCGGTAAAAAGAAATTCCTATGCAGTCGATTTTGCGGTATCCTTCCCACAGAAGTTCCTCCATTTCCTGATTCTCTGTTGGATTTTACCAGGCAGTGTTCACTCTGGCTGCCTATGGGCAACGCTTTTCTCATTTTATTCCTCCTGGGGCAATCTTTCAGCGTTTGCGGGTTTTAAATTTATATGTTTGATTATAAAATAATTATCTATTCTTTGCAATGTGTATTTAGAAGATTGTTTTTGGTGAGTACGCAATAAATAACGATTTAAAATCTTGCTTGCATCCAAAATTTGTAATATACTAAGGAAAGTTGAAGATGGTGTTATGGGGAGTAAAAAAGACGGTAATGCCTCAAGTGAAAATAGATTGCTCTAAAGCATCAACAGGGAGGAAATGTAAGATGAATATGGAAAAAGAATTGAAAAAATTTGCGGCTTCGTATGAGAATCAGGTGCAGGAGTTATTGGTGCTTACTTCTGAATCCGTAGGAGGGGCCGGACGTGTGGGAAAAGGCCCGTGGAAGCCCAGCGCGGAATTTCTGGCCAGTGTTGATTTGGCTACAGGGGAACTGATAAAAGGAGAGGGAAATTTATTCTGGCTTGCAGGGGATGAAGATAAGGACGGCTGGATATTTCACTTAAAGCCCCTTACCATTTACCATATCAAATGTCGTGCAGAAAAAAAGAAGGATTCAGCAAAACAACAGATGAATTCCACGGATGCCCATGGGGCGGTAACGTCTGTGAAGAGGCCGGAATCCTATATGCTGGTGGAAGTGGTGGAGCGGGAGCTGCGTCATCCGGGATTGGAACAAATTCTTGAGGAATATCAGCGTGTTGTGGAATTTACGGACGAACTCTGCGGCTGCTTTACGTTGGAAAGAAGATTCAGTTGGTTTTCAGGGGAAGTGGATTGGCTGGGACAGCAATGTTTGGTGTCTCTCAATTGCGATCAGGAAGGAGGAGAAACGGCTGACAACGCCCTGGCATATTTTAAACAAATCTATGGTAATCTGCAGGAATTTGATAAACAATTTCGTCAGTTTGCCGCAGAGAAATTGACAAAACTTGCCAATGATTGGCTTGAAGAAGAGGAAGAAGACGGGGAAATTACAAAAGACAGCTTTGCGGAACGGATTGGGATCAGTGAATTTGTGATGGAATCGGATGGTTCCTATGAGGTCTATTATGATGATGACGACATGTTCTACGGGCATGTTATCTTAATTGACGGAAATATGGATACGGGAATGGAAGATGCAGATATTGCAGGGTAAAAGAGATTTTAGGTTTGAAAGGCGAGTATGTGGAGTTGGCATTAAGAAAAGGAAGGCCTGACACAATTCCTGGATTGATAGGCAAATAGATAGAATAATCCGAAAGGAAATAGAGATATGAACATACAAGTGCAATGCTGCGGCGTCGTGATTTTATTACTAATATGGTATTTTTCATTGAGACAAAGACCCGTGGGGCTTGAATCGGAGAAATTGTTTCTGATTACAATGGGTGTGACTTCTTTTTGTGTCATTATGGATATTACTTCCATTGTAGCCATTCATAATCAGGGGTTACTTTCCGATTTTTTGCTGTCATTGATTTGTAAAACATATATAGTATCGTTGATATGGGTTGGATATTTTGGGTTGATATATGCCAGCACGGATTTTATCAGTACAAGAGTGGAACGGAGAAAGAAGAATCAAATATATACGCTTATTGTACTTACCGGCACCATATTGATTTACTATCTTCCCATACAGTATTATCTGGAAGGGAAGGTTGTCTATACCTATGGACCTAGCTGCACTACCACTTATATTTTTGCGCTGTTGTTTGTTTTGGTGACTTTATATAAAGTGGGAATCAGAGGGAGGGAGATGAACCCAAAGCGAAGGCGGGCCATTGTCATATGGATGATTATTTGGATCATTGCAGCGGTGACACAATTTTTGAATTCCAATTTGTTGTTGGTAGGGTTTGCCTCCGTGTTGGGGATTGTAATATTGTTTTTTGAGTTGGAGAATCCGGAAGCCAATTTAGACCGGGAGACAGGCGCTTATAATGCGCATGCGTTGGGAGAGTACGCAAAATTGTCATATGAAAAACGGGAAGGGTTTTCGGCTATGCTGCTGGCGTTAAATGATATGTCAGTTATGGGAAGCGAAAAAAATACCATGCAGTTTGACACCACACTTCGGAGCGTAGTGCGTTATGCGGAAAAGCGAAAGGGTGTGAAAGTCTTTAAAACTTTGGAGCGGGAGCTGGTATTTTTGACGGCAGATCAAAAGCGCTTGCAGGAAGTGTATCAAGATGTTAAGGATTATATAGAGAATTTCTGTGATGAGAAAAAGGGAGAAGGACAGGGCGGGGTAGCCCCCATCTACGTGTTGCTGCCGGATTCTTTGCTTCTGGGGAGTGTGGAGGAACTTTTTCTGATGCTGCGTCATTTCAGAGTGGGGAAAAGGGAGAATCCGGAAGAAAACAGTATACTTTTAGATGAAGAAAAGATAGGGCACTATAAAGAAAAAGAAGAATCGGAAGCTTTGATTCGAGCGGCAATAGAAGAAGATAGGGTGGAGGTGTTCTACCAGCCGATCTATTCTACGAAACAGGGGCGGTTTACTTCTGCGGAGGCTTTGGTACGAATTCGGGATGTAAATGGAGACATGATACCTCCTGGAAGGTTTATCCCCATTGCGGAGAAAAACGGACAGGTTGCCAAAATTGGAGAGATTGTGTTTGAAAAAGTGTGCGCTTTTTTTCGAGATAATCGTTTAAGAGAATGTTATGGCCTGGAATATGTGGAAGTGAATCTGTCCGTAAGGCAGTGTGAAGATGCAAATTTGGCGGAGAACTACATAAGAATTATGCAAAAGTACGGTTTGGAACCTTCCTGTATTAATTTGGAAATCACCGAGTCGGCCTCCATACAGACCAGAAAAATATTATTGGAAAACATGCAGACTTTAATTGACTATGGCGTAAAATTTTCTCTGGATGATTTCGGAAACGGGGAAAGCAATCTGAATTATATTGTAGATATGCCTGTATCCATTGTGAAATTTGATAGGGATATGAGCCAGGCATATTTTGCAAATCAGAAGGCAAAGTTCGTGATGGAAGCTTCTATGCGTATGATTCATGATATGGAATTGGAAATTGTGTCCGAGGGCGTGGAGACAAAGGAACAAATGGACGCCATTGCATCTATGGGGATAGATTATATTCAAGGATATTATTTTTCTAAGCCCCTTCCTGAAGAGGAATTTCTGAAATTTATCCGGGATGCCAATGGCAGATAGAGGATTAGGTTGAAATAGGGTTGTCATGCAGAATGTTACATGACAACCCTATTCTGGGTTTAGACGGGAAGCTGTGTTTTGCTTCCAAACTGTTTCTGCAGTCCCTGAAACAGTCTCATCAGCACAAGCACCGCGGCAATGGCCAAAATAAATTCCGCTGCAAACTGTGCATAGGCAAGTCCATACAGGGGGAAGAGATAGTTTAAAATGAAAAGTGCGGGAATTTCCAATACTATTTTGCGCAGCAGGGCAAATACAAGAGCCTTTTTTCCCATACCGCATGCCTGGAATACGCCGACGGCAAGAAAATCCATGCACAAAAAAGGGAGGGAGATACAAAAGCCGTGAAGGAATTTAGTGCCGTATCCCACAATTATTTCATTTTTCATAAAGAGTGAGGTCAGTCCCCCGGCGCCCAGGTAATAGCCAATGGTAACCACCGTTAAAAAGGACAGTGTTATTTTGGCGGTAAACAAAAGGGTTTGTTTCATCCGTTTGATATTTCCGCTGGCATAGTTATAACTGATTAAAGGCATGATACCCTGAGAAGTGCCCAGTGCGATTTGCAGAGGCACCATATTGATTTTCTGCACGATGCCCATGGCGGCAACTGCGTCCGCGCCAAAGGAAGAAGTAAAGTTATTCAGCACGGTCATCCCGGTGACATTTAAGAGGTTTTGTATGGAAGCGGGAATTCCCACGCCGCAGACGCCCAGAACGATTGTTCTGCGAAAACCAAACATGGAGGGTTTGATACAGACATAGGTATGTCCGCGTTTCACATATAATAATACGAAAAAGTAGATACAAGCCACACAGTTAGATAGAAAAGTTGCCAGGCCGGCGCCGGCGGCGCCCAAATTCAATCCCCAGGGAAGGATGAAAAAAGGGTCCAATATAATATTTAGAACACAACCGCTCATAGTGCCCAGGCTTGCATGAAGAGAGGAACCTTCGGAGCGTACCAAGTAGGCCAGCACCACATTCAGGATGGCCGGAGCGGCGCCAAAGCTTACAGTCCATTTCAGGTATTCTCCGGTGGCGGCAAATGTGCCGCTGTCCGTACCTAACATGTGCAGAAGAGGGGTGTGGAACAGGGAATACATGACGGAAAAAAGGATACCGCTGGCCAGAGCGCAGTAGAAGCCAAAGGCTGAGCTGCGGTAGACAGTATCATAGTCTTTCTGCCCCAGCGCCCGGCTCATCATACTGGAAGAACCTACGCCGAAGAGATTGTTGACGGCATTAAAGGCCAAAAGCACTGGAGCGGCAAGGGTAACGGCTGCATTTTGTACAGGGTCATTGAGTATTCCTACAAAATAGGTGTCCGCCAGGTTATAGATGACCATGACCAAAGAACTGATGATTGTGGGAATTGCCAGGGTCATGACAGCTTTTGGAATTGGCGTCTGTTCAAATAATTGTGTTTTTGATGTGTTTTCCATGAAAATACCTCATTTCACTTATGCTGTAATGGTAAAAAACAATGATAATGGATGCGGTGAAAAAGCCCAGGGGCCTGTTTGCGGCAGTAGGCGGTGACTTCCTCTAAAGTTCTGTCCTGATCTGTAAACAACACTTTTCCGTTTGTTTCGTCCGGATGTGTAAACAACAAAGAAGTCCTGGGGAAAAGGCCCTGGGGCAAATGCTTTCTGTCCCTTTGAATATATTGAAAAAATTCTGTTCCCACAGGGTGTCTGGCGTAGCGCAAAGCGCCTTGCCATGGGTTGGGCCGATTGGTGAAATCTGTCATATAGGGGTTAATATCCTCCCTGGTACATTCGTGGTCTAAGCGTCCGGCGCCATGTCTGGTCACATAGGTACGGGTCACATAAATAATCTCCATATCATGTATCTGCTCTTTGAAATCGGTTATCAGGGAGGTGATATTTTTCAGGCCTGTATGAGAGGCCGTTAAGTGAGGAAAATAGGCTTCATTATCCCAGTCAAGCATAAGTCCCTGAGCATTTTCAAATAAAACCGTGTCAAATTGTTCCCTAATATGGGGCCAATCCGAGAGGATAATATAGCGATTGAAATTTTCCAGCATTTCTGTGGCGGCGTTATATAATACATTGTCATCTGCAATCAAGTCCGCCCATTGAGAGATTTCAGGGTCTTGAAATTGTTCGGGATCCGACGCACGCAATTCTGATAGTTGTGAATTTGTGTCATAATCTCTGATAAAGCGAAGTTTGGATAAAATGAAATCCAGATTGGCGTTCTGAAAATCATGGAGACGGAGGATAGCCTTCCGTCTGTTTGTGCGAAGTACGGTTTCAAAGATGCCCATGCCGCAGGAGCCATGTCTGTCCTTACCACGAAGCCGTTCCCGCAGACTGTTCAGCAACACGTCGTAAACAGTGACGCAGACACAGGAAGGATGTGCGTATATGTTGGTCGCAAACATATTGGATGCGTTTTTCACGGTATGGTAAAAATCTTCCATTTCTTCCCCAAGCTTCAACAAATCCGGTAAAAATGTATGGCTCCAAAAAGTAGGGCAGCCTTGAAAGCTGCCGCTGCCTAATTGATGGAATATGAAGCGGGCGGTATCCGTTTCTACCGTATGCCCGGCCTGGGCTCCTCCGTTGTGTCGGACCACAAGGGCGTTTTGTCCTTGACAGAGCCAGTTCGTAACGGCGCCTTTGCCCTCGTCGCCGAAATTTTTTCCAATCACTACTTTTATAGTTTTCATAAATTATACCTAAATATACGAAGCATTGTTATTTTTTGATGAAAATGCGATGTATTGCCTGTGATGGGGTTGGCTTAGTCAAAATTTGAGAAAATCCTCAGTTACTTCGTCTAAAATACCTTTGACTACGGCGGCTGCCTTTCCGTCCCATTGGTCTAAGATCGGTTGCTTCTCCATGCCCCGTGTGTGCTGCATCAGGCTGACAAAGATCTCCGGCAGCACATCCAGATCTTCAGGGGCAAGTTCTATGGCCCTATTGCCGATAAGTTCGCGCCAATGGGAGCCGCTTTTCTGGTATTCGTAGGAACCGGCTTTCATGACGATATGAAAAATTTCATATGTCTCCGATGCTTTTTGATACAATTTTTGGGCTTCGCAGGTGGGACTTTCTTCACCGAAGATTCGCCGGATTTCGTCGGAGGTCAGATATTGATGGCAACATTCGTCCCCAATGGTAAAGAGAAATCCTTTTTCTTTGCGCTTTTCCCAACAGTCAATTTTGGTATGTTTTGCGGCAAAATACCAGGATAACAGATAAGATTCACCGCCGTTTCCGCCCCCGTTGCCCTCAAAGTATACATTCAATAACTGTTCTGCAATGCGAATATCCGCTTCAAACTGCGTGGTCTGTAAAGGGGCGGTATCCGAAATGCCGTCTCCGATGGCCTGGAACATAATGTGCGGATTTGACACAGGTGTTTTGGCATAGATTTCCAGCATGGTACGGTTCAAGGCGTCCCTGGCTATGGCTTCCGAGAGATAGCCCATGGAACCTGTTACATCCAATCCGAAGATAATCGCTGTTGAGGCGGGATTGTCCAGGGAATCGCAGGATTCCCGAAAATTTACCCCATAGGGATTTAGCTCCGGCCGCATTTTCCGGGAGCGATATAAATCGCGAACCGTTGACTGAGCGTTGATATTTCGGGCTGATTTTAATTTGTCCCAATCTTTACTTTGATAACTTCCATAACCCATAGATAGTTCCTAACCCTTTCTGATTCATTTTGATTTCCGGCTTTTGACTAACTGCTTTCTGCTGTTACAAATGCCGGCTATATATTTCTTCTTCCGTCATGGGAAGGGGAATAAATTTCCGTTCACCATAAGCGGCCAGAAGTGTCTTATCCCATGTTGCAAAGTCTTCTCTTGCATTTTGCTTCGGCGTTTCCAGAAGAAATTTGCGGAAAGCCTTTGGGAGCAGGGTGTCTTCTTTTAATGCGTCCATATCCGGGTAACCCAATAGTTTTGCAGCCGTCAGACGTATGCTTTTTAAATCTGTTATGGGGTGGTTGCGGACCTTCTGCTTTGGCTGCGTATTCCACATCTTTTTTCTTGCAGCGTCCAGGCAGGAGACTACATCTTGTGACGCGCCGACAGATTCTTCTCCCCGGACACCGGCAAACCACCAGCCCCCATAGAGGTAAATTTGATGAGCGGCAGGTTCTACAAAGAGGTTTTGTACTGCAAATCCATTGAGCACTATATCGTTATAATCTAACAGACAGCACAAATTTTCCAGTCTGCTGATAATCCATGCTACATGACGGTCAAGTAAGACGCCCAGCAGGTTTAGCGGGTACAATCCTTCTTTTTTTCGTAAGGCCAGTAAAATACGGCCGTCGGACAAGCGGCACTGCGTGAGCATCTTTGGGATATAATCGGAAAGATGCCGCTCCATTTCCGGTGTGGGATAGACAAGTTTCTGAATCATTTCCTGATAACGGGCGGCGTAATGGGCGTGCTTTTCTTCAAAAAGGTATAGGACGCTTTGTTTGGCCACGTACATAGTACACATATCCGCCGGCTGTTTGGTGAAATAGTTAATTTCTATCATATTGCCGTCTTCCCTGAGAAGTTCTTCTCTGCTTGTTTCCACCCAGAACCCCTCTTCCGTTACGGTTTGCTGCGGGTGGTTTAACAGTGCGGCATATTGATTCTGATATTGCTCGAAGAGTTTCCGGTTCTGGTCGAAAACGGTGGATTTGCTGCCGCAATAAGGGCAGATTGCCAGGTTTTGTTCTCTGTCATAATCCAATGTTCCGCCGCACATTTTGCACTTGAGAATTGCCATTGTAATCGCATCCTTTTTGGTATTGACTAAATTATATCCTTAATTTAAGCGACTGTAAAGAGAATTGCACGACAAAAGGTGATCGTTTGAAAGAAGGGCGTGCAGATAACGGGAATAGGTTTTCCGGCACGCCCCGATTACATTCAAGTAGTTTTTGTATAAATCATTCTAAGTTCCGTTGCAGATGTTCCCAGTTGGATTTCTGATTCCGTACCGTCTGCTTTGAAGCCGTATTTTTCATAAAAGTGAATGGCTTTTTCATTCTTTTTTAACACCCACAATGCCACTGTGTTATACTTGTCCAGTTGTTCCATAGCGGCATTCATAAGCCTGTATCCGACTTTTTGCCCCTGATATTTTTGCAATACATATAGGGCATAGATTTCACCGGTTTCAGCCAGAGAGTCGTCACGATATGCGTTGTATGCAATAAAACCTATCACATTTTCGCGGTCTTTGGCAAGTAAAATATTGTCCGGCCAGTTATGGGCGTTGGCAACACATGCTTCGGCAGTTATGTGATCCAGATAGGTTTGGTCTATGAGGCCGGTATATGTTTCATGCCATGACTTAAAGTGCACATAACCTTTGCCATCCATTTCAGCGGGGGTTTTCATGGGAGTGATAGTATATTCCGTCATAGTGATACCTCGTTAATTTTCCGCCCCGGCAATCAGTAATTTTTCCGTTATGTCATTGTAACCGCCTTCGGCAGCATAATAGAGTGCCGTGTGTTCATCCTGGTCCGCATATGTAAAGTTTGCACCTTTGTCTAAGAGAACTCCCACAATGTAATTGTTTCCTTTGATTGCGGCAATGATTAGGGCAGTTTCGCCGTCTTCATTTCGCTCGTCTATGTGTGCGCCGTGGGAAAGGAGGCTTTTGACAAGATGCTCATTTTCATTGGCGGCGGCGATATGTAAAGGGGAATTGCTGCCCCGGCCGCCCGGAATGTTTGCATCTGCACCGGCCTCAAGAAGAAGTTCCGCAATCAGAATATTATTTTCCGCTACTGCGAGAAAAAGAGGGGTTTCCTTATCATCGTTTCGGGCGTTAATATCCATTTCCCCTTTCGCCAGCATGGTTTTCACCACTTCTCCCTGTCCGTTGTGACAGGCCTGGTGAAGGGGCGTATTGCCAAAAGCGTCCGCATTTCCGGAATTGTCCTTGGCAATACTTTCGATTAATTGTACCATGCCTAACGCATTTGCGTAATCCAGAGCGGTGTGATTCTGATTGTCCATAATGGTAGTATCTGCGCCTGATTCTACGAAAAACCTGGCACATTCTGCTTTCTTAGCCTCAACGGCATAAATAAGCGGTGTTTTTCCCTCTTTGTCCGTGGCGTTAAGGTCTGCTCCGGCATCTGTCAGAAGTTTCACAATTTCTTTATTGCCGGAAACCGCCGCCATGTGAAGGGGTGTAATGCTTTGGTTGGAGATCAGATTCACATCTGCCTCTTTGTCCAGGAGCAGTTTTACGATATCGCGATAACCTTTTTTGCATACATAGTGAAGCGGAGAAAAGCCGATTTCATCCACGGCGTTTACATTGACGCCATCTTTTTTTAAAAAAGCCATGACAACGCCTTTTTGTCCGTTCTGGCAGGCTTTTAATAGTAGTTTATCCATTGTTACCTCCATTCTGCGCATATGCGCATTGCTGCTTGTTTTATTATATAATGATTCCAGAGGATTGTCGAGAAAATTTTCACCCTTCGTTTTCTTTCTGAGGATATCAATATGGGCTGTAAAGTTTCAGAAGCAGCAAAGAGAATGAAAAATAATAGAATCCTTTCAACATAAATCTTGACAGTCTACAGTCAGGACAGATAGAATAGTATGCAAAAGAGGGTAACAAAAGTGTGTATTGGACTTTTGGGACAGATCAATCGTTAGAAAGTAATTTGGAAGAAGGAAGGTGTTATATGAATCAAAAACTCAAAGAGAAGATATTAGAATCTCTTTCCGCCGTATTGCCTATAACGGGAATCGTGCTGCTGCTGAGTATCTTGTTGGTACCTATTGATTTGGGCGCAATGGTTATGTTTATCGTGGGTGCGGTAATGTTGGTGGTTGGTATGGGATTTTTCCAGCTTGGCGCGGAGATGGCAATGACGCCTTTGGGAGAAGGCATCGGTGTTCAGATCTCTAAGACAAGGAATATATTTTTGGTGTTTCTGATTGGTTTTTTTATGGGGTTGATTATAACGCTTTCGGAGCCGGATTTACAGGTGTTGGCGCAACAGGTTCCGTCCATAGAAAATTTTACGTTGATTTTCACCGTGGCAGTGGGAGTGGGCATATTTCTGGCGTTGGCAATCTTGCGAATTGTATTTCAAATTAATCTGTCAACCATTCTGATTGTGTTATATATGATATTGATTGGGCTGTCGTTTGCGGTGCCGAAGGATTTTCTTGCGGTTGCCTTTGACTCCGGCGGTGTGACCACAGGACCTATGACAGTGCCGTTTATTATGGCAATGGGTGTGGGTTTGGCTTCCGTGCGCGGAGATCAGAATGCTTCCAGCGATAGTTTTGGTCTGGTGGCGCTTTCCAGTGTGGGGCCGGTTTTGGCGGTGCTGATTTTGGGGCTTTTTTTTCGGCCCACGGAAACTGCCTATACAGCGTCGGCTGTTGCGGATGTAAAGACCACGCGGGATGTTATCATGGAATTTTTAATGAGTATGCCTCCATATGTGAGGGAAGTGTTGATTTCACTTTTGCCCGTTGCGGCGGTGTTTGTATTGTTCCAGGTATTCAGCCGTCGATATAAGCGCAGACAGGTGACTCGTGTTTCCATTGGCTTTCTGTATACATATATAGGATTGGTGTTATTTCTCTGTGGGGTCAATGTGGGATTTGCTCCGGTGGGTTCTTCTCTGGGAAGCGATATTGGGGCGGAAAGCTGGCGCTGGCTCCTGGTGCCCATCGGTATGCTGATTGGCTATTATATTGTAAAGGCGGAGCCGGCGATTCAGGTCTTAAATCATCAGGTTGAGAGTGTAACCAATGGGGCCGTGTCCGCCAGGTCCATGAACCGCTGTCTTTCTGTGGGCGTTTCTGTCAGCGTGGGGCTGGCAATGCTGCGTGTTCTGACGGGGCTGCCTATATATTGGATTATTATACCGGGCTATGTCATAGCGTTAGTTCTTTCAAGGCTTGTGCCCAAGATGTTCGTAGGTATTGCCTTTGACTCTGGCGGCGTGGCCAGCGGCCCCATGACCACTACCTTTTTGCTGCCGCTCAGTATAGGGGCGTGCAACGCGGTGGGAGGCAATTTAATGGCAAACGCTTTTGGCGTGGTTGCATTGGTTGCGTTGACGCCTTTGATTGCGGTTCAGATTATGGGAATGTTGTATCAATATAAGCTGAAGGCAGCAGGCGGAATTACCGTTCAGGAAACGGGTGTTCTGGATGCTATGGATGAAATCATCGAATTTGAGGAGGGTTGACGGGATGACAGGCAGTAAAAAGCCGGCTTTTAGAATGTTGCTTCTCATTGCCACGCCGAAATTAGTCAACAAGGGTGTGGAGTTATTTAAGGAAGGGGACGTCCCTATTCAGCATGTTTTTCATGCCCAGGGCACCGCATCCAGCGAGATTATGGATATGCTGGGGCTTGGAGGGGTGGAAAAAAATGTCCTTATGAGTATGATGCCAAAACCGTTTGCAGATAAGATGCTGAAAAGTCTGCAGAAAAAACTGCACCTTGGTATGCCCAACAGCGGGATTGCGTTTACGATCCCTATGTCTAGTGGAAGCGCCCAGATGGTGAAAATGATAGAGGCGCTGCAGACAGGGGAGGAACAGAAACTTTCGGAAAGGGATGAGACTGAAATGGCAGAAAGCGAATTTAGTATGATTATGGCGATTGTAAATCAGGGGTTCAGCGAAGAGGTTATGGACGCCGCAAAACCAGTGGGAGCCACCGGGGGAACCGTATTCCATAGCAGGCGTGTGGGAAATGAGGAAAAACTGAAATTCTGGGGAATCAGTGTTCAGCCGGAGCGGGAAGTTGTTTTGATTCTTGCAAAAAAAGAGGATAAGCTGAATATTATGCAGGCCATTGGCAGGAAATGCGGTGTCAACAGCAAGGCGCAGGGGATTGTATTGTCCCTTCCTGTGGATGGTACGGCCGGAATGGATTGACAGGCAAAATCAGATAGAAGAGGGTGGATAAGGTGAGAGGAAAGTATCTTTACAGACATAAATTTACCCTGTGGGCCATTGTTATGAGTATGCTGGTATGGAATCTGGCGGGATGCGGACAAAGTCCCAATGACTTTACTGTATCAAAAGAGGCGGGAGAAGAGCAGGGAACGGCAGATTCCGCGGGAAGCTTGTGGGAGCAGAAGGAAGGAGACGCCGTCCATAGTGCATCTTTGGCTCAGACTGACGCAAATGGGTTATCAGAGAAGGATGGGAAGCAGTCCCAAGGAGTAGGCACAGGAAAAGAACCCGAAGAAGGAGCATCAGGAACGGCATCTTTTGGAGGAGGTGTTGGCGCAGAGCAGGGAACGGCATCCATGGCAGGAACCGCCGGAGAAGGAACCAGACCTTATGGGGGGAATGCCAGTGCCGGAACAGGAACAAAACCGTCTGCAGGAACCGCCGGCACAACCCAAGGAGTGAAATCACCGGAAGGAGCTGTGGGAACAAGTCAGGGAACAAAAAGGAATGACGCAAATGTTGTAACGGCTCAGGGAGCATTGGCTGTGGATGGCGCCCAACTTGTAGATGCTTCCGGCAATCCGGTACAGTTAAGAGGCATTAGCACCCATGGATTATCCTGGTATCCGGATTATGTCAATTTGGAATGTTTCCGACAGTTGAAGGAGGAATGGGGAGCCAATGTGATTCGGCTTGCCATGTATACTGCCGAGAACGGAGGGTATTGTACCGGCGGTGATCAGGAAAGTCTGAAAGAATTGGTGAAATCCGGTGTGGAATATGCGGTGGAAACCGGCCTGTATGTGATTATTGACTGGCATATATTGTCCGACGGAAATCCGAAGACATACCTTGCACAGGCAAAGGAATTTTTCGCAGAGATGTCGGAGTTATATAAGGATTATACCAATGTATTATATGAAATATGCAATGAACCTAACGGAGGTACTTCCTGGAGTGATGTGAAGCAATATGCGGAAGAGGTAATAGAAGTAATCAGAGAGAACGATGAGGATGGAATCATTCTGGTGGGAACGCCCAATTGGAGCCAATATGTGGATCAGGCAGCGGCGGACCCTATTGAAGGCTACGATAACATCATGTATACATTACACTATTATGCGGCCACACATACGGATTCTCTGCGTAATACCATGGTGAAGGCAGTGGAAGGAGGGCTTCCGGTGTTTGTGTCGGAATACGGTATCTGCGACGCCAGCGGAAATGGCGCCATTGACAAAGTTCAGGCCAATCAATGGGTGGAAACATTGGACCAATTAAAGATAAGTTATGTGGCATGGAATTTGTCTAATAAGGCGGAGACATCAGCACTATTTAAGAGTAGCTGCAGTAAAGTCAACGGGTTTACGACAGATGATTTAAGTGAATCCGGAAAGTGGCTTTATGAGGTGTTAAGTTCCGGAGACGCCAAAACTTCGTCTGCAGAAAATGGAAGTACTCAGGGAAATGACAGTGGAGACCAGAATAATACGTCAGACAGCGGACAGGGAAACGCGGCTGAAAACCAGGGGAACACACCAGGAAACCAGCAGGAAAGTCAGGGAAATACCTCTGGAGCCGCGCAAGAGAATCAGAGTAATATGCCAGGGGGCGGACAGGGAAATGTGCCTGGCAGTCAGGAACCGGACAGTATTCAGAGTGACGGAGGCAATACGTCAGCGGGGGCAAACGGCCTGGATATTTCTGCGGAGGTGATAAATTCCTGGGGCCAGGGAAACGACACATATTATCAATATACTCTGACGCTTGCCAATCAGACAGGAACAGAGAGGAACGGCTGGAAAATCAGTATTGTATTCAGCGATACCATAGCCCTGAACGGGGGATGGAATGGAAACTATCAGGTGGACGGCAATGTTCTGACCATTTCGTCAATGGATTATAACGGTGTAATTGCAGTGGAAGGAAGTTTGGAGAATATCGGATTTATATTGCAAAGTGTAGAAAATTTGACGGTCCTTGAGGCATATGAGCAATAAAAGGGGATCAAACCCAAAAGGAGAAGTAATGTGGGCAGATGTATTTTAGTGGTGGATGACGAGGAAGTCAATCTGACAATGACAGAATATATTTTGAGGACACACTCTTATGAGGTAGTGACCGCATGTTCCGGCGCCCAGGGATTGGATAAGCTTAGAACCAGAATGATTGACCTGGTACTTTTGGACATTGAGATGCCCATAATGAATGGGATCAGAATGTTTGAGTTTATAAAAAAGGAACATGCAAATATGCCGGTTATTTTTCTCACAGCATCAGGTTATAGAAGTGATGTTCTGACCGTTATGAAAATGGGAGCGGCCGGATATGTGAGAAAACCTTTTGAGCCTAAAGATTTGGTGGAGAGGATAGCTCAAGTTTTGGAAAGAAAAGAGTAGTGTCTGTGGGGTGTTATGATAAGAATATTGGTATTGCTGTTTGGAGCGGAAAATATAGTTATATTTTTCGCTCTATTTTCATGCTGACAAAAAATTTCTAAAATGGGTATTGACATATATCTGATTATGCTGTATATATAACATATAAACAGTTAAAGGCGGTGATGCTTTGAAATTATTGCAGAATTCAGGTGTACCCATTTATCAGCAGATTGCCCAACAGTTGAAGGCAGATATTTTGGCAGGCAAGCTGAAAGAGGGGGAATATCTTCCATCCATTCGCGGATTGGCAAAAGATTTGAAAATCAGCGTTATTACTACAATGAAGGCATATGAGCAACTGGAAGCGGAAGGGCTTGTGACTGCCGCGCCGGGAAAAGGCTTTTATGTAAATGCTCAAGACAGCGAAATGTTAATGGAGCAGCACTTACGTAAGGTGGAAGAATCTCTCATGGGCGCCATACAGGCAGCGGAAATTGCCGGAATGTCAGATAATGAGTTGTTGGAAACGCTGCAAACGCTGCTGCGCATGAAGGATGGGGTATAAGGTTATACTTTGGAAATAATGAGGCTTTGGAAGTTTTTAATGAAAATTTCCTTCCCCTAAAGGGGCGCTGCAGTGCAGAGACGGAACAAGTTCCCACAAGCGGGAACTATAAATAGACCAGCAAAGAAATGTCAAGAGAAAATAAAAAAACAGTCTCGGAACGAAGGCGCCCGGAAGGAAATTTAAGCTGCGTACTATGCAGATGAAATTTCCTTCCCCTAAAGGGGCGCTGTAGTGCAGAGACGGAAC
>JAAWCE010000077.1 GCA_022793065.1 Lachnospiraceae bacterium
GCTGCAGCCGGAAAACATACTCACCATGTTCGTCACCTGGCTTGTGTCAAAGCTTCCTATATCCAGGCTTGTCAGGCCGCTGCAGCCGGAAAACATACTCACCATGTTCGTCACCTGGCTTGTGTCAAAGCTTCCTATATCCAGGCTTGTCAGGCCGCTGCAGCCGTAAAACATAAAACCCATACCCCTCACCTGGCTTGTTTCAAAGCTTCCTAAATTCAGGCTTGTCAGGCCGCTACAGCCAGAAAACATAGACCACATGTTCGTCACCCGGCTTGTGTCAAAGCTTCCTAAATTCAGGCTTGTCAGGCCGCTGCAGCCGTCAAACATCCTCTCCATGTTCGTCACCTGGCTTGTGTCAAAGTTTCCTAATTCCAGGCTTGTCAGGCCGCTGCAGCCGTAAAACATATGCCCCATGTCCGTTATATTTTCCATCTGTAATCCTGCAAAATCTATAGACAACAAATTTGTCAATCCATAAAACATTCCATAAAGTGATCCTTGCATTTTACAATTTTCAAATCGAATATACTCCGTTTCTTCCGGAAACGCTGATGCTTCGCTCCCTGTTATATTCCTCGTCCCTTCCCCCGTCACCGTTGTCGTTTTCGTCTCAGGGTCATAAGTCCAGCTTACCGCATTGCCAGTCCCGTTCACATACCCGGTCTGCAGCCCTTCCTTCTCCTGCACAGCCTCCGTTTCATTTGTGGATTCCTTTATAGCCCCGTTTGCTTCCCCTTCAGCATTTTCGGGTAATCCCTCCTCATCCTTGCCTTGCTGTCCGCTGTCCGCCTCTACATCACTTTTATCACTTTCTTCTGGCGCTGCACTTTCCATACCGGACATATTCTGCTGCCCATCACTTTCCCCTTCCGCTGCCACATTCCCCTCTGTCTCATTCCCCAATTCACTTTTCTCTTCTGTTTCTTCCCCCTTTTCCATCCTGTCTGCCTCATCCGCCCCCTCTAATACATCCGCCTCGTCTGTTATGGTCTCCATATCCGCCATATTTGCCGCCGCCTGCGCCGCAAACCCATTCACAGGCATTTGCACAGCCAAAACCACAGACGCCACCGCGCCTGCAAGCGCTCTATGCCATTTTTTCCACTTCCTCATTCTCTTCCTTTGCTTCCTTTCTCCCTGTTTTTCCTCTCTGTTTCTTCACCTATGCCCTCTTACCCCTCCATGCTCGATTCTCACTGACAATTCATCCTATGCCATATCCGATTCCCCTCTGTTACGCTGCGTTTTTTTCGCAGACTACTTGACGCTGCCTTACGCTTCCGCTGCTCTTTCCCTCACAACTTCCTTTTCCTTCTAATCTCGATCACCTCCTTCCACCCCAACTCCGTCAACTCCCCTAATTCATATACTCCGCACTGCCGCAAATTCCCTGACGGGAAATCGAATATCAGTTTCTCCCCCCACACATCGCAAAGCCCAGGCAAATACGCCAATGTCTCCAACTGCCTGTTTAACAGCAGTCCATACCGTTCTCCTTCCGCATCAATATACTCCGTAATAAAATAATCCCCCAGCTCCGTCACATAAGTCAGATACCCCTCCGTTTCCAGCACCGCCATCTCTCTGCCGGAAATTTCCTCATACACCACCGGCGCCTCATGCAGCCTGGAAGTAAAACGATATCCTCCTGCCAAAAATTCCTCATATAAATCCTTCCCAGGCGCTTCCCCTGTCTCTTCCGACAGCAATCCTCCATCCGCCCCACTGTAGAGACGCCTTGTACCATCATACCAAATCACTTCCAGCCAGGAATCCGTCCCATCCTTCCGAAACTGCTGGTCATATATAGAATCCGCCTCCGGCAATTTCACATCGGCCAGGACTTCACCCCCCACATCATAAACCCGAAAGCCCTCATACCCAAACAGCATAACCGTCTGTCCATCGCCGCCGACCCTGGCTTCATCATGTACATAACGTGCATCATAGGAAAATAACTGCGCATCCTCATGACTCTCCTGCCGTAGCACCCGCAATACAGGCTCCGTGCGATTTCCAATCACCGCCGCGCCATCTCCCAACGCCAGAAAATCCCCATTCTGCTCCCCATTGCCCGCAATGGTCAAATGCGCTCCGCTGTCATAGAACGCAAACCCATGCTCCTCCGTAGCAACCAGCGTATACTCCTCACCCACAGCAAAATTTGTCATATTGACGCTGCCGGTAAAAGCGACTTCCAATTCTTCCAGCGTGGCCGGATTCAGCTCCACCAATACATTACCGCTTCCTGCATAAATTCCGTCCTCATCCGCCTGCAGCAAGAATCCGTCCTGAGACTCCATACCTCCCGTCAGTATGCCTTCCTCCATGTCCGCAAGCCCAAAAAGCGCTTGGCTGTTTCCTTCCGCCACAGAATCATTTCCCTCCGCCGCAAAAGCAAAATACTTCCCGCAGAATCCGCCGGAAAACTTACAATATCCCGACTCTTCCATAATTGCCAAATCCCCTCTGCCGTCCCGCAAGTCAAATACTCTCAGTCCCCCATCTGAAAAGCTGACAGCCAGAAGGCTTCCATCCCCGTTTAACTCAAAAACAGCATCCTTCGGATCTGCAAAAATATCATTTGCAGCCACCGCCATATGCCGCCCCTGAAAAGAACATTCCAATATCTTAACGCCGTCCGCAGCATTGTAAATTACCCCATACGCAGCATCCCTGTCCACCGCCGCAATCACTTTTCCGTCCGCGGATACTGCCAGCGTCGTTGCCCTATCCCCCGTCCAGACCGCCTTTCCCGCCGCCAAATCATACAGAGAAACACCGTCCTGTCCGGCAAATACCACATGTTCCTCATCTGTAAACATACAATCCGCCAGCGCCGAATTTTGCACTGGCAGCACAGCTGTCCTCTCCAGACTCATCAAGTCATACACCGCGGCTTCATACCCATAAACCACCGCAAGCCTGGAGCCTCCCGGCGATACTGCCAGATCAAAAGGCGCTCCGGGCAGTTCTATCGTCCCCGCCGCCTTAAATCCGTCCGCCAAATCATATACCCCCAAAGCATCTGTCAAAGCCTTCTGTGCCTCCGCCGTCACCGGCGCCGCAAAGATATCTTTCTCATCCGATATCGCCTCCAACGCCAGACGAACAGCGCTTTCCACATTCCCCTCCGCCAGCGCATTTGCAGAATACTCCGCCAGCGCCAGGGCGCGCTGACGCTGTTCCATCTGTTTTAAACCCGCAAAAGTACAGACGCCTCCCGCCAGAAATCCGCCTGTCAATACCACCGCTGCCGTTATCATCCTCCGCCTGTGTCTGACAGCCCTCCTGTCCTGCCTGTGCAGCCTCTGAAAATCAGCCAGCATATCCTCCGCTGTCTGGTAACGGTCTTTAGGCTGGGGCGCCATCGCTTTCCGTATGATTGCCGCAACCGCTTCACTGCAGACCTCCGCCCCCAGCGGTTCCACCTCCCGCGCATCCTGAGCCGGCTTTTTGCCCGATATCAAATGATACAAAGTTGCGCCCAGACTATAGATATCGGAACGCACATCCAGAAGGATCCCCCTGTCTCCGCCGGTGGTACTGCCGTAAGCACTCCGATCATGATTTTTAGAGACACTTTTCTCCGCCAGTAAAACCGTGCTTTCCGAGCCATCTGACAATACTGCCGTCTCTGTACAAAACGACTTTGCCGCCTCATCCTGCCTTCTTCCCGACAGCTTCTTCCCTACATTCTTTCCTGTCAGCGCAGCCCTCTCCTGAACCTTATCCGACAGTGCCTTTCCGGAATCGCCCCCGCCGAACCTGCGCCTGAAAAAACTGCTTTCTTTCAAGACAGAGTGAGAACCTACCGCCGCCGACTGATTATCCGCCAGATAATCCGCCCCGTAATGCTCCGGAGAAGCATAGCCGCGGCTGAATCCCACTTTCACGGCTCCCTCTTCCCCCAATGCCAGCGCAATATTAAAGTCAATCAGACACATATCCCCATCTGTGCGCAGCATAATATTGGCCGGCTTAATATCACCATGCAATATACCATAGGGCGGCCGGCTATGCAGATATTGCAGCGCCTCCAGCAACTGACAGGCCCACTTTACCGCCTGAGCCTGTGTGGGAAGCTCCCGCCTTGCAATAAGTTTATCCAGACTTTCCCCCTGGATATAATCCATAACCGTATATACCACGCCGTCTTCCTGTACAAAGTCATATACCTGCGGTATATAAGTATGACTCAGCGCCTTCAGCAGATCCACTTCCCGGCGCAAAGTCTCCCTCCCTATACTCAATGTTCGCTTGTCAGCTTTCAATACTACCGCTTTCTCCAAACGAATATGACGGCCCAGATAAACCACGCCGCCCCCTCCCGCACCTATTTTTTCCAATAATTCATACGTTCTGGCAATTATTTGCGCCATCTGCAATACCCCTTATCTCCATGTATCCCAACGCTGAGATTTGCCGCGGCCCCGACCCGGATCCTCCCTTATTTCCATATGCCGTCGCCGGAACCTGCTATATCCCTGCCCAGGCTTTTCTCTATTTCATATCCTCATCACCGGAGCCTGCCATATTCCTGCTCCAGCTTCTTCTTCAGTCTCCGTCCTGTTAATGTAAATATCGCAATACTGACCGCCGCCAATACGCCAACGGTTCCCATAACGGCAATTCCGCCATAGAAAAGCATTTCGCTTCCCCTCCATCCAAACATCCTTTCCGCCTCCCTATTTACTTGATCACCTCTGTGCTGGAACTATATCCAATATCCACCAGAGTGTGCACTTCCCCGTCCGTTTCTTTCAGCGCTTTCGCGCACCCGACAACATCATATCCATCCTCCACAGCCGCTCCCACGAACATCTCTTTCTTATGTTTCCCAGACAGACATTTTCCGCTTTTCATTCTCTCTTCTGTCATTTTATACTGACTGTTTTTTTGTGTGATGTACGCCAATATCTCGAAGATAAACTTCATTCTCAATCCCTCAGCAATAAGTTTTTATCGTTACAACAGTAATGTTATCCCTTTCGCCCCGCTCCTTCGCCAACTGAATCAAAGCCCTCTCACTTTGTCCCATATTTTCTGCACTATTCATACGGCACGGCCCCAACATTTCCAGCATTTCCTTTGGAGAAATCTTATGCCTGAACCCATCGCTGCATAACATATAAACTGTATTTACCCTTGGCGTTCCAAAATAGAAATCCGCATAAACCCGCTCGGACGCCCCGATACATTGCAGTAAAATGCTTCTCCTGGGATCTGTTTCCGCCTGTTCCGGCGTCAAATTTCCTCTTGCAATCTCTCTTGCCACTACTGATTGGTCTTTTGTTATCTGTGTTATCTGCTGTCGAATTTCATATGCGCGGGAATCCCCCACATTCGCCACATAAAACCGTTCCTGCGTAATCAATATGGCCGTAACCGTCGTTCCCAGACGCACCTCCTGCATCCTTCCGTATCCTTTTATCTTTTCATTACATTCCGTGATAATCCTGCTCCACTCCTGTCGGATATAATTATCCTGAATCCCTGCCGCCAGAAGTATTGGCATCCTTTCTTCCTTCCAACGCCGAAACGCATAAATCACGCTGGCGCTGGCTAACTCCCCTTTCTGTAAACCTCCCATACCATCGCATAAAAGGGCAAAGACCAATTGCTGTCCATGCCTCTCCAACAACTGTATACTCAGACTGTCCTGATTAACCGTCTTTACATTGCCTGCATCCGTGCTGGCAGAAACAATAAACTTCATCAATGCCATACCTCTAAAAAGTCCTGAACTCAAATTCTTCGTCAGAAAGCCGGATTTTCGTCCCGTGAACCAAAGATATTTCTATATTGCCGGGAATCATTTCCCCATTGATATAGGTATGATTGGTAGAATTATTATCCACTATATAAAACTGACCGTTTTTACAAATAATATCCGCATGGCTGCGGCTGATTGTCATATTATCACTAATACAATAATCTACATAATTCCTCTCTTTTCCAATGTGGAATACATCTTTCCCCAATATGATTTTCTCGTTATTCCTGCAGCGAAGCAGATATGGCTGAAACGCTGCAGCCTGCACCACATTCAATACCACGGTATCTTCCCCGAACTCTTCACCCATTACAACCGTATCTCCAAAGTTATCTTCCATGGACAAAGAAACTGAATTAGAAGCTGAAGTATACGGAAATCCTGCTGATTGTCCTACTCCGGCCTGTGCCATTGCCCGCTGAGATACTTGCCCTTCTTGTAATTGTACTGACGGCTGCTGGGCTGACGACCAACCCTGAGGCTGTATCGAAGCCTGCTGGGCTGACGACCAACCCTGAGGCTGCATTGAAGCCTGCTGCGAATATGTAATTCCCTGTGATTGTGTAACTACGGCGCTGCTTTGCGAAGCAGTATTTTGCCCCGGCACTGCAAATTTAGATCCGGAAACTACATTTTTCTCTCCCTTTTTCCCTTTTTTCCCCTTTTCCTCTTCTTTTCCATTTTTCTTAGCTTCCTTTTTGGTATTTTTCTGCGCTTTATACGCTTCCGCATTTTCCTTATTATAATGCTGCAGCAGATAAAAGATGGACATTCCTTTTTCTTTCTCATTGGCTGCTGTCAGCGAAGCTTCCTCCGGCCGTACCCATGCCCGTTGTCCCAAAACTGCAGCGCTGCCGTTTCCGGTCTGTCCGGGAACCGCAAAGCCCCCGTCTCCATTCTGACCAGGCACCGCAAAACTGCCATGCTCATTCTGACCGGCGCCTTCAGCGCCATTGCTATCTTCCTTCCCGGAAGTAAGCTGACGTACAAATGGCGTCTTTAACTGGGATTGTGTTCCCGCATACTGCATCTGTGCCGCTGGCAGCGGCGGCCGGCTCTGTTCCCCCGGCGACTGCTGTGCCTGTACCCCCATGGACTTCGGCAAATCCCCCATAGACTGCTGCCTTGCCATAGCCTGAACATGGGATGGTATCTCACCGGATTGCCCTTGCATCTGCATATCCATACACTGCCCCTGCGTCCGTACACTTGCAGATTTCCCCTGCAGTTCATCCACCAGCCGGCCGAACTCTTCCGGAACAAATACCGGAGAACTATTCAGATAATTTACAATCCTCACCACATAATCACAATTTTCCGTCTGATCAAACCGTGTCATGAACATAATATTCTTAAGGAACATGCCCACATCCGCCTGTTCTGAGCTATTCATTATCGGAAGGCAAATCATTTCCCCACGGCTGGCTGTCACATCCACATAGATATAATCCATATCCAATAATAAGGAACGGGAATCTATCATATACTCTTCCGCTGCCTGAAAAGCCATGGCAATACTGGAAAAAACCCCTAACAACCTTTGCCTTGTCACAATACCGGAAAGGAATTTCTTCATCGTTATTTTTGCCGTGATATTATATTTCAGAAAACATTCCATATTCACCTGTGTATACAATACAGGGGCCATTCCCGGAATTTTATTCTTTGTGATCATCCCCAATGCCATTGTATCCTGTGTATCTTCCGGTTGGATGCAATATACCAGAAAAGCGTTGTTACCGATTGTTTCAAATGTAAAAGCCATAGTATGATCCCCCTTAATAGTTTTTCTGATAGAGCAGCAGCACGGACCAGATCAGATTTTTTTGAACAAATACCGTCCCGTTTGCCGTAAAGTCTTTTGCATCGGTAAACTGGCAGGGGATACAAAGCTCCTGATCCATATTAATAAATCCCCATTGTCCGTTCATTCTGACCGCCGCATATCCGTTAGAAAAGCTTCTGGCATCTTCATAAGTCGGAGCGATAAACCAATTTCCGTCCTTATCAATAAATCCCCATTTTCCATCCTTCTTTACAGCCGCGTAAGTGGATTCATAGAAAATTTTCCCATCTTCAAAAGTATCCATGCCAATCTGATTCCCGAATGCGTCAATCATCCTGTAAGAATCCCCCGCCTTTACAAAAAGGCGCTCATTTCTGTATACCATATGTTTTTCATCCGCCAGCACATCATCGTAATACCCATCTATATGCACCTGACCGGAGGTATCGTAAATCTGCCATCCGCCGTCCG
The DNA here is from genome assembly GCA_022793065.1 of Lachnospiraceae bacterium. Classification (GTDB taxonomy): domain Bacteria; phylum Bacillota; class Clostridia; order Lachnospirales; family Lachnospiraceae; genus Acetatifactor. Next base: position 8,037 of record JAAWCE010000077.1, read on the forward strand.
TCTTACAGGCCGCCAAACCATTTGCCATTGTGGAAGCTTCCTGAAAACCGCCTGCCACCAATTCGCCGGATTGATTATAATAATTCCATTCTTTCCCGTTGTTTACCGCGTATATTCCTGACGAGGACATAACTCCCAATTCTGTCACCGTTTCTTCCGTGTCTGCCACAAATACTTTATTCCCGTCTGTATCAACGAAAAATCCCCTCCCCTGGGAGTCAATCACCGGCGCCATCCCCTGGTTAAACGCCCCTGCATAAGCATACATTGTCCCAATCTTCTTCTTTCCTTTGCTGTTGCTGTATCCCCATGTCTCATTTCTTCGCACAGGAGCCATATTGCCGCTGAATACGGAAGCTTCGTCATACTCTCCCTGTAAATAATAAGTATATTCCACAGTTTGATAAAACCCATTTGCCTTTTCGGATTCTACATGACGATTGGCCATATCATAATACAACTGATAAAACCCCATATAATCCTGTTGTTCCAGGCAGCTCTCCAACAGATATTCATACGCTGCCGCCTCTTTGGGATAAGCGTTCAATGCCGCCTGTCCCCACTCGATTGCTTTGTTCCTATCTCCCACGGTATTCTGATAAAAATCCGCGATTTCCAGATAAAGCCCCAGGGACGGCCGCATTTCCAAAGCTTTTTGATAATTTTCCCCGGCATAAACTTCAATTTCCTGCGCAGCATATTTTCTGGCTTCTTCCAGATAATGATAATACTGCCGCTCATGCTCCGCATTGCTGCTGCCCGTCATATAAATTCCCAATACGAACAATGCAGCCAGCGCAGCAGGTACTAACAGTTTGTAGTTCTTCATTTTTACGCCCTCACATTCCTGTCAGAAAAACCGACAAATATGTACCAATCATCAGTGCCGGCCCGAACGGAACGACATCTTTCCTCGTTTTCTTCTTCGCTGCCAGCAATATTATCACAACAACAAAAGATACCACCAAAGACAAAAAGACAGCGCTCCAAGTCCCCTGCAATCCCAGGTACAATCCCATGACAAACAGCAGTTTCATATCACCGCCGCCGATACTGCGCTTTACAATCAAAGCACATAATACCGCCGCCACAAACAATACAACACCGGCAATCCCTTCTCCCAAAAGTATCGGAAACAGATTTTCCCTGGCAAATATCAATTCAGCCGCCAGCACAATCCCCCGTCCTAATAATCCTGCGCCAATCAAAAGATTCGGAATACGATAAGTCAAAAAATCCGTATAACCTATAGGCCAAAGCAACGCCAGCAGCATCACCCTCTTCAAGGTGAAAAGAAACGTATTTTCCCAATAAAAAACAGTTACAAACACTGATATCCCAATTGTCAGAAGGCTCATGCAGATGCAATATAAGAGAAAACCTCCAGGTGGCCTGCCGCTTTTCCACCCCTTATATTTCTCCTGGTTTTTCCATATCTCATATAGCAGCAGCCCTGCTCCCGCCCCATTCGTTAAGATACTGCACAATACCATGAATCCAACCATGTTCCATAATCCTTCCATCTCTCTTACAATAATACTTAAGCCGCACACTTACGACTCTTCCGAACCCTTATCCTTCTCCGGCAGAGTTCCATAACCCTCTTTCACCTCTACATTGAGCGTTGTATCCGGATATTTTCCCTTTAACTGCGCAATGGCTTCCTTTACCTTGTCCTTATATTCCTGAGACGTGCCTTCCGGTAATACCAGCAAAATTTGATACGTTCTGCTGTCGGGATCGGATGCTATGGTTTTCTCTTCCCCGTCCTGCCTGACCGTAATTGGGCTTTTCAGTTTTGATACGCCCGCGTACATATTGTCAAATTCTTTGCTCAGCCTGTTCCTGATATCCTCTGCCGTCTGATAACTGGCGTTTCCGGGATCCAGAGAAGTTATGGCAACAAATTCATTTTTGCCGTTGGACGCCACAAAAGCATCATACCCATTGCCCGAAGAGGTATAGTGATATCCTTTTTTCTCCTCCGCCACAATATACTTTCCCCTGGCCATGGGCGCCATACTGGTCCATATACTTCTGGGCGTAACCAGGGATACCCCTTCCCCCCAGGCCATCGTTTTCACAGTATGACGGAAGGTAAAAGCAAAGTCAAAATTGAGCAGCCGAATCACTTTGACCTGATAGGTGCACACCAGATGGATTTCGTTGGAAGAACCATAGGCCATCAGAGAGGTATATTGAAAATCCAGCCCATTCATTCCGTCCGCCACATGTAGCCTCCTAAGAAATGTATCCGGATCATCATTTGCGGATGCTTTCAGATTCTTTGCCATAAAAGCTTTCGCCATTAACTGTCCCAGATAAACTTTTGCGGCTTCCGTCAGCTCTCGTCCGGCCAATTTCCCCATACCAATAAGGAATCCTTTAGGGTCGTCGGCAATGGTATTTGCCAGATTGGTAATGGTCTGATTGGCTGTGGTCGCCCCATTTTCAATATTTTCCACGGCAGCGAGAAAATTTCCTTCCTCAAAATCAGAACCGGCCTCTCCAAAAGAATCCATCATCTCCCCCAGCCCATCAACCGTATCCTCCACTGTCACCGCCGCCTCCTCCGTGCCTTCGCTTACTTTGGCATTGAGATCGTCCAGTTGAAATTTGTAATATAAATAGCAGTATTGGGACATTTCCCCTGCTGCGGAATTCAGCGCCACCGCCATCTTACTCTGCACATAGGCAATATCCGCAATGGACAGAATGATTAATATTGCAAACATAAAGGCTGTCATGGAAATAATCGCTTCCACAACCACCGCTCCCCGTTCTTTCCCTTCTTTCTGTTCTTTCCCTTCTTTCCGTTCCTTCATTTTACTTCACCGCCGATTCTTTAATATCCTCTGATGGTATTGACCTCAAAGGTACACCAGTCGTCACCCATGGAAGGGGTCTCCACATAATCCGAAAAATACGGCAATGTCAGCATCAGCGGCGCCACTCTCAGCTTAGACTTTAACTGGAAATACACCTGGGTATTTTTCAGGGAATAGTCATTTTTGCCCGTCCTCAACTGCATATTCCTTTCAATGACATCCGCCATGCGTTGATACATCCCATCAACCGTTTCCTCGTTTGAACTGTTTAAGCCTAAGAATACAAACAGTGTCAGATAATCGCTGTAACGCAGTCCGCTGATTCCTTTTCCGTCTTCCCCTTCTATCCTCTTGTCGTTGTCCCCTGACAATGCCTGGAAAAAACCGTCCAACCCCATTTCACCCTCCAGGCTAATCCACCAATCGTCACTGCTTTTATATAATTCCACCGGAAATCCGGCCTCCAGCCTGTCCATATCCTTCCCTGTCTCAAAGATTGTCAGCATGGGAATCAGCGCAATTTTAACCAGGGGCGCCGGCACAATAAAACCTGTCGCCCCGGCTATTGCCTCGGCCACACCGTTAATTGCCTTGCCCGTATCATTTCGCATTCCCCAAAAATTAGCAAATCCGGAAACAAGATTTAAGAGATAGCGGATACCATATATTACCTGATAAGTTTCCTTTACGCTGGTTTCATTATTCGCGCCAAAGAGAATATACTCCACTTCCGCCTGATAGGCGTAATTATTGGAAGAATTTATCATTTCGTTGGTAAGGCTTTTGTTATAACCGTCTCTGGGATTTTCACTTAACCACGTTCCCTGGGTTTTCGCATCTCCTTTATAGCCGGCATACTCTTTTTCATACTTTTTCTGCCCTCCCTCCTGCTTCAGACTCAGCTCTCCCAGTTTCCCACTGTTCCTTACCAAATCATAATAATTCTCATTTTCAAAGGCCGCATAACTGAACATTTCCATCATATATTCCGTTACATAAAGCTTGTCCCGAAGTTCCATAAGGCTTGACTGAGGATGAATCAAAAGATCTGCCAGGTTTGTCACTGTTCCCACAATCCCCCCCAGGAACCCAAAGGCATTCTCCGCTTTCTCTGTACTTTCCGTCAGATCTCTTCCCTCCGGGCCATGATATCTGCCTTTACTTTTAATATCTGTTTCCTTATTCTCGCTTTCCTTCGTCTTTCCCTTCAAAGCCTGCTTTTGTCCGTTTACATCAGAAGGTTTTTTCTCCCCGAAGTGTTTATAAAACATAATATAAATCTCCGGCACATTGTCGTTACTCTGATTCCTGTAATTCAATACCGGGGAATACAGCTCCGACAACCCTCCCCAACCGACCATATCCCCTGTGGATGGTGTAAAAAGGCTTCCAAAGGCAGTTCTTACATATTCATTCAGTTCTTTGTTCTTACATGGAATGTCTTCTGCCTTCACATCTCTCGACGCCGCCCCTTTCAAATCATCGTAAGTATCAATATCTGCCGCCTTAATACCTCCGTATGTTACGGCGTCGATGGACGCGCTGATTGCCTGAAACTGAGCGCGAATATTTTCCAGTCTGGCCTTTAGTTCTTCCAAATCTTCTTTCTTAATTTCCCCCACAATCCCTTCCGACTTAAAATCCGCTTCTACGCCGCCGGAACCATTGCGAATCTTTTGGATGATACTCTGATGTTCACCGCTCATGGCAGTTTTTGTCCCATCCTCTGTCTCCGTACTGCCCGCTTTACTCTCCCATTGATCCAGCTTACCGCCATATGTATCTATCAACCTTTTTAGCGAATCCAGGCTTGGAATGTCCTTCTCCGAATTACCGTCAATAATGTCATCCAAATAACCTACATATTTATCCGCTGTATTCTTCATAGCAGTCAAATTACTGCTCATAGTTGTCAGCGCCGTGGGTATGGACATGGAAGTCCCGTCTACTTTTACAGATAAGTTTTTACACTGTATACTATTAATATTACGATTCGACACCTCTTCCAGAAGGCTGACCGTCTTTATATACCAGTCAGTTGATGTGACGGATACCGTTTTATAACGTTCCGCAAGATCCTCCGCATCTTTCTTTAAGCCGCTTGCATTTTGGCGGCATGCCGCCTCATCCTCCACATCGAGCACGTCGCACGCAAGCATTGCGCACACCTTTGCGTAAGCATCTGTCAAAGCGCCTCTTGTTTTTGCTGCTTTTGCTATAAATGTGGCGGTACAAATCTTACTGTTCATCTGAACCCACCACTGAATCTCATAAGATTGTCCTTCTCCTGAACCGGGCGCCGCAAGACTTTTCCCTGTCTCTCCTATCTCTTTTAAAAACTTCTCAAAATTTGTAATTGCAGTCTCCAATTCATTTGTAAATTTTTTTACGTTTTCTGCCGTTACATGATATTTCGTTTCCGGTGCGGACGTTGCTTCCGCAGCGGGCGCCTCTTCTTCCGATGATTCCGGAGTCGCTGCGGGCTCCGGCGTAGGCACATAGGATATCTCTTGGCTTTCCTTAGCATATTTATTTTCATTCAACGCTAATTCAGGCCTTTGATACACCGACAGTCCTGTTGTATTATATAGATTCTTCACCATCCAGCCATGAATCTCCCGGTAGGTATCCCGATAACTGCTGACGGTACCTGCATATCCCTGCAATGTCCCTGCATTTATCTTATCTTTTTCCATCTCCGCAGTATAATCCCGCAAAGCCCAATAAGATTTATTGGCCTCCTCCAACAGTTTGCTTTCCGCCTCATAATATTTTTCCTGCGCATCCAGCAAGGGCTTGTTGGCTTCACTCTCCTTCGACGCCTGAACACCTCCCTGTTCCTCCTGGGATTTTAATGTCTCTATTACCCCTTCCACGAGAACAAGAGGCCCCCTGTATTTCATAAAATCAACAATCTGTTTCTGCAAAATCGTAGAATTGTGCATATTAGCATTGCTGACTGCGGAGACCACCGCTCCTTCCGACTCATTGCTTACCAGAAGAAGATCCGAAATTTTTTCATCCTGAAACCGGCCGCCCACCCCCTTTAACACTCTTTGATACAGTAACAGCAGTTCATCCTCATCCACATCACGGGAATGCAGCGCCTGATCATAATATTCTGATACCACACCATAATACTCGCTGATATTTTGACAGGACCCCATTAAACCATAATACTGACTCAAATCGTAGTCATAATAAGTCTTCAAAGTATTCAACGCCAGCTCCGCGGAAGATTCCGCCACTGTCTTACTCAGTTGAACCCGGCTGATGTCCACAAAAATACTGCTGACCAGCATACAGGGCACTAAGATTATAATCAGAAAAACTGATATCGCACCGTGATTTTTCCGAAAAAGGGACATACTCCGCCTCCAATCTATTTCCGAAATAATTTTTGAAAAGATTCTTTTAATTTCTTTATTTCCTCTTTTGCACCTGTTCTCTCCAGCACATCATCCACCAGGTTTACATTCCGGATAAATTCCGGTGAATCGCTTACCGGAACCTCCGTATGCGTCCTGAATTTCAGCGAAATACGCTCCCTCTCCCCCAACAGACGCATGGGAAGTTCAATCTTATATTCCACATCCGCACAGATGGAGGAAGCCACAAAGCAGCTCCTATACTCTACCAACACATCATAATCGCCAGGCTTCATACCCGTGTACAACCCTGTATCCAGTCCGCTGATTCTGCTTTTAATCAAACGTTCCACCGAATCCTCTATCTCTGTCATCCCTCCAAGTAACTCGCTGATAAATCCCTTAAATGTCCCTCCGATATACCTGTAAGGGTTATAATCCACGCTGTCCACTGCCGGCACTGTATGCGTCGTTTCAATTTCGCCCAGCAGTGGGTCGGCACAGTACGCCGCGCCGTCCAACACCGCCTGTACCACAATGGCCTCTATCCTCGACTTCTGATAATATACATTTCCCAGATAGAGCAACATTATAATAATCACCAGGCATACGGGGAATACGATGGTCGCTTCCACAATCACCGCCCCCTTATCCTCCTTGAAATATCTCTTCATCTGTCAACCTATTGCTCTTTCATGCAGCATTTTTATTTTCGTTTCTGTGAATTCTATCATTATCTTTGACTTCTTTATTTCTGTTATTGTATCTTTCTCACCAAACAAAGTTTGTATACAGGACTTCCCGGCGCCGCCAGGGCGCCCTGTATACTATTTTTCCTTCCCTATACAACGCTGCTTTGAATCGTACCCAACTTCATTCTTTACCATTTATTGCGCCCGTTGCATTTGTTTCAACAGTCTTTACTAAATTTTCAATCAATCCCTTGATCTGATCCTTGAAAAAAACCGCCAGTATAACCACAATGCCCATCAATACCACCATGGAAACAATATTCACGTCCCCATTCTCATCCGTCATAAACGCCCTTACTCTGCACTTCGCCATAATCATTAAAGACTGCAGCATATAAAACATCCTTTTCACCTCCTTGCGTATAAGTTTATATTAAGCCCCCATATTAGAAAAAATCGGGATTAATACCATAATCAGAATACCCACGAACATTATCATAATAGGTATCATTAGCTTATTGGCGGCTTTTTCTCCCTGACGCCTGATATTCTGCCGTCTCAGATTCCATATTTCCCTGCTTTGTTCCTGCAGCATCATGGACAATTCGCTGTTTCCTTTGGTGATTCCCTGTATTACTGTGGATGTAAACTTCTTAATCTCCGGGACTACGCATTTGACCCCGAACCGGAACAGTGCGTCCACTTCTGCATAGCCATTTTGCATCTCTCCCACCGCTGCCTGCATCTCCAGATACAGCGCCCTCTCCCCGGTAAAGGCAACTTCCTCCCACGCCTCCCGGAAAATCATACCGGCATTGGTGAGCAGCGCCAGTTTGGAAATCACCTCCGAAAAATCGCTCATCATTTCTTCTGAACGTTTCAAAATCCTCTCACTGGTAACAGTCCCAAAATAGTAGTAGGCGACAAAGGCAAAGAAAACCACTACCACAAACGCCATAATATCATTTGCCAGCCCATACATAACAAATGCAAGCACAAAGAGGGTCAGGGCAATGGTAATCTGCTGCGCATGAATAACCCTCAGATAATATTCCGCATATTTTTCTCCATACAGAATAGAAATTTCCTTCCGCAGCTTCCTGTCCCTTTTGCTGCGATAGGCATATTTTATGATGTTCAGCGCTTCATAGCCGACGAAATAGACTTCTTTCAAAGGATACTCTTTTTCCTCCAAAGCATCAAACAGAGAAACATTTTTCCTGCCTTTCAGATACAATACCAACCATAATGCCAAAATCACTCCCCCAATCCCAAACAGGATGATATCTGTCAAAGTAAACATTTGCCTCCCCCTGTCACACCTTAATATTCAGCACTGCACGCCCCACCAGATAAGCCGCAGCAAACATCACAATTCCTATGGTAGTGGCAATGATCCCTGCCAATGTTGCAAAATTAGCCGCAAAATCCGCGCTCATCATCTTCATCATACCAATCAGCAGCACCGGCATAACCAACATCATGTACTGCTCCGATCTCGCCCCTGTAACGGTTGTCTCAATTTCTTCTTCAATTTCCATTTTATCGCTGAGAATGATCTGCGTATTCCTAATAGTATCTTTGATATTGCCGCCCTTGTGGTAACATATTTTAAACACATTGGCAAAACTGACAATATCATCCACTCCGCTCCTTGCGCCGAAATCTGTCAGCGGTACCTCCAAATCCACATTATTTGCCATACAATACAAAATCACTTCCAACTCCTTCAATATATAGGCGTCTTCTTCATATTGCACCTTCAAATCCTCATACACGGAATGAAAAGAATCCACCACATTCTTACCTGCTCCCAGAGAAGTGTTAAACGCCTCCAACATATCTCTGAATTGAGATTTCAGCTTTTTGGTGCGAGTTTTTTGTATCATATCTGTGCGGATTGGGATAAACGCACATCCCGCTCCAATTCCCGCCGCGCCAGATATCAGCATATTCAATATATAGGTAGCACTGGTGGGTTCCCCATACGCATCCTTGGCCAATCCCCCATAAAATAAATATCCAATCGCTGCCCCCACCGCAAAACCAATCAAAAAATAGAACACCTTCTCCCCTAAGCTCATATAATATACTTTATAATTCAATGTCCTCATATTGGTTGCCGAAGTATAATACTGTGGTTCTTTTATCTTTTTTTCTTTTGAAACCTTACTTTTCCTTTTTGATTTTCCCTGGATTGTTCCCTGAACTTCCTTTTCTTTTCCCTCCATGTCCCATCCCTCTTAAATTTCTGTCTTAATCCCTGACAACTGCAGCTTAAATATATTTTTCATTTTGTTCTTTGTTCTCTTTAATTGACCGGACACCTTCTCCAACGTACTTTTTTCATCTTCTTCAAATACATATAAAGGATTTAGAATCACCTGCCCGTCCTCATATCCCACTACTTCCGTAATCTCCATTGTCTTCCTGGACTTATCGCGAAGCCGGGAGAGATGTATGATAATATCCACTGCCGAGGCAATCTGCTGACGGATTGCTTCCAACGGCAGCCCTGGCGCCCCCTGCAGCACCATGGTTTCCAGACGGCTCAGCATATCCTGGGTGGAATTTGCATGGCCTGTTGACAGAGAACCATCATGCCCCGTATTCATAGCCTGCAGCATGTCCAACGCCTCCCCCCCACGGACTTCACCCACTACTATGCGCTCCGGACGCATACGCAGGGACGACTTAATCAAATCACGTATGGTAATCTGCCCTGCTCCGGCAGCATTGGCGTTACGTGTCTCCAGCCTGACCAGATTCTCCACGCCCACAATCTGTAATTCCGCGGAATCTTCAATGGTAATCACACGCTCATCCTTTGGAATAAAATTTGACAACGCATTTAAAAATGTGGTTTTCCCGGATCCAGTGCCTCCACAGATAAAAATATTGTATTTTGCCACCACCAATAACTCCAGCTTGTCGGCAATCGCTTTGGTAATGGAACCATATCGAATCAATCTCTCGATTGTCATGGGGGTCTTGGAAAACTTACGAATGGTCAGCGTGGGACCGCATAGCGCAATGGGCGGCAGTACCACATTGACACGAGACCCGCCGGGAAGACGGGTATCACATATGGGATTTGCCTGATTGACCTCCCGTCCCGCCAGACCCACAATTCTCTGTATCACATCTTCCAGCCGCCGTTCACTCTCAAAATGCTTTTCCAACTTAGATAACCGGCCATTCCGTTCTACAAAAATCTCCTTCGGTCCGTTAATCATAACCTCTGTAATAGAATCATCCTTCATAATGGCATCCAACAGCCCAAAACCTCTGATCGAACTATATATCTGCTCCACAATGCTCACATGCTGCTCAATGGACACATATTGTCCTCTCATTTTCTGATCGCATATTTCCTCGATTTTATCCTGTAATTCCTCATCTTCCAGTTTACTCAGAGGAAAATTCTCTGCTATATATCCTTTGATATCAGCAATAAATTTCTGCTCCGCTTCAAACGTCATTTCCCGTTTCTCTCCTGTTTCTCTGCCCTGCCTTCCATCTCCGGCCTATTCAAGCATGTCGAATACCGGCTGAATTTTCAACTGCTGCAATAATTTCTGTGTTCCAAATCCCTCAAATCTTTTAATCCCTCCATATTCATTCAGTCCCGCAATGTCCGCTTTCTGCGACGTCTGACTGCTGAAACGATTATATAACACGCCGCTTCGCATTAATAATTTCATATCATACTGTTGTTCTAATATTCTTAAAGACTCTATCGCCCGCTCCAATTTTACATTGGATACCTGTGAGCCATCCGCCACAAAAATGATGTCATTGCACTTTTCCAGCAGTATCAGAAACTCCCTGTCCATGGAAAAATCCAAATCTAATATGATATAACTATAATTGCCGGACATTCTTAAAGTACTGATAATTTCCTGTATTTCATCTAATTTCAGTTCCTCCACATCTAACGCCATCTTAGCGGATGAATAGAAAAAGACGCCTGAAATATCATGTTTAACCGCACTTTCCAGCTTCAATGCCAGATTACCCTTTTTCCCCTTTACCGCATAGATGATATCTCCCAGGCTACTGCTCCCTTCCATACAAAAAAATACATCCGCGCTTCCAAAGCGTTCCAGATTCAGATATAAAACTTTTTTCCCCTTCTGCGCAAAGTTCATGGCACATGCTGCCGCTGCCGTGGAACTGCCGGTTCCCCCCGCCGCTGTCAAAAAAGCCAATACTTTACAATCAGCCTCTCCACGCAGATTCGTACCTGTCACATCCGCCGCCTTTTCTGAAAAAATCCCCAGAACCTGTCGATAAATCATTTCTATCTTCATAAATTTATGAACTGCTTCCAGGCCCTTATAACTTTTAACATCTCCATCCTCTACCAAATAGGCAACTCCGCATCTTGCAGGCACTTCTTCCATATCTATCTCAAAAACTGCATCTGCCAAAAACACATCCACCCTGGCGGCGCCCAAAAAACGTATCGCAGTATCCGGTTCCGTAAAGGCATAAACCTCCAGTTTATCCGCATACTTAGCTTGAAAGACTGATACAATCCGATTGAGATACACTGTATCATTTTCCAAAATAGCCAGTTTGATCCTCATATGTTATTCCTTTCCAGCATTTTTTTCCAGCGCCAAGATTCCTATTCTGTAATCGTCATTAATTTTCTCTTTAAGAATTCTAAAATTAATATCTATAGTATATATTTTATTAATTTAAGTGTCAATAGTATATTGAAATGAAATAATAATATTTATAGTATACATTTTATAGAAAGGATGATGATATGTCGATTGCAATTGAACTGGGGAATCGTATTCGATATTACCGTAAACAGAAACGTCTGAGTCAAGAAGAACTTGCCGAACTTTGTGATTTTCATCCCACTTATATCGGCCAGTTAGAACGCGGTGAAAAGAACGCTACGCTGGAAAGCGTCAATAAATTATCCCACGGACTGGGCATCTCCCTGGATGAATTGCTGAAAGATATTGATACCCTGAATTCTTCTGTCGAAAATGTTGCTTTAGGTGTTTACCATAAACTGATTAAGCTTCCCAAAAAAGATCAGGAAAAAATTGCTGCCATTGTATGTGAAATCATTGATTTAATTCAAGATTAAACAAAGCAGATACCACTTCTCAATCCCTGTGGTATCTGCTTTTCATTTCACGTTTTGCAGAAGTTGTAAAGCTTTTGGCGTTTTATAATTTCAGGTTGTATACATCTGCTATATATGATATTCTTTATAGGAAATGATTTTTTCAACATGCGCAAGAGGGTGTGTACCCCCCTCCCAAAGCGCACATGGAGGTATAATTTTGAAACAAATTAACGAAGATATCAAGCGCCAAAACTTCAAACAGGTATACCTTCTCTATGGCGAGGAAAGATATCTGCGCAGACAATATAGGGACAAACTCCGCAAAGCACTCTCGGACGAAAATGATACCATGAATACCCATTTCTTTGAAGGAAAGGATGTACCTGTAGGCCAAATCATCGATCTGGCTGAAACTTTACCTTTTCTGGCCCACAGGCGGACAATATTCATCACAGACAGCGGCCTGTTTAAATCCGGTGGTGAAAAAATGGCAGAATACCTCTCTTCCCCCAGCGAAACTACTTTTTTTGTTTTTACAGAAAGCGAAATTGACAAACGCAGCAAACTTTACAAAACCGTACAATCTAAAGGGTATGCTGCAGAATTCGCCACACAGGATGAGAATACCTTAAAGCGTTGGATTGCCGGCACATTGGCAAAGGAAGGCAAGAAAATCACGGAGAATACCGCATTGTCACTCTTGTCCAAAACCGGCACAGATATGGACAATATTCAAATGGAGTTGGAAAAACTCATATGTTACTGTATGGAGCGGGATATTGTTACCGCGGAAGATATAGACGCCATCTGCACCACCCGTATCAGCAACCACATTTTTGATATGATCAACGCCATTGCCGCCAGGCAGCAAAAACAGGCGCTTGATTTATATTATGACCTTCTTGCTCTGAAAGAACCGCCTATGCGCATCCTGTTTCTGATTGCAAGACAATGCAATATGCTATTGCAGACAAAGGAATTAAAATCAAAAGGATATGATAACCGGACAATCGCGTCTAAGATTGGTGTTGCACCATTTGTGGCGGGCAAATACGTAAATCAGGCTGCAAAATTTAAAACATCCACCCTGCGCAGTGCGGTAGAAAAATGTGTTAATGCAGAAGAAGCCGTTAAAACCGGAAAGATAAATGATGTTATGAGCGTGGAAATCCTCATATTATCGGTGTTATAAATTTTCCGACAATATAATAAGCAGTTGCTTTCGTTTCTTTTCCAAAACAAAAAAGGGCTTAAAACCAGCCCTTTTTTGCTATCTTAAATTATATTCCCCATTTCATGCTTTTCCCGTATCAGTCCGTGAAGCGTCTGCACAGACTGCACCTCCCCGTTTCCGGCTTTCTGCACCTGCAGAATTCCTTCCACAGTGGCCTTCGCAGCGGCAATGGTAGTCATATAAGGAATCTTTGCCTTAATAGCAGCCTTTCTCAAATAGCTGTCGTCGTACTCGCTGTCATCGCCCACCGGGGAATTGATAATCAAGTCAATTTCACCGTTGGTAATCAAATCCAACACATTCGGCCTGCCTTCATAAAGCTTCTTCACCAGTTGAACCTCAATGCCGTCCTCCTGCAGCAATGAACAGGTACTTCCCGTGGCAAGAATCCTGAAGCCAGCCTGAGCGAAATCTCTGCCCACCTGGACCACCTCAGCCTTATCCTGGCGGTTTACGCTAATCAACACCGTTCCATGCAGCGGAAGCCTTGTCTGCGTAGCCTCCTGGGCCTTAAAAAATGCCTCTCCCACAGAAGCCGAAAGCCCCAGTACTTCTCCGGTGGAACGCATTTCCGGTCCAAGGACAGGGTCCACCTCAGGAAACATATTAAACGGAAACACTGCTTCTTTCACACCATAATAAGGAATGTCCTGTTCTTTTAATCCGGGAACAGGAGAAGGTCTTCCGGTTATGTCCGAAGTAATAATCTCTGTTGCCAGGGGCACCATGCGGATATTGCATACTTTGGACACTAACGGCACTGTACGGGACGCCCGTGGATTTGCCTCCAACACATACACTTTGCCGTTCTCAATGGCATACTGCATATTCATCAGCCCCCGCACATGCATCTCTTCGGCAATCTTCCTGGTATACTCCTTAATCGTGGCAACATTTTCTTCTGAAATATGTCTGGACGGAATAATACACGCAGAATCACCGGAATGAACTCCCGCCAGCTCAATATGTTCCATAACAGCGGGCACAAACGCATGGGTTCCGTCGCTGATAGCATCCGCCTCACATTCTATGGCATGGTTTAAAAATCGGTCTATTAAAATCGGTCTATCTGGCGTCACACCCACGGCAGCCCCCATATAATCCTTCAGGCTTGCATCATGATATACTACCTCCATACCGCGCCCGCCCAATACATAGGAAGGACGAACCATCACAGGATAACCGATGCGATGGGCAATCTGAAGCGCCTCTTCCACTGTTGTAGCCATTCCTGACTCCGGCATGGGAATTTCCAGTTTATCCATCATGGCACGGAACAAATCTCTATCTTCCGCCAAATCAATTACATTAGGCGCAGTGCCCAAAATGCGCACACCGTTTTTCTCCAAATCCGCCGCCAGATTTAACGGCGTCTGTCCTCCAAACTGGGCAATGACGCCCACCGGCTGCTCCTTCTTGTATATACTCAGTACATCTTCCAGGGTCAACGGTTCAAAATACAATTTATCCGACGTATCATAATCTGTGGATACGGTCTCCGGATTACAATTGACAATAATCGTTTCAAATCCCAACTTTTTCAAAGCCAAAGAAGCATGTACACAGCAATAGTCAAATTCAATTCCCTGCCCGATACGGTTAGGACCGCCGCCCAAAATCATTACTTTAGGCTTCTGGGTATGAATGGGATTGCTGTCTTTGGCATTATACGTGGAATAGTAATAAGCGCTGTCTTCGGTACTGCTCACATGAACGCCTTCCCATGCCTCTTCCACCCCTAAGGCAATACGGCTTTCACGTATTTCCTGTTCGGAAACGTTAAGCAATATACTCAAATATTTGTCCGAAAATCCGTCCTTTTTGGCTTTGGTCAACTGCTCGTTCCCAGGAATTGTACCTTTGCACTTCAAAAGTTCCAGTTCCTCTTCCGCAATCTCCTTCATCTGCTCCACAAACCATTTTTTTACACATGTAATTTCATGTATTTCCTCAACGGACGCACCCTTTTTCAACGCCTCATACATGATAAAATGCCGCTCACTGGAAGGAGTCGTCAGCATCCGAAGCAACTGTTCCTTAGACTTTTCCTCCAGCTTTGGTATTTGTCCCAGACCATATCTTCCGGTTTCCAAAGAACGAATGGCTTTCTGGAAAGCTTCCTTATAATTTTTACCGATACTCATAACTTCGCCCACAGCCCGCATCTGTGTGCCGAGCTTATCCTCCACGCCTTTGAATTTCTCAAAAGCCCAACGGGCAAATTTAATTACCACATAGTCCCCGCCCGGCACATACTGATCCAATGTACCATACTTTCCGCATGGAATATCTTTCAGCGTCAAGCCTGACGCAAGCATAGCGCTGACAAGCGCAATGGGAAAGCCTGTAGCTTTGGATGCCAGCGCGGAGGACCGGGATGTTCTGGGATTAATTTCTATGACAATAATCCTGTCGCTCACAGGGTCATGGGCAAATTGTACGTTGGTGCCCCCAATCACCTGCACTGATTCTACAATGCGATAAGCCTGTTCCTGAAGCCTTTTCTGTAATGCTTCAGATATGGTAAGCATGGGCGCGGCACAGAAGGAATCTCCCGTATGTACCCCCATAGGATCAATATTCTCAATAAAGCAGACTGTAATCATATTGCCTTCCGCGTCACGCACCACTTCCAGCTCCAACTCTTCCCAGCCCAAAATAGATTCTTCTACCAGCACCTGCCCAACCAGGCTGGCTTGCAGTCCTCTGGCGCAAACCGTGCGCAGTTCATCTTTATTATACACCAGTCCGCCGCCTGCGCCTCCCATGGTATAGGCCGGCCGAAGAACCACAGGATACCCCAGCCTGTCTCCAATCTGCAGCGCCTCTTCCACCGTATATGCCACCTCGCTCCTGGCCATTTCAATCCCCAGTGCGTTCATTGCATTTTTAAATTCAATACGGTCTTCCCCTCGTTCAATGGCGTCCACCTGCACACCGATGACTCTTACCTGATATTTTTCCAGAATTCCGGCCTTGGCCAGCTCTGCACAAAGGTTAAGTCCGGACTGCCCTCCCAAATTCGGCAGCAGCGCATCCGGCCTTTCCTTTGCTATAATCTGTTCCAGGCGCTCCTTATTCAGCGGTTCAATATAAGTTACATCAGCCATTTCCGGGTCCGTCATAATGGTAGCCGGATTGGAATTCACCAATACAATCTCATATCCCAGCTTCTTCAGCGCCTTACATGCCTGCGTACCGGAATAGTCAAACTCACAGGCTTGCCCGATAATAATCGGTCCAGAACCTATGATTAACACTTTATGGATATCTGTTCTCTGTGGCATAGTTCAACCTCCTGTTGTATTTATCACCACACCATCTCCGCTTTACTGCGAAAAGCCTGAACCCTGCCTGCGGAAACCGCACAGTCAAAATGTTTTTCACCTTGAAACAGGTTTCTGTGTCTGGGAAATGGTGCTTTCTATTTCCTTATTCACTGCCAAAATTGCACAGGTTATTTTATTTTAACATAACTTAAACTGATTTAAAATAAAAAATTTCAAAAGTTTTATCCAAAATATCAAAGACGCGGCCCATATCATTGGTCCGCGCCCTTTCTTCGATAATTATCCCTGTTTCTTATTCTGAAACCAGGAAATGAAAATACTAACTCCCATTCCCGTACCCCCAATCAATACTGTCCAAACCACTCTGCCTGCCAAAGATAACATCAGTGTATCCAATGTGTCCATCCGCCCAAGCCACAGCCCATACTGCAACAGAAAGAAGCCGCACAGCACATAGAGACACAGTATCCAGTTCCCTTGATTCCCCTGTTTCAAAATACGGAATAGTTCATAAATAATCCCTCCCATGATAATAATATATCCTACGATAATCTGTCTTACGACAAAAGTCCCTGTCTCAGTTATTTCCACTCCCCAAAAACTTTCCTTTGCATCCAATAACACTTTTCCCAAACAAATTTCAATGACCAAAAAATATATACTGATAGCCACCGGAACAATACTCAACAGACAATTCAGCACTATGCTTTTCTTTGCACCTTGTTTTTGCCCCTGGTCCGTCTCTTCCTTTTTCCTGTCAGACATTTTACTGCCAGCGGCCTCCCTTTTGTTCACAAATCCTATCCCTGACAGAATCAGCAACACTTGGCAGACAATCTGCAATATAATATGGATGGAATCCGACAGGATATTCTTCCTTACAATTAACCCATTGCTCCCCAGATATCCCATCAGAAACAATACCAATCCGCAGCAAACGATACCCTTTAACTGCCCAATCTTCCTAATTTTCCTGAAACCGTCCAAACTTTCCTGTTCTATTTTATCCGCCGACGGCACATGTCCCTTGCATAACGCAACCATTCTCCCACATTCTTTACAGTCTGCAATATGTTCCTCCACACATTCCCTGGTTGCATCCGAACATATTTTATCCACATAAGAAGGAATCAAATCCTGTATAATATCACATTTCATCTTTTCCATACCCTGCCTCCCTGATTAATATCATCTTCCCGCGATAAAACGTTACTCTTGCCCAATTCTCACTTTTCCCAAGCATCCCCCCAATCTCTTTATAGGACATATCGCTTAACGCCCTTAACTCTATTACTTTTCTCATATCTGTGGGAAGCGTCTGTAAAATATCCCACACATCTGTTAATTCCATTTTAAACATTACTTCCTTTTCCGTATCATTGGAAGCTTTCATTTCCTCTTCCAACATTTCCAATTTGGCACGATTGCTTTTTTCCCAATGCTGATACAGCAAATGCTTCCCAATCTGACACAGCCAGGTAGACATCTTACAGCTTCCATCAAAAGTGTCAATTGCTTCCAGTGCCTTTAAAAATGTCTCCTGCATCAAGTCTTCTGCAAGTTCCCCATCCCCACACCTTGCATACAAAAAATGAAACACAATCTGCGAATATCTCTTGTATATCTCTTCCATATCTCCCTCCCTTCTACCTCTTTCATCCATTTTTATCCCAATTCGTTACACAGTTTCCATAATTTTTTATGCCAAAATATTCCTTTACTTTTTACCGCCTTATGCTATAATTTTTTTGAACTGCAATTGCATTTGTAGTTTCCTTTTTTGGCCATTTTTATAATGTATCCATGCGGCAGTACTACGAAAACTTTTTTAAGTATAATCCCCAAAAGGAGTGATCTATGAACGAACTTTATCACGATTTAAAATGGTTTGTGAAGCAAAAATATTATGTGGCAGCGCTGCTTCTTACAGGTATTTGTTCCTACGGATTTGAAATCACCCACCCTTCCATAGGGATTGACGATACGGCAGTGCCGCTTTATCTTTCGGAAGGTCTTGAAGTCGTCATGGGCAGATGGACCATATTTCTGATTAACAAGGTATTTCATTTAGGAGAATTTACACCCTTTATGCTGGAATTGGCTGGGGTATTCTGTCTGATGATTGCCGCAACTCTGTTTGCGGTACTATTAAAACGTATTTTTGGTGAACGCATCGGCATGATTGGGTATACGGTTTTTGCATGTGTTTTTATCTCCAACCCTATTATCAGCGAAATCTATATCTATTATTACCATAACGGAACGGATCTTGGCTATATTGGAACCGCTTTGGCACTGCTTGCCTTTATGAAAGGTATGGAACAAAAGGGATTACCGGCAGTCAAATATTTCACAGGCAGCGTCCTGCTTGTCTGGCCCGCCGTCGGCTGCTGCGAGTCCTTGTTGATTTTATATATTCTTGGTATTCTGGTCATTCTATTTCTGCGCGGCATGATTGGGAAAGACAAGCTAAAAACAACACATATCATAAAATATCTCTCCATCGGCGCATTGCTCTGTGTGGTCTGCGTTTGCTTCAGAGAACTGGCCATTACCCTGATTACAAAGCTCTTCGGCCTTGACGATGTAGTTGGTTTATTGGCAAAACGCAGCATATCGGAAATGTCAGTATTGTTTCACAGTGAAGAAGGCATCCAAAATCTGATTATGCTTTTGAAGCGATTCTGGCTGGTATATCATGTAAACGCCATCGTATATCCCCCCATAGCCATATATGAAATGGCCATAGCCACGTTTGCCCTCAGCTCCATGTATCTTGCTGTCAGAAAGAGGACTTTGTGGTTTCCTGTCTTATTTGCGGGTATGTACATTACACCCATGCTTTTAACGATTGTGGAAGCCAAACCAACCGCATATCGCTCCAGTCAATATCTGCCCTTTTTCGCGGCGTTGGGCATTTTCCTCTGCTATGGTCTTCTTGGCAGAATCCGCCTTGAAAAAAGAATTGGACAATATGTAGGAATCGCCTTGACAGTGATTCTTGTGTGGAATCAAGTATATTATATGAATAAAAGTTTCTATACGGATTGGCTGAAATACGAACATACCAAAGATGTAATGCTTTCCGTGGCCCATGAGATAGAACAGGACTATGGCAGAGATAAACCGGTAATTTTCACCGGACATTACGATGTTCCCCATTCCCTGGTATCGGACTATTATGTAGGGTTCGGCTCCTGGCAGTACAGGCTGATCTCAGCTATAACCGATGTAATCGACCCTCACTTAAAAGAAAAATATCACAGTTCCTATGGTTACTGCTTTATTGGAGAAGCAAATTATCCTTTTATTCAATGGGCCTTGGATGCCTTTGACAATACCAACAGAGAATTACATGCCTTTCTGAAAATGCATGGATATGAATTTTACCCGGTAACAGACCTTTCCGTTTTAGAAGAAGCAAGAACACTTGGGGATACCATGCCCCGTTTTCCCTTGGAAGGTTCTATTGCCGCTTATAATGATTATATTATTGTACACTTTTGACCCTCGGCTTCTATTTATCCCCTGCAAATCTACGGCCACACAGATTTTACCTGGAGATTGCCATTGCGAAAAGTCACCGTAATGGCGCCTTCTTCTGCCGTAAGCATAACATAAGATTTGGTTTCCTCCACTCTCTCCATCATTTCTTGATGTGGGTGTCCGTAACGATTCTTCCGGCCGCTGGAAATTACCGTAAGCCTTGGGGACACCTGACGCAGAAATGCCTCTGAAGAGGAATTGCGTGAGCCGTGATGAGCCGCCTTCAGTACGGTAATCTCTTCAATTCCTCTTGCCGCAAGCGCTTCTAAAAGCGCTTCTTCTCCCCTTCCTTCCACATCCCCTGTCAGGAGTAAGGTCCATTCTGGAAATTCTATATAAATACATTCCGAATATTCGTTGCTATGTTCCCCCCGATACCCTGCTTCCGGGTGCAGACAGGTAAACACCGTATTGTCGCACTTCCATGTATCATTCGCCGCCAGATACCCAACCAAAACCTCATCTCCTTGTTGGGAAGCCTCTTTGACCCCCTGACGCAATTTTCCAAACTGTTCTTCTCTTGCTTTTTCTTCAATGGCCGGAAGAAGAACCTGTTTCACATCTATTCCCTCCCTCCAACCTGATTCCAACAATTCCAAAGCACCGTTTATATGATCCTCATCCGGATGGGATAAAAATACGGCGTCAATGGTATGTATCCCCTGATATTTTAAATATGGAATCAATATGTATTTTCCCACTCCTTTTCGGCTGCTGCTGCCGCAGTCAAAGAGATATGTCTGTCCGGACGCTGTCTGAACCAGTATACAGTCCCCCTGCCCCACATCCAGAAAAACTGCGCTTTCCCTATTTTGAAGCCGCATATCAAATACCAGAATTGAAAGACAGATTATAGCCACGCTCAGATATGTTATTCTTGTTTTTCTCTTCTTATTGTAAACTTCCTTATTGTTGTTGCCTTCTTTCACATGTTGTATTTTATGGAAGACCGCTTTCTTGTTTCCGGATTCCATTCTAATCGTAATTTTCCTATGCCAGCCATATTCCGTACTGTTTCCGAAATTTATATGAATTCCGTCACAACATTTCTCTTTCTTTTTTTCCCTATATCTTAATGCCGCCGCTGTGGACAGTAAAGTATAGTATACTACTATCTGCCAAATATCCGGGCAGCCCGGATTCCATGTATGCATGGGAAAACGATTAAAACAGCCGCAGAGAATTTCATAACATATTAATATACTTTGTGCAATAAAGCGCAGCCGCCCCAGCCCAGGCAGCAATGTCATAATACCGGATATCATCATGGGTTTCAAAAGCGGAATCACCAAAAGATTTAAAAAGATAGCATAGATTGGAATTTCATAATAGAGATATAATTGAACAGGAAGTGTGGTCAATGTAATGGAAACGCCGGCTGCAGCAGCTTCCTTCAGTTTATGGCATCCCTGTTTACACCATTCTCGGAGCCGCCATATGCCTTTCTCATGATGCTTTCCCATACTTCGCATTTTTTCAGGCTTAAATGCCGGATATATGACGCCAATTCCCAATACAGAGGCAAAGGAAAGTAAAAATCCGCCGCTTTGCAGACAATATGGATTTTGAACCACCATGATTGCCGCCATTACGCCCAATGCCGTCATCATATCATAAGTCCTCCCAGTCACTTCACCCAACATCCGAATCAGGTACATCCCAATGGCCCGGTATGCGGACACGCTAAACCCGGTCATACAGCCATACAAAAGCAATAGAATACTGCCTGCAGCAGCCGATGGCAAACGATGTATTCCGACTTTTCGCAGAAATTGATAGATTCCCATGCCAATGATTGTAATGTGCAGTGAGGATATGCTGAAAATATGCAAAATCCCATTTCTTTTGTACAACGCTTTCATTTCACTGTCTATCTCACTCTTATCTCCCAAAAGCAACGCACTCATAACTGCCGCTTCCTTTTCAGGAAATATTTGATACAGACGCCCTTTCCAGGCACGTTTGCACTGATACAACCATTCCCCCAGCGGCCAATATGCTTCTCCCTGGGCCAAAACTGTTGCTTCTCTTAATTTTCCCCCAATCCCTAAAGTTCTATAATAAATTGCCCCGTCAAATTCGCCCGGATTCGAGGCATGGGAACATGGAATGAATTCTCCCTGAACCGTTACCCAACAGCCCAGAGGTAATTCCGGTTCCATATCCGTTTCACAGATTAAATTTCCAATGGAATGATTTGCAGAGATTGCATTTAAAAGGATACGATCTTCAGCCGGCTGTATCATAATACTTTCGTTGGCTAAAGCAACAGATTTCAGATAAATGGTTTGTTCTTCTTTTTGATATATCTGCCCGGTGACAAGCAATGGTTCCGATGCTGTCAATTCGCCAGCACCATTGTCAAAACGCCCCTGGGCCCTTTCCGCCGTCTCTAGCCCCACTGCCACAATTATCACAATGCACAGTGAGGCCAGCAATAAAGGTCTTTTCACATTCACACCTCCTGCCCGCTTTAGCGGGCATCCAATCAAAATTCTCTTTAAGCCAATGCCTTATGTTTTTTTCTGGCTGTTTTCTTCAAGGAAACCATCATTAAAATCCCC
Organism: Lachnospiraceae bacterium; assembly: GCA_022793065.1. Lineage (GTDB taxonomy): Bacteria > Bacillota > Clostridia > Lachnospirales > Lachnospiraceae > Acetatifactor. The sequence goes on from JAAWCE010000077.1 coordinate 30,654, forward strand.
GCTATGGCGGCCAATAACAGATATGACTGTACCATAGGCATAAAATTATAGCTTTCTCCCTTCCACACCATATAAAAGTCCTTATTTATATACGTAATGGGCAGCATTTGAGCAACTGCCTGCATGCCTTCCGGCATATTGTCATAAGTGATTCCCATCATACCTCCCAAAATCATAAAACCAAAATATAAAAACATTGTCACACAATAAGTTAAACTAAACTTTTTCAATAACGAAGAAATAGCATAGGCAAGGCAAAACATAATAATACTCAGGGCCAAAATACAAACCATGTAGAGAACGACTCCCGACGCTTTTGGTAATTCCGCTCCCACAATTCCAAAGCCTATAGGAAAATAAATGCAAAACGCAATTAACATATAGACCATCTCTGCTAAAGCATTATTACATAGTGTCACAAGTGTATTGACGCCAAAAAGCTCCATTCTCAAAGGTATCCCTCTTTCCAATTCCCGCGCCCTGGCTATCCCGTATCCCATAAGCACCGTGGCCATGGGGATCATAGTTCCTATTCCCAAAAATATCGAAGTCACTGCATTGGACAACATTGCCCCATCCGTAATTTCAGTCGCCACCACACGGCTTATGAGTATAACCATCATTATCGGCATGCCAACTCCAAAAATGTGTATGTATGGATTCCCAATGACATTACGAAATTCAAACAGCAACATCCCTGTGGAAATAAGATTTCCATTTTTCTTAGTTTCATTATTCTTAGTTCTATTTTCCATTTTCCCATACCGAGAACCTTTGACCCCGGCTCACCTCCATATTTTTTGTAGATACGCTGCTTTTTTGTCGCTTCTATTTTTGATGGTTATTTTTTGCATTAATATATATCATCTCAATGTCATTATTGCTTCGCTTATAATTGACGTCATTTTTCAAAAGCAGATTTGTAAGTTCTTGTTCTTTCTCCCAACTCTCACAGGATAATGCAAGCAAATGTGCCGGTGAAGCTAACTTCTCATATTTTGCAAAAAGCTTTACATTCTTCTCCGAGTTTTCAATGACAATGATCGCTCTGCCGCAATACTTCCGAAACAAATCATCCTTTTTTCCAAAGTCAATCACATGTCCCTGATCCAAAATCAGCAATTTATCTGCCAACTGTTCTAACTCCTCATAATAATGAGAGACGATCAGCAGACTTTCTTCCTTACCCCGATACCAATCCGCTAGTTTTTCAACCAATTTCTGCCTGGTTTCAAAGTCCAGTCCCGAAGTGACTTCGTCATAAAGCGTCAGCGCCGCTTCCTGCATTAACACCATAATAATTGTAAACCTTTGTTTCTGCCCGCCGGAAAGCTTTGTGTATTTTTTTCTAAGACAATCCTCAAATTCAAAATACGTAATCAAATCCTGCAGTTTCTTATTTCTGGAAATCTTTGTTCCCAGCACTGCCTCCATAATATATTTGGTGGCCATAGTATCCGTATAATCATTAAACTGCATATGAACCGCCATCTGTCCCGCCTTTAGCCTGGTGCGGATGCTGCCCTCATAGGGCACAAGTCCCAAAATACTTTTGGCAAGGGTACTTTTCCCCGCTCCATTTGACCCTATCACCCCTACCCTGTCACCTTCTTCGATTACAATAGGTTCTGTAATAGACAGCGCCACATCCGCTCCATACTTTACAGTTAAATTTTCAATGGCTAACAACATACATTCCACTCCCTCCCATAGTCTATCAATTTCTACTTGAATATTTTAACAGATTGGTATGAATTTCAGATGAAGACCAAATGAATTTTCAGAAGAAAAATCTCAATATCCGCAACAACTCTCCACAGAGAAAGCTGTTGCGCAAAATAATAGATCAGAATGTTTTTAAGATATCCGCGGTTAGAACAACCGCAACACTATTTTCACCATTGGATATCCCAACTGATATCCCCAGTTTTCTTGCATAATAAGATACAATGTACAATCCCAGGCCATGACTATCTCCAGCCCTGTCCTTGCCGTCGGCGCCGCTGACAAACGGCTCAAAAATATGCGGTAATAGCGCCTCCGGAATCGTGACGCCATAATTTTCTATCCTGATTTCGCCTTTTTTCTCTTTCCGTCCAATGGTTATCTGCAGCAAGCCCCCTCTGGGGGTATACTTTACCCCATTGGACAAGAGATTATCGCAAATTTGAGAAAACATGATTTCATCCGTACAAATTGCCAGGCCATCATCTCCTGTCAATTCAATGTTAATCTCTTTTTCCGCAATGGGAATCTGAAAAGCCCGAAGCCGCTCTCTGATCACATGCCCCGGCTCCATCCTTTGCAAATACATATTTTCTGCACAGCGATTCAGATAGAGAATATCTTCCACGATTTTCCTCATGGATAATAACTGTTCTTTCACTTTGGGCAGATACACTTTGGTATCCTTATATCTGCCCACTTCATTTGCCATGCCTTCTACCAGCAAAAGCGCCGCTGCAATGGGTGTTTTTAATTGATGAGAGGATGCTCTCAAAAATATCTCCTGCCGTTGGTTCTCTTCTGCCAGCTCCCTGTTTTTCTCTTCCAGCGTCCACAGATTTTCTCTGATTTTTTCATAAAAATCCTCTAAGGTAGCGGCAAGTTCTTTGATTTCATTCTGATGGCTTCTCCCGCCGCTTTCCGCCCTTCCGCAGTCCTCCCCAACGCCATATGTTCCGGAAGCAAACTCTTCCTCCCATTTTTTCTTATTTTTACATACTTCGCCCGCTTCCTCCATAGACACCAGCCTGCGCTTCATCTCTCCGGCACGTCCCACCAATCTTACAATCGGTGTTACAATCCCTTTGGAATACACTTGCGAAAATATCAACACCATCCATAATATTACCGCTCCCAACATGGGGATGCTTCTGAGCACCACCGGCCGGATTTCATTCATATCCGGCGTTAAAACCGGCAGATATGTAAAAATCAGCCTGTCCTCTCTCTGTTCAAATACAAGGTAATTTGTATAACGATTGGCAAAGTCTTCCACACTCGCCTCAAGAATCAGCATATGATCGGAATAGAAATGTACTTTTACAGATTCATTGTGAAACTCTAACCCTTCTCCAAAGCTCAGCATTTGCAGCTCTATCGGGGAAGATACGTCATTTTGCATGGTTTCCTTTAAAAGAATCGCTAATTCTTCCAAATCCTTCTGTATCTCCGCCTGCTGCAAATCACGAAAAGATTTCAGTTTTTCCCTGCAATTCTCAAATGCCTGATAAAGCTGCCCATCTTTTATGACAACTTGGGCAGAAAAAGATTTTCCGCTAATCAGAATACACTCGCCCTCCAAAGGAATCTCCAGAGAAAAGCAAGCCGTAGAATTTCTCACTATCGCTTTTTCATAAGAACCGTTTCTTACATAAAACTCATGCTGCGCACGTACAGATTTCAGATTTTGTTCCATCGCATACTCCACATACAACGACGGAAGCATATAAATAAAATATCCCAGCAAAAACAACATCATAATTCCTGCCAGAACCAGACTATATACGAGATTTTTTCTTCCCAGACCCATGCCGTCCCTCCGCCCAATCTGCTTCACTAAGCGCTTCCCGGTCAAATTGATATCCTACTCCAATAACCGTCTTAATACAGGAAACAGGAAGTTTTTTCCGCAGGTTCTTCACATGCGCATCAATAATACGGTCATTCCCTATATAATCCTCATTAAAAATACGCAATATAAGCTGCTCTCTTGTAAACACACGCTCAGGCTCGTCATAAAGCGTATGCAGCAGAAGAAATTCACTCAATGTAAGCGGTAATTTTTTCCCCCGGTAAAATGCACAATACGCCTCTTCCCTTAAGACCAGCCCTTCTCCCCCATTGGGATTCCTGCAAGTTCCGCCCATGCGGCGCAAGATTGTCTCCATACGTTTGAGCAAAATAATCGGTGATACCGGTTTAATGACATAATCGTCCGCATACAAATTAAACGCTTTCACCTGTGTCTGCTCATCTTCCAAAGCAGTCAGCATAATTGCCCCAATATCATTACATTCCGTCCGTATATAGTTCAGCACCTCAAATCCATCCGCCCCAGGTACGCATATATCCAGAACCGCCAGGTTAAATTTATCTCTTCCCAACAGTTCTATGGCATCATCTCCCCTATTTGCCGTGACCACATCATATCCGGCCAAACTCATATATTCGGCCAGAACTTCCCTTATGGTTGGTTCATCCTCTAAAAATAATACCCTTTTCCCTGTCTCCTTCATCTGATTCCCCTTTTGCGCCCCTGCTTTCCGCTGGATTTACATCCCTTTTTACTTTGTCACGGTCGTAACAATGTCCAAATTCCGTTCAAATGTAGACGCAGAAAAAGAAGACGGAACCTCTCCGTTAATGAGTATCTGCACTTTGTTAATATTGCTCAGCTCCGACAGGGAATTCACAATGGAGTAAACCGAGATATCCGTAGACACATTATTCACTACCGTCAGAAAATTTTCATCCAAATTTACATAACAAATACCATCTTTTGTCACCACACTGATTACTTTCGTATTGGGATTAATGGAGGGATACAGTCCTTCTATCTGTCCGCTGGGACCCGCAATCAATTCTTCCACCACAAAACGTTCCCGAAGCATACTGGTAGAATAATGTTTCTCCCGTGTGGCAGCAATTAATTCCGTACCTTCTTCCGTGGCAAAATAAAGTTTCACCTTTGCAAGTTCATAGGTATTGATTTCATTTCCATCATTGTCGATAAACTGCTCGGCACTCATCCACCCCACAATACTGCCATTATTATCGTACAACTGATTCCCCTCCACGGTGATCATCACAAGGCGGATATTCGGCAGCTGCGTCAAGGTGCGGACGATAGCGGCGCGCACCAGTACTTCTGTGGTCACAGGCAGTTTCAGATAAGCCCCATCCACATCTATCTGCACTTTTTCATCTTCCAGCTTACAGCTCAATATCTGAAATCCCATGGCAAGCGGTGCCTTGTACTCCAGTTTTTCCGGATTCGTAGACAGACATTCCACCAGTTCTTCCAACTGCCCCTCTGTCGTTTCCGCTGCCATTTCATGTGCATGCATCTCCACCTTTGTTTCCGAATTGCTTACATAATATACCTGACAGGTATTTTCTCCCAGCTTATCCTTATCCCCGCAAGCTGTCAGCATCAGTAAACATATGAATGTCAGTACCATCCCGGATATTTTTCTCATCATCTTGCTTCAACTCTCTTCCACTTTTGACGCTTTCAATCATACATAAATACAGTGTGTTTCCGGATAAAATAATATTTTATCCTGCCGCCACACAGGTCAGCGGAATTTTCACGGTAAAACTTGACCCCTCCCCTTCCACACTCGTCACGTTGATCGCCCCTCTGTGCATAAGCACCGCGCTTTTGGTAATTGCAAGTCCCAACCCGGTTCCTCCGATTTCTCTGGAGTGCGATTTATCCACACGATAAAATCTCTCATAAATATGCGCCAAAGATTCCGCCGGAATTCCCAGGCCGGAATCGCTGACCTTAAAGACAAAATACTGATAATCTGCATCCAGCTCCACTCTCACCCAGCCATGCTCCTTATTATACTTTATGGCATTTTCCACCAGGTTTGTCATAATCAATGACATTTTGACCTCATCCACTTCCGCCACCACGGGCCTCATGCTTTCAAATACTACTTCTACGTCCTTTTTCCGCGCCAGCGGACGAAGCCGCTTTAAAATTAACTCTACCAAATCATTTACGTTGATAGAAACAATGCTTAATTCCTGCGCCTTTTTCTCCATTTTTACCAACGCAAGCAAATCCGTTATAATTCTGTTTTCCCTGTCAATTTCGGATGCAATATCCTCCAGAAATTCCCGGTACAGTTCTGCCGGCGCATCCTGCTGCGCAAGAAGAGAATCCGCCAATACCTTGATCGCCGCCATGGGCGTTTTCAATTCATGAGACACATTTTCCACAAACTCCTGTCTGGAAGTATCCAACGCCCTCATTCGGTCCAGCAATTGATTAAACGCATCCACAATATGCACGGTCTCCGCATAATCCGGAACAGAAATCCGTTCGTTACTATACCCTGCATTGACCTCATTTATAGCCTCTGTGACCCTGTTAAACGGCTTCGTCAATACCACGGACAAAACCATGGCCATAGCCATTGTACCGACAAGCATCAGATTCCCTAAAATGCCGGCTTTTCGGTCCAGCACCGTCATTGTGGCGGAAATTGCCTCACTGGAAATACTGGTCAGCATTACCCCCTCAATCACGCTTGAATTAGCGCTTGTATCAATAATCGGCGTGGTCATTTCTATATATCCATGTTCTTTGTCATAATTGGATATGTTTTCCCCCTGGAAACACTGAATTACTTCTTCGGAAATGATGGTTTTACCCGTACTGATCCCATAGGTATCCTTTACTACCTTCAAGCTGGAATTGATAATCATCACACGCCCTTCATACAGATTTGAGATCATCTCCAGCTCCGCATCAATCACTTCACGGGACACACTGCGATTATATCCCTCCGGTTTGGTATTAAAATAATTATTGCTGATTAGATGACTTCCAACAATCATCAACTGATTCTGTACATTGGCAATCCGGTTCTGCACGGAACGTTCCTCATAACTTCCCAATATTCCGTACCGCATTACCACGCTGGGCACAATCCCCGCCACCAGCATAATCAAAAAGAAACGCGCCTGTAAGCTGCGCAGAGAGAGGAACTTTTTCATCTCCTGAAATATTTTTCCCGCCATTCTATCCCTACAACTAACCCATCCTTTTTTACTTCATTTACAATTCTCTTCCGCTTAGGACACAAGAAACTCCCTACATGATATTTTGGAAATAATATCCCACACCCCACTTAGTAATCACATACTTAGGTTCACTGGGATTCTGCTCTATTTTTTCCCGAAGCCGCCTGATATGCACATCCACCGTGCGCACATCTCCGGGATAATCTGCCCCCCAAACCAGATGGAGCAAATTTTCACGCCCATACACCTTACCCGGATTTAGCATTAACAATTCAAGTACTTCAAATTCTTTGGCTGTCAGGCCAATCTCCCTGCCGGAAATAAAAGCCCTCCGCCCTTCACAGTCTAAACGCATATCTCCACATTCCACGGTTTTCGCCACAGGCGCTTCTCCCATAATACGCTTCGGCTCAGTTCGGCGCATAATTGCCTTAATCCGCGCCTTTACTTCCAAAATATTGAACGGTTTCGTAATATAGTCGTCCGCCCCATATTCCAACCCCAGAATTTTATCCATATCATCTCCCTTTGCGGTGAGCATAATAATGGGCACTGTAGAAAATTCCCGTATTTGCTGACATACCTCAAAACCTGTAAGCTTCGGCAGCATCACATCCAAAAGAATAATGTCATACTGATTATTTCGAGCATATTCCAGCGCTTCCTCCCCGTCGTATGCACAATCCACTTTCATCTCATCCTGTTCTAAGCTGAAACGGATTCCTTTCACAATCAGCTTCTCATCATCCACCACCAAAGCTCTCTTCCAAGCCATTTCGCGTCCCCTCACTTCACCCTTATTTTATCATATATTTTTTCATACACACTTGTCTTGATACCGGATACTTTCATGATATCTTCACAACTTGCAAAATTGCCGTTTTTCTCCCGATACGCGATAATATCTCCTGCTCTTCCCTGGCCGATTCCCGGCAGCGTCATCAATTCCGCCGCATCTGCCGTATTAATATTCACACGTCCCGCTTCCTGATTTGTCCCCCCAATCTGGCCTCCGACGGTGTTCTGACCTGGGCCTCCGCCCGCTTCCAATTCATATCCCTCCGTCCTGCCGTCCCACGCCTCTCCCTCTGCCGGGAAATACAGCATTTGCCCGTCCGTAACCCAATCTGCCAGATTTCGCGCCTCCCTCATGGCCTCCGGCGCAAAACCTCCGGCTTCCGCCAGCGCATCCTCCACACGACTGCCCTCCGGAACAGATACCACGCCCGGATTCACCACAGCACCGCACACATATACACGTATAAGCGTTTTATCCTCCGCTCCTCCATCCTGTACTTCCGCCCACTCTTTTGTCCGGGTATTCTTTCCCTGAGACAGCCGCAACTCCTCAGAAGCGCCTTCTCCGGCCGTTCCAATCAGAATAACTTCCTCTGCCCGTCCACAGCCCAGGCACATCAATACCAATAAAAGCAAGCCGCCTGCAGCAGCCGTTCTTTTTTTCTTCTTGTAATTTACCTTACCTATTGAATTCATCATAGTCCCTCTCTTTCCTGATCTTCCAGAAACAAAGGGATTGCCTCTCTATGCCGACTGATTTCATTGTATCGGAAATATGGGATTTTTACAAGAATTTTCGATAAAAATATTAAAATCTTAATGTTCAAAATCCAAAACATTATCTCATGAGATGAATTTCTGAGTTTCTTCTTTCTTAAACTGAAACAAACTTGCAGCAATTCCCCATAAGCACATTGCCAAAATGATAGAAACAGAAAGAGGCAATAAAAACAAATATAAATCTGCAGACATTGCGAAACAACAAAACGGCATAGCCCCAAAGCTACACCGTTTTTCACAGCAGTTCTAAATTCTATGAGCAATTTACTTCCACTTAAAAATTATAATTCCCGCCACCGCAACGGCCATACCCAATGCTTTCCTCCACTCCCAGGGTTGTTTCTCCACCCCAAACCATCCCAAAAGTTCAATGCCATAGGCCACTGCAAGCTGCGCTACCACAATCAGCATTACGGCTCTGGCCGGCCCCAGCATATCCATACTCTTTATAACGGTATAGGTAATAAACGCGCCGATTGCACCGCCTAACAACATATACTTCGGCTGGACCTGAAATACCTGCATCAAATTACTCCTGTCCACGCACATCCAGGCGCCCAGACAGACCAGAAGGGCTGTCAGTTGTACAAAAGCACTGGCTGCCCATGTGCTGGAAGCCTTTGTCACCTGTGTATTAAATACCCCCTGAATACTCATCAATGCTCCTGAAACCAATGCTATCAAAAGTCCAATCATGGAAATCCACCTTTCTTTTCAAATTCCTCTCACCGTTTCCCACATGCCGGTGAATAAAAACAATAGAATTTACTTTAAAGTGTATCCCCATGTTGGAAATTTATACATCTATGTTCTTACCTTTTCCATAACAATTCAGACAGTGCAAAGAACTGCTGCCCTTTTTTCAATTTCCGTCCTCGGCCGTACCGGAAGCAGCCGCCTTAGCAACCTGCAGTACAATCTCACTGAAATAACGTTCCGGAACCTCCGACAACAGCATGGCGTTTGCCTCTCCATCCCCGCTGCATTGCCCTGAAGAAAAATCTCGCCATGGAAAGAACCTGATATCATATATTGTCACTTCCTCATGATTGCCTGCCATCACACTGCCGCCTGAGAAGTAAAGCACCGCTGCCAAATCAAGTTCTTTCACTTCTCTGTAATAGGTATAAAACCATCCCGCATCCTGAACTTCTCCCCGACACCAGCCCTGGGCCAAAAGTTTTCCGCCCAAAGACAAGCCGTTAAGATTCACACCGTAAAATCGGTGAAGTTTCCTTTGTTTTCCTTCCTCTTCCGTCCTGTAAGATACCTGCCTGTGAAGCTGTTGGATGGGCTGGACAATTTCATAATCCTCCAACTGCTCTTTCCAGGTACTCAGAGACTCTTTTGACAACTCGATTGGGTGCACAAGGCCAATCACTTGTCCTCGGCCAACAACTTGTCCTCGGCCAACAACTTGTCCTCGGCCAATTACTTCTCCCTGGCTGTCTGTCTGGCCGACCTTTTTTTCACATGTTTCATCCGGCAGAATAAATTCCTCTTCCTTCTCCGTGTTAAAAGAACCATCCTCCATGTAACGGAAACTTGCCGCCAGATTCCGCTCCTCATATACGCCCCAAATCAGCCCAATGGCAAACTGATGCATAATCGGATTCTTCACAAACAAATCTTTCCACGCCCTGATACTCCATTTCCGCTCCGTAAAAAATGCTCTCTCCAGCCGCATCTTCTGAGCGGATACCGTGGTCTTCATCTGTTTCTTCATTTGTTTAAATTCTTCATATGCCTCCGCCGCCCGCACGCTGTCATCTTTTTTCCCAGGTGCAGGTAAATTCTTTAACTTTTTACCCTTCTCATCAAATACTTCAATTTCAAGAGATATGGTTATCCTTACGGTAAACTTTCTCTCCCCATAATCAAAAACCCGCTGCATATGCTCATCAAATCCCAGATCAGGTATCATGCGGTCTATCAGCTCTTCCGAGGTAATTCCCAACTGAGAAGCCGCAAAATCCAATGCCTTTGCTGCCGCCGCCCTAATCTGCTTAAATTTAAATTTCCGCGATATTCCATCTACAAATAAAACTCCCTGGGGTCCTGGACTCAGCGCAAGGGCCCGCACTGCTTCCGACGCAATAGCGCCCCTGGACTCTTTGGGCCACTCCTGAATCTGATGCTCCAACTTCTGAATGATTTCTTCCCCGCCGTGAATGGCTGCAGCATAGAGTACCCACCGTTTTTTCGCCTCAGCGCCCCCTTTCATCCATTTGTCAAAAAGCTCGTTGGCATAAATCGCCAACTCCCTCCCATCCAAAACTTCTGCCAGAGAAGCCGCACTCTGACTAATGCCGCAAGGTGTCATGGAAGAATAACAGAGAAAAATTGCCTGCAAATATTCTTCCGACGCTTCTGTGCCGTCCTTTTTATGTACCTTTGAAAAAGGAGTTCCATATGCCCAGGCAAGATTTCGTTTCTTATTCCCCTTGTGAAGCTCCTTCACTAAATCGTCCCTGGTGATAATACTGCCGTTCTGAGTGCAAGCCACGCTCCTATTCAGTACGCTCTCCAAAAGTGCCCGAACTTTTGTATTCTTTTCCTTTTCCAATGCCTGGGACAGAACTAAATTATACTTTTCCCACTTCTCAGACTCCTGGGGGGTCTCCCCCAGCCATTTTGCCAGTACACGAATGGCCATATCCCTTTCGGCCGCCTTTTTCGCGGAAAGCATCCCTGCAATTTCCTCTTCCCAGCCCTTTTGACCATATAGTATTTCCAGCAGTGTTTCCTTCACAGCTTTTGCCGAATCCAGCCTAAAACTTAAGATACTCTCCTTGTAATCATCCGCCTGTTCTGCCATCACCTTCAGTCCAAAGGACCTGCCCACGCTTCCGGCCTGCATAAAAGCAGATACTGTTTCCTCCGGCCGTTTTTCAAGGTATTCCCGAAAGATTTCTCTTGCCGTAACCTCCAACGGCTCTATAAGAGGTCCTCCCACATAACAAGAGTCTTTAAAACGCGCGTATGCTTCCAACTGCAGCAAAAGGTTTAACCCTTCCTGGTTGGCAACCATAAATACTCTCTTTAACTCCTCCGCATCCAATTTACGCCCCGTTGTATTCACGAAATCCCGAAAAACAATATATCCTCTTCCGGCCAATGTTAAAGTGACGCAGCGATTGTTCAAATCATCCCGGCCATATTCCATTTCATAATTTTCCAATGCCTTAATCGCCTTATCCCACCAATAATAGCCATTCTCCTGAATCCCATTACAAGCATGAACCAGTTCAATCCCGCCTTCACCATTTAAATATTTCTTAATAGTATCCGTCAGCAATGTATAATCTCCCGCTCTTGGGGAAAACCCACCTCTTGCAGTATATGCGTCTATGAGCTTTGAACGAATCTTACACTTTATATCCACCCGCTGGGGAAGCAATTGGGGCGCCGCTTTCTTCACAACCGGTTCCATCACATAATAGGTGGCAAGATCCGTGTCTTTCATAAATGCCAAAAACACATCCTGTTCTCTGGCAAACAACGCTTCCAATATACCAATCTTACGATTTCTGGCAGCCCATTGAACGTAATCCCTACTCTCCATACGGAACACATGGTCAAAGCAGCCTCCCAACGCTCCTTTCAGCTCCCTGCTGAAATCCACCCGCTCTATAAAATTCAGCACAATATCCCAATCGGCCGCAAGACATACGGACACCGTATTTTTCAGCCGAAGGGAAAGGTGATAATTGACAAACGAAACACCGCTTAACATACAGAGTATCCATCTGTTCCTGTCCCAGTCGCCCGCACTGCTGTCCGCCAGCAATTCCGAAATTTCCTCCATCCTGTCTTCTCTCACGGCCGCCGCAATTTTTTTTCCGTTCTCATGCGCAAAACTTTCGGGATAAATCTCCGGAATCAATTCCGTAACCAAAGCTTCGTACCGCTCCATTAACAGGGCATCCGCTCCTTCAAGCCTCATGCCCTCCTTCTTCTCAGGATATTTGATGTAAAAGTACGCCATAAGCAGCATAAGCATACCACAGGATTTTTTGCCGCTCCGGTACCTTATGGCTTTTATCAGATTTTCCGGGTTATGTTCCGCACATGCAATCAACCGTTCTATCTCCCGCAGCCTGAACAATCGCTGATCCCTGCCGAGTATCGCTCCATGCACCGCCACTCTCTGAGGCAGTTCAAGCATAATACAGTTTTCCCAATCTGACAAGAACACACTATGAATACTTGCCTCTCCTATGGCAAAGAAAAGTTTCTCAAACCTTCCCGCTTCCTCCTCTCTCTCCTGCACAAGCATGTTGATATAAAACTCATGCAGGACGTCCGGTTCTGACAAATCAGTTAAATCTTTGTAGTCAAACTGCTCCAGAACTTCCTCTCCCGCCGCCCCGCAAAGGTACTCATTTATCCGCTTCAATTCCTCCGGAGAAAATAACTTCTCTTTTTCCAACTGCTTTACAATGCTTTCCCCAAACTGTTCATCCGCATTTATCACTTTATACCCCTCCATTCTGTTACGGCAAAACTATCATACCCCTCTTGATGCTATTTCTAAATTTTCAATCTCACTGCACCTGAATAGCAATGGTATTCTCCAATTCTTCCACCGCCTCCGTCACATCGGCTCCGTTCCAGACTTTAGAGAACAGCCCCTCAAGCTGCAGCCAAAAATTGGCTGTTTTCATCATTTTCGGCATGGAAATGCTTTCTGCATATTCCGATTTAAAAACCTGTAAGTCATAATTATCCTGATCCGCCTTCAAATTGGCAGACACACGCCCGGTTCTGCTGTAAAGAGTATCTGCGCACTCATCTGTCAGATACGCCGCAAAACGATTTGCCAATGTTTTATGTTTTGAATATCCGTTGACTGCCACCACATTTGTCACAGACATGGAACGGCTTTTCAATTCCCCATTTACATCCGGCATGGGAGCAATCCCATATCCATACCCAAAACGCGCCTCTGCTTCTGCATCCGCCAGCCTCTTTGCCACATCCGTAGTAGCGATGGTAAACACAATTTTGCCCTCACAGAAATCCTCTATAACCGATTCATAATCCACCCCATCGGACTCTATATAGAAAAACTGATTCAAATACTTATACATGTCAAGACATTGAATGGTCTCCGGATTATTGATATCTATCTGTTCCGGATCATCCCCCGTATCCCCGCCTACAATCATATAGTTGCCCACAAACCAATAATTATATAATATATCGGACACATTCCATTTCATGATTCCCTCCACATCCACAGGAACCACAAAGGTGTCCGCAATCTGCAAAATATCTTCCATGGTATCCGGAAGGGCGTTTCTGAAATATTCTTCCGTTTTCACTGCAAGCAATTCCTCGTCAATGGGAATCCCCTCCGGACTTTCTTCGGGATTTTCCCCTGCCTCACCTACATTCAACAACTCCTGCATGGCACTTTGGGCCGCCCATTCTTCCAGATATGTCCTGTTATACACAAGGGCGCTGGTCTCAAAAAACAAAGGATACCCCACCAGCTTATCCTGATAAGTGGCCGCGGACAAAGCCGCCGCCGGAAAATTCTGTTCGTTACAGATACCTGCAGCGTCCTGAATCCGTCCTGCAAGTCCGGCCAAATACGCCTTTTCCAGAGAATCATGGCTCACAATATAAGCATCCGGTATCTGGTTAGAATTCAAAGAAGCATCATTGATCGCTTCCAAATATTCATTTTCCGACACCAGCATGGGAATTACACGCACGCCTTCCCTCTCCCCAAAAGCTACCGCAGCGCTGTTGAGGAAATTTGTCAGCGCTTCGTCCGAATACCAGAAGTGAATCGTTTCCTTCTGCTCAAACCAGGACATGGGCATGTCCGCATCTTCCGCCTCACCCGCGCCCAATATACTTCCACAGAAAACAGAAGCAGCCATCACCAAAACGGCTGCAACTGCTGTTAATCTCTTTTTCAATCGCATACTTAACTCCCAATGGAATTATCCAAAATAGCAATCATCTCATCTACATTTTCCTTTGATATAATAAGGGGAGGGACAAAACGAATGATATTTGTTCCCGCATTAATCAACACCAAACCGCCCTCCAGAGCACGGTTTATGATATCGCTCACCGATCGGTCAAACACCAGCCCCTGCATCAGGCCCACGCCCCGACGCTCCACGATACAGTGATACTTTTCCTTTAATTCCTCCAGGCGCTGCTCCAAATACGGCCCTACTTCCCTTACATGTTCTATTATATGGTTCTTTTCAAATAAATCAAGTACTTTTTCAACAGCCGCACAGGCCAGTGGATTACCTCCATAAGTAGTGCCGTGATCTCCGGCTGCAAGAGAATTCTGCCCCACCTTCTCCGTCATCAGAAATGCGCCCACAGGAACCCCGCAGCCCAGCGCCTTTGCAGTAGTCATAATATCTGGCTTAATGCCATAGCGCTGCCAGGCATACATATACCCCGTTCTTCCCATACCGCACTGAATTTCATCTAAAATAAGCAGAATATCCCGTTCCTCACAAAGCGCCTTCACTTCCCGAAGAAATCCTTCCTCCGCCGGCAATAAACCTCCCTCACCCTGTACAGTCTCCATGATAATCCCACAGGTTTTATCTGTAACCTGCCTGCGAACACTTTCTATATCATTTAAATCCCCAAAACGGATATTGCCAATCATGGGTTCAAAGGCTTCACGGTATTTGGGATTCCCCGTCACAGACAATGCACCCATGGTTCGTCCATGAAAAGAGTGATTCATTGCAATGATTTCATGGTCCGTTCTGCCATCTTTCAGATAAGCATACTTCCTTGCCGCTTTTATGGCTCCCTCAACTGCCTCCGCCCCGGAATTGGTGAAAAACACCCTGTCCATTCCGGATACCTCTTTGAGCTTCCCAGCCGCATTGACGGCCGGTATATTATAATAATAATTGGAAGTATGAATCAGCTTATCAATCTGTGTCTTCAAAGCATGATTGTATTCCTCATTACAATACCCCAGAGCAAACACAGCAATTCCCGCCACAAAGTCAAGGTACTTCTTCCCTTCCATGTCATACAGATACACATCCTGCCCCTTGTCAAATACAATCTGGTAGCGGTTATACGTATGAAGCAGCGCACTTTCCGCCGCTTCGATATATTCCTGCATATTCATATTATTACCCTCTCTTTATTTCATTCCCACTCGTCATCGTTTATAATTGCAGTTCCGATTCCCTGTCTGGTGAAGATTTCCAGAAGCAGACAATGGGGAATCCTGCCGTCCAGAATATGAACACGCTTTACACCATTGCGCACCGCCGAAATACAACTGTTCAACTTTGGCAGCATACCGCCTCCGATTAACCCATCCGAAACAAGTTCTTCCGCCTGGGTGGCAGAAAGCCTGGAAATGAAACTGGACTTATCGTTGATATCCTTATAAAGTCCCTCTATATCCGTTAAAAAAGCTAATTTTTCCGCATTGACCGCTTTTGCCACCGCACAGGCCGCGTCGTCTGCATTGATATTGTAAGTTTGAAACTTATCGTCAAGGCCAATGGGTGCCACAATGGGAAGAAAGTCCTTCTCCAGCAAATCAAACAGCACTTTGGGATTTACGCCGGTAATCTCCCCCACAAAACCGATATCCTGACCATGGGCATATTTTTTCTCCACCTGCAGAAGACCGCCGTCTTTGCCGCTGACTCCCACTGCTTTCACACCCAACTCCTGTACCATGGTCACAAGGTCTTTATTTACTTTATTCAAAACCATCTCCGCAATCTCCATGGTCTCTTCGTCAGTGACACGAAGCCCTCCCACAAATTTTGCTTCTTTTCCAACCTTTCCCACCCAACGGCTGATTTCCTTTCCGCCGCCGTGGACAATAATGGGCTTAAACCCTACCAGCTTTAACAATGTCACATCCTTAATAACATTTTTCTGCAATTCTTCATTGCTCATAGCGCTGCCGCCGTATTTTACCACAATAATCTTACGGTTAAAACGCTGAATATAAGGAAGCGCCTCAATGAGCACCTCCGCTTTCTGCAATACTTTCTCCATATCTTTTTCCATGATGCTTTTCCCTCTCCCGCATTTCTATAAAGATTCCAGACACAGCTTACAGTAACCGCATACACAGTAAACTCCATACACTTGACGTTTTACGTGCATCTTAGCTCCTGTAATCCGCATTGATTTTCACATAATCATAGCTCAAATCACATCCCCAGGCAACAGCCTCCTCATCCCCCATGTGCATATCTGCTAAAATGGTGACTTCGGGGTCGGACAATACCTTCGTAGCCTCTTCTTCACTGTAATCACATGCCACACCATGGCCAAAAATATGAATTTCACCACTCTTGCTTTGAAAGTAAAGATCTACCTTTTCAGGGTTAAACTTTGCGCCGGAATATCCCAATGCACAGAGAATTCTACCAAAATTGGCATCATGTCCAAAGACAGCGGCCTTGGTCAGGGACGAACAAATCACTGACTTGGCCAGTATTCTAGCGTCTTCCTTCGTGGCAGCGCCAACCACTTTCGCCTCAATGAGCGCGGTTGCCCCCTCCCCGTCTCCCGCCATTTTCCTTGCCAGATATCGAGTGACAAAATGCAGCGCCTCGCAGAACGCATCATACTCCTCCCCTTGGGAGACAATTTTCTCATTTTCAGCCAGCCCGTTTGCCAATACCAGCAATGTATCATTGGTACTGGTATCGCCGTCCACGGAAATCATATTAAAAGAGTCCGCCACATCTTCACGCACTGCCTTTTGCAGTAACTCTTTGGAAATATTCACATCGGTAGTCAAAAATCCCAGCATGGTACACATATTGGGATGAATCATGCCCGCTCCCTTGCACATACCGCCCAGCGTCACTTTCTTGCCGCCGATAACAACCTCCACCGCAATCTGCTTTGGAACGGTGTCCGTTGTCATAATGGCTTTCGCCGCATCCAAACCGGCTTCCAGACTGTCCGCCTTCGCTTCCGCCAACTTGTGAATTCCTTTCCGAATCCTGTCCAACGGAAGCTGCATACCAATGACACCTGTGGACGCCACCAATACAGTATTCTCAGGTATTCCCAACAATTCTCCCGCACACCTGCTTTCCGCCTCGCAGCAATCCATCCCCTGCTGCCCGGTACAGGCATTGGCAATACCGGAATTGACCACCACCGCCTGTACAAAAGGGGATTCTTCCACAATCTTCTGATCCCAAAGTACCGGCGCCGCCTTTACTATATTGCTGGTAAACGTCCCAGCCGCCACACAGGGCACGGTACTATAGACCATTGCCATATCCCTGCGGTTTTCATACTTTACCCCTGCTTCCACACCTGCCGCCATAAAACCCTTTGCCGCCGTAACGCCGCCTTCTATCTGCTTTATCATACTCTCACCCCTCTGCCCTTTTTGGACGCAACAATCAATATTTTTAACTATAAAATCAAAAAACTGGTTATTGATTAAATCTCGTTATATTATCTTCATTCAGCGTAAATTCATAATAATTCAAATCTTCCCGTCTTGTCCAGCCCACCTGTCTCCAAAAAGCATTTCCCACATCATTTTTGGTAAATGCAATCAGACTGACTTTATTGACGCCCTCCGCTTTTAAAACATTCATACAATAGACCACCATTGCTTTGCCGATTCCATTCCTGCGGTAATCCTCCCTGACACACACATGATACAGACATCCCCTTCTGCCGTCGTGCCCGCAGAGAATCCCTCCCACAATATCTCCGTTCTCCGCTGCCGCCACCACGCTCGCATCCGGATTCCTCCGCAAAAACCGCTCTACTCCCGCCTTGGAATCATCAATACTGCGGATTCCAAATCCCCGTATGGTCATCCACAGGGTAAATAATCCTTCATAATCTTCTATTTTCATTGGCCTGATTGTATACGTTTTCTTCATCTTCCCGTCCTTTTTTAAGTTTCTGCTGTTCCACAGTCCATCCCACATTACTCTTTTTTGCTTTTCTAAGACTTCCAATCCTTACGCAATTAGAACTTTCCCAGTATACACCATTTTACATAAAAGGGCAATGATATTCCTCAATTACACATTCGTGAATCTTATTTTTCACATCATAATTTATTCCTACCAAAAGTATCTTTCCTGTATATCCTTGTACCCAGGTAACATACTGCTGATCTTTGATTTGTTTGATTGCCCCTTCCGCTGACTTGTTCCATTTTAACTCCACTACCAAAGCCGGGCAGTCAATCTCCCTTTTGGGCAAATATACCACGTCTGCAAACCCTTTTCCCGACGGCAGTTCCAATATGGGATTCATATAATAAGTCTTCGCACTATAATAGGCCATAAGAATCGTACAAGTAAGAGAATTTTCGCTTTGATATTTTAACATGGACGCTGTTTCATCGTGAATCGCCCCAATCCCTTCCGCCACCGCCTTGCCGTCTAACGCCCAGGTACTTTTTAATAATGCTTCTGAACGATTCAGAGAATCCACAAGTCCGCCCCATGCCGGGTCGTCCACCGCATTTAGAAATTCCTGTTCCACTTCCCGATTTGGGATGAAAACCGTACTGCTTTTTTTATCAAAAGTCAAATATCCCAGATGAACCAGCAGCGTAAGTATATCATCTTTTGAAGCAAATGTGATCATATCATTTTGAAATTTTTTGGGGTTTAATTTATATTTTCCGTTGCCAAGCATCTCAATAACCGCTTCCCTCAGCCCGTCAAAATTCCTTTCTATATAAACTTTCAACGCCTCATAGGTTTCTGTTCCCGTCCAATAACTTTGAACTTCTTTCCATGTAAGCGCATCGGAAACCGATTTTGGATTGTAAATATGACATTCTCCCAAACGATAACCATCATACCAAACTTCCATTTCCTGAAAGTCCACAGCCTGTTTTTTACACTGCTCCCGCACTTCTTCTTCCGTAAACCCAAAATATTCCCCTAAATTTTTACAGTCAATCATAGAATATTCATGAAAGATATTGATAGCAGAATGTTCCCCATATTTTTTTATTGGCAGAATCCCCGTCATATAAGCCAGTTCAACATATTCCTGCCCTTTAAAAAGACCCCTGAGGAAATCCAGATACTCTTTCTGCACTTCCCCATATTCTTTTGCAATACGAAAAACACAGTCCCATTCATCTATGATAATGATAAAGCGTATTCCTCTGCTTGCGTAAAGTTGCTTCAATACCCCAGGAAGCCCATATTGATCCACCTCAAAGCAATCTCCAACCTCCGTCCGAAGTTCTTTCAACACCGCTTCCTGCATTTTATCCATAAAAATATTCAGGTGGGATTTGTGATACAGGAATTGCTGTACATCCAGACGAATTACATTATGCCTGTTTACATGTATCCGAAAACTTTCCTCTGCCGTAATTTTACACTCTGAAAATACCTCCCTGGAATCACAACCTTTGCTGTAATATGCCACAAGCATATCCGCCGCCATAGACTTCCCAAATCTCCTCGGACGACTGACACACATATATTTTCGGTTTGTATTCATGACACTATTTGTATAGGAAATCAATTTACTCTTATCCACATAAATCTCAGAATTTACCGCTTCCGTATACGCTCCATTTCCCGGATTCACATATATTCCCATCCCATTCCTCCTGCCAATATAAATTTAGAATCCTCTACGGGAAGCAGGGCACCAATTCCAATCCTTCGCTTTCCCTGCACCCAAACAGCAAGTTCATATTCTGCACTGCCTGGCCTGCGGCGCCTTTTACCAGATTGTCCAGCGCTCCCATCATAATAATGCGCCCCGTCCTCTCGTCCACCACAAATCCCACATCCACATAATTGCTGCCTTCCACCCATTTCGTCTCTGGGCAGCAGCCTTTTTCCAGCACACGGATAAATTTCTCCCCCCCATAATACTTATCATACACTTCCTTTATCTCTTCCCAGGAAGGAAGGCTTCCGTCCGGTTTCTTTTTCAGATTGGCATATTCCGTCACCAAAATTCCTCTGTTCATGGGTACAAGATGGGGGGTAAAATTAATCGTTACGCTGCAGTTCCCCGCAATTCCAAGCTGTTCCTCAATTTCCGGCGTGTGCCGATGATTGGCTACACCGTAAGCCTTCAAATTTTCATTCACCTCACAGAACAGATTGGGTACTTTCGCTCCCCGCCCTGCTCCGGAAGTCCCCGATTTTGCGTCTACAATTAAAGTATCCACATCAATCAGCCCTTCCTTCACCATGGGATAGGCCGTCAGAATAGAACAGGTGGTGTAACAGCCCGGATTGGCCACCAGTCTTGTATTGCCGTTTATTTGATTTCTATTCAGTTCACATAACCCATAAACCGCCTCCGGAATAAATTGGGGGGATTTATGCTCTATTCCATACCAGCGCTCGTATACCGCCACATCTTTAATACGGTAATCCGCTGAAAGATCTACAATTTTTACCTTCTGCAATATTTCTTCTGTCAATATTCCAGCCAGATAACCCTGGGGAGTGGCGGTAAAAATCACATCCACTTGATCTGCAAGCTCCGCCAAATTATCATCCTTGCACACATCCTCCACAATCCGAAACATGTTCTGGTATACCTCATAATATTTTCGATCTATGTAGCTGCGTGAGCCATACCATACAATCTCCGTCTCTCTATGATTTGCCAAAAGTCTGACAAGCTCTCCTCCGGCATATCCTGTTGCGCCTATAATTCCTGCCTTTATCATAATGTTACCTCCGCTTTTATTTTTACAGCACCAAATATAACCTCTTCTGATATCATACCACTTTTTGCATAAATGTCTACTATTATTTTATTTTTATGCAAAAAATACAACCCCTTCATTCTTATCTTAATGATTATTCAGTTGCCCCTCAGAACATTCAAACTTGCCTTTATGCAGAAATAATGTATATTTTATGAATATATATTTCTATTATAACAATACCTCCTAAGCAGCTTTCGATGACTGCTTAAGAGGTATCTTGTAGATTTATTTCATTTTCCTACGTCTGTCCAACAGAACTGCCGCGGCGGCTCCAATGACAAACACTGGAATCAGTACGGCAAATACATTCCTTCCGTCCTCACCGGTAGCCGGCGACAAAGCCTGACCCGACTGTTGGTTTTCACCGGAAACATTTTCATTTGCCGGCACATCCTCATTGTCTTCGTCCTCATCATTTACATCTTCTAAATTGCCCAGCCTTCCGGCTTCCGTCCATCCTACGGTTATGGGAGACAATCCATAAACGACAAAACGTATTCCATCTTCTGTCTTAGTTACCTCCGGATATTCCACATCTCCCGCATGATATCCATTCATATCTTCGGTAAACAAATGAGTTACAATAAAATCATGGGTCTCATATCCGGTACCCGACGGATAAGGAATGGTAATTGTCAATCCGTCTTTGGGGAACTCAGCCACGGTAGCTTTCTGCCAAGCCTGAGAACCGATCTGGTATAACAGTGTCACATCATATATAACAATGCTGTCTTCTCCAATATCGCTTACGTTCTTTTGGATGCTCAGACGCACCTGTGCCTCCATTTTTGCAGGCGTATTCATATGCCCCAACTGGTTTAACTTCTCAGGCACCTTAGATATTCCCTGCTCCACTTCCAGCTTATATTTTATATTATTAGAACTTTCCGGTTGTGGGAACAGATTGTCGCTGACCCCATTAATCCGACCGCTTAACTCCGGTAATGTTTTAGGCAGAATGTAATTTCCAGACTTCTCGCCCAGGAGACGTGCCTGTTGTTCTGCATCCGCCCAGGACAGTCTGACAATATGACTTCCGGGCGTTACCCCATCATACACACCTACAAGCTTATCCGCCGTACAGTCAAACACCGCTTTCGCAGCGTCCTCGTCCAAAATACCGGACACTTTCAATTCTCCATACAGACTGGCTTTTTTGTCAACAATCGTGCCTTCCTTATCCACCGCCGTTAATCCGCTCACATCCCAAACCAATTCCTTCGGTGAAATATTCAAGGTATAATATACCGTGGAGCTGATATAATCCTGTGTTTCAGAAGCAACGGCCGTAATCTGTACCGTTCCTACGCCAAATACATGAACTTTGCCGGAAGCATCCACTGTCGCCACAGACGGGTCGCTGCTGCCATATGTCACCTGGCTGCCCGGCACCGCGCCGGTTGCGGCAGCTACAAAGTCTTCAGTTCCATAAATTACATTTTTATGAGCACTGTCAAAAGCAAACTCCGTCTGAGAACTCTTATCTGCCATCTGAACCGTAAATACAACGTCAAACCCTGCATAATTTGCGGTTTCTGTTACAGGTATGGTAATTTCCGCCGTCTTATTTATCTTTGTCCTGTCATTTGCCAACTGTAAAGAAAGCTTGGAACCATTGATTACAGGCGCTATACTCAAGATATGGTCCTGGTCCGCAACCTGCATGGTTCCAACCTTATATCCCTCAGGAAGCCATGACGCAAGGTCAAAGGAAATAGTGTTTCCGTATTTGCCAACTACAGTCTTCGTTTTCGGCCCCTGATACTGAACTTTTTCGATGGTAAAGGTCCCGGTAACCGCACCTTCCCATGTATAATTGCCTCCTGCTGCGGCATAAACGGATATTCTGCCTTCTCCGGCATTGATATGATTCTCATACACTGCCCGGTAATCCGAATCCGCTAAATCTGTCCCGCCGTCTTTCACTGCAAAAGTCGGGAAAATTTCACTTCCAGTATATTGATAGGTTCCTTTCACTTCCAAACTGGGCGTAATGGATTTGGGAAGAATCTCACAGGGAACTTCCAGGGAGGTATTGGCAAGTTCATAATTTCCATCCTCATCCCCCTGCAGTGCAATGCTCACCGTCATAGACGCCTGTCCTCCCACATTGGGATTCAGATATTCCACCGGCGTCATAATCACTTTTACACCCTGATCCGCCGCCAGAATATTTGTAATCTCCGGCGCACCGGATGCGGCGCCCACTCCCACCGTGCCGTCATACACCTTGCTTACTTTATAACTTCCGGCAGACACGCCAATGGTTCTTCTCGCCACATCCACCTTACCGGAACATACCTCTACGTTTTGGTACGTTTTCCCATTCAATGTACCATGATACAACACTTTGAAAATCTGCTCGTTTCCTGCGCCGGGCATTCCGCTGACGTCCAGTGTAAAATTGCTTTTCTCACTGTCTGTTGCCTCTCCTGCCTTTGCAGTAATGGCGCCAATCTTTACAATTTCAGACCAGTCGTCCCCATATATGGGAGCTGTTTTCACCAAAACCGCATTTAATGCAGTTGCCGGCTCCCCTGCGACCAGAAATTCTATATCCTTGATAGAAAATTGGATTTCACCGCTTTTTGTCCCCTGGTAATTGTTGCCATCCGGCGTAAAGGTATATGTGATTTTTCCTGATTTTCCTTCTTTTAACACCGCCAGCGCCGCCTGTATCTCTTTATACTCCTTATTGACAACGCTGTCATAAGTATAGGTAATATGGCCCGGTACCTTCTCTCCCTTTGCATTTGTAAAAGAAGGTTCTGTAAACGTACCCACGCCCGCCAGAATATTTTGGGTCTCTGCAACCGTAACCTGATAACCCGCCGGTAGAATTTCTACTTTTTTCTCCGTTTCCACCGCTTCCGTATTCTTACTTTCTCCAATGGATGCAACAATCCAATAAACGCCCGCGTCCACAGGCGCTGCTGCCAACTGAGGGCCTTTCGTGCCGTTGACATCCTGATACCAGGCAAATGTCACATCCTCATAGACTGCGCCAATGACGGTTATCTGTGACTGTTCAGGCACAGGGAACCTCGTTCCATCGTAGGTTTTCCTATCCCCATACGCGCTTTCTATCTGTAAAGTTGGTACGGATTTGAGAATGGTAAGGACGCCCGTGCCATATGTGATTTCATAATTGGCGCTGACCTCCTGTCCGCTTCCGTTCTCAATTACCGCATCCGAAGCCTGAATACTTCCCGATTGGGTAACATCCTTATCCTGGGTCGTCAATTTCAGCCCCGCTGCTTTATCGCCTGTCTGCAAGCCGGAGAACGCGGCTTTTTCTACCCCCTGAGCAATGCTTCCGCCATAATGAATGGTCTGAGACAAGGGAGTCACAGTCAGATTCGCCTTTGCAATCTTCACAGACAGATCAAGCTGCGCTTCCTTTATATTTTCCGTGGCCTCCGCTTTCACTCTCAGGACGTAATTTCCCGCATTTACCGGTGCAGCCGCCAATTGATTTCCCTCCCCAACACTTCCCTGATACCAGGTAAACGTTATCTGAGGACTATGACTTTCAAATTGTCCGGCTTCCGGATTTGCTATGGGCGTTCCCTGATACACATAGGAAAGGCCATAGCCGCCCTCTGCCTTATTCTCCAACATACCTTCTGCCTTCGCAACCTCAATGACTATGTCCGCCTGCTTTGTAAGACCCTCTGCCGTCACCTTCACCCGATAGCCATAAACGCCTGCGTTCAGCCCTTTTTCCACAGTATAAGTCTTGCCCGTAGCTCCTGCAATGGCTGTCTCAGTCATATCGCTTCCTTCCAGCCGATACCACTGATAGGAAAATTCCCCTACCTGGCCGGACTCTATCGCTGTCTCAGCCGTCAGCACCGACGAATTCTGATAACCATATGTGAGATTTTCCGGCGCTGCGGTTACGCCAACAGACCATATAGGTACTCCCGGCAATGATAATACCTTTTTGGTTTCTTTCACATTGGGGCTCGTTGCAACGCCCAAAGTAAGCTGACCCTCACAGACAAAGGAACCATACAGAAATCCATCATCGCCATCATAAGTGTAAACCACCTTGGGCTGCTTGTCCCCCGGCACAACAGAATAAATTTTAGTGCTATCATTAAAATACAGCTTTCCATTATAATAAGAAAGACGTGCATAAAATCCGTTCCACCAATTGATTCCATTCCATACATACCATACTCCGGGAAGCGTAAACTCTACCGTCTCTTGCTCGCCCTTACGGCAGATCAGCGCAATCTTCTGATCCTCCCGTGTTCCTTCCGCCCGCAGATAGTACTCGGCACCATTGACATAAAAGATTGCGGATAAATCATTCTGTTGCCAATACGCATTATCATACAGTGTACTGTCACACTGCCTTGTCTCTGTCCAATCGTGATGTCCACTTTCCCCTTCTTTGCCCATTTCCCCATCACTGACTAAGAAATACTTGTGTCCTACATATCCCGTCCGGTCATGCAAAGGATCGTCCCAGGTCACATCCACATGATACCAGGCACCATCAATCTTCACATAATTCCACATATGGTTCATACTTTCGCTTGCCATACAATAATCGGCTTCAATGCCCGCTTTCTCCAGCAGCGCCGCATATGCCAGCGAATATCCCTGACAAACCGCCCTGCCTTCCACCAGCGCATGATAGGCATTGTGATTCTGATATGTGGTGTCATATTCCACATGCTGCGCCAGATAGTCGTGAAGCGCCCTTGCCTTCTGGACATCCGACATTCCCGCTTCGTTAGGAATCGCCTCTGCATAAGCCTCTTCTAATCTCCGGTTATAGTTTTCAACCTCTTCCGGCGGATAATTCGGGTCATACTCCAGGATAATTTCCGATACCATACTTGTACTGGGACTATAAGAATATCTTGTTCCCTTCACATAAAACAGTTCCGGATTATAATTGACGCATCTGCTGATGAAAGCACGCACTTCATCCAAAGTAATATTATAAGCGCTCATATCCACTGTCGCTGCTCTTTCCCGACATCCTGCCAACAGTGCGGCTTCCGCGGCTTCAAAATCAGCGGCGCGTGCCTGACCTTCTCCTTCTGCCGCCGTCATCACGGACGGGCTTTCCAGAACGTAATATCCGCCTTCCTGTAATATCCACTGGCAGCCTTCTCCAAACAATACCTCCGTAACCGCTTCGGCGCTATTCTCGCCCATGCCCGCTGGTACGTTTTCCGCTCCGTCCTGACTATCTTTGTCCGGAACTGTTCCTATATTAATATTGTCACTTGTACCGGGCGCTGTTCCTGTACCGGATTCACCCGCGCTTGCCAGATCGTCCGCTTCGGATATTTCACCTGCGCTCACAGGAACTGTCGCTCCAGATACTTCACCTGCACTCACAGGAACTGTCACTCCAAATGCCTCTCCCACATTTGCCGGAGCTGTCGTAACGGCTGTCTCCGCCTCGTCCATGCCGCCTTCGGCAGCCGTTGCCAGCATTTGTATATCCATATTGCTGCCAACCAATGAAACCGTCAGAATCAACATCAGTAGATGCTTACATCTGTGTTTCCAATTCCGCATACTGCTTTCCTCCTTTTTTTACAAAACCCCGGATTTTCACAATCACCTCAGCATCAATTTTCTTTCTTCCAGGGTTCCCTCTTGTCAACTTTATCACTATATCAAATCTTAATAAATTAAGCAAGTATAGTTCAAAAAGAAATGACATATTGTAAAACTGTTTACCGATATATATAGTGGCAAAAAATAATTATTGACAAAATTAATAAAATGTGATTTTGATATTATATAGTTTTTGGAAGGAGCTGGTCTAAATGTAACTTACTTTAGTGGATGACAAGCCAACATATCCAACAGTTCCAGGGAATTTTTTGCAGATAAGATGTTATAACCATCATCAGATATCTAATTATTTTTTATGGAGGGATCTTATGAAAATTCTAACAAACCTTAAACTTGCCACTCGCATCAGTATTATTACCACAGCAATTACCTTTGCCGGAATGTTGCTGCTTTGGTATATTGTATCCAGCCGCGTTGCCTCTATGGTTGAAAACAATATAACCAATCAAATGATTGACGCCGTAGAATCCAGAGCATCGATTATCAACGATTACGTTACTTCCGCGGAAGAATACATGGTTGCATTTGCACTGGGCAGCGAAGTCAAAGAGCTTCTTGCCAATCCGGAAGATCCCGCCCTATTGCAGAAAGGTCAGCAATACACGGAGGATTTCGCCGCAGTGAAAGGTATATTTGAAGGATTATACATCGGCACGCCTTCCACATATGTTTTGACCCATACTTCCCAGAGTGCCATTGGAATTACCACCCGTACCGGAGAATCACTGGAACAATTCCAAAATACCATATTGGCGCAGCCTGAACTGACGAACCTCGGCATTATGAAATCACCGGGAACAGGAAGCATGATTCTATCAATGTACTATCCGCTGTTTGATAACAACGATTGTATTGGCTATGTGGGTGCCGGTGTTTATGCTCGTCGTCTAATGGACGTCTTACTGGACCTTAACATCGAAGGACTGCCTCATAGCGAGTATGTTTTTCTAAATGTAGATACGGCAACTTATTTATACCATCCGGATGAAACATTATTAAACACCCAAACCACCGACAACGGTTATCTGGAAATCATCAACCGCATCAAAGCCGACGGCAGTACCCAGGCAGGTACATATTCCTATCGGGATGAAAACGGCGTGCAGCAGTTGGTGGTTTATAAATACTTGAAAGATCGCAACTGGGTATTCATGGTTCATGACGATGCGGCGGAAGTCTATGGAGAAGTAAGTACAGTGCGCGTTTCGGTGGGAGTACTGTGCGCATCCGTAGCTGCAGTTATTATACTTGTTACACTGTTGATTCTGTTCCGGGAAGGCCGGGAATTGATGGTCATTGAGCGGGCCATTGGACGGCTGGGCAATTTGGAGCTTTCCGCCGACAAGGAACTGAACAAATTCTATGGCCGCAGAGATGAAATCGGCATGATTGCCCAGACCATACACCATGTCTGTGATTGTCTGCGTAAAACCATTGAAGATATCGGCCGGATTTTAGGTGAAATGGCCGCTGGCAACATTGCCGTGAACGTAGAAAAAAATGAGGCATATTATATTGGTGATTTCAAAATCCTGGTTGAAAGCCTGAAAAGTATTCGCACCCACCTTATGAACGTAATGCGCGATATTTCTTTGATTGCCAACCAGGTAAACAGTGGAGCCAACCATGTATCCGAAGGCGCCCAGGCATTGTCCCAGGGAACCATGCAGCAGAAAGTGTCCATCAATGGCCTTGTTTCCAACATTACAGATATTACCACACAAATCAAAAACAGTACGGTTCGATGCGGTAATGCAAGTGATTTGGTTGCCAAAGCCACCGGTTATGCTGCCGAAGCCGATACCAAAATGGAACAATTAATGACTGCCACACAAAATATTGACCGTTCTTCAGCAAAAATCGGCAGTATTATCAAAACAATTGAGGATATCGCACTTCAGACAAATATCCTTGCCCTGAACGCTTCAGTGGAAGCCTCCAGAGCCGGTGAAGCCGGAAGCGGTTTCTCGGTGGTATCCGGTGAAGTCAGGAGTCTGGCCGCCAGATCAGCCGAGGCCGCAAGGGATAGCAGCACTTTAATTAAACGTTCCATAGAAGATGTAAAAACCGGCACTGAGTCTACAGGTTTGGCTATTTCCGCCATGAAGATTATCAGTGAATGTATTCAATCCATCAAAATATTGATGGATGAAATCTCACTTGCCAGTGTCCAGCAAGCAGACATGATTGTTTCCGTAGAAAATAGAATCAAAGAAGTATCCAAAGTCATACAGACAAACGCCGACGCCGCTGATGAAAGCGCGACAATTTCCACCCAATTATCTAATCAGGCAAGAACGCTGAATCAACTAATTGGTCAGTTCCGCATAAAATAGCAACAGACAAAAGGCTGTCATATGAAACATCGGAAATGCAAACCGCATTTTTCATATGACAGCCTTTTCAAATGAACCGGATTTTTAAGTGATATTATTATTTTAATCATAGACACTTTCCCTTAAGACAAGTTGTATCATTATTTCCATATCTAAGAAAATGTCAAGGATGATTTCCTGTTTCAGCGCACCACTTTGCAATTTCCCCAATCAATTCCAAAGGTAATGGTTTACTGTACAAAAACTGAATACTTCCCTTACTGGTTTTATAGTCTTTTAAGCGCTCCGCAAATACTACCAACGCCTCCGTCCCCGGATACAAACCAATATGCTTCTGAAATCTGGCAAAGTGGATGATATTGTGTTTGTTCCAAAATGTGGGCATCCCCCATGAAATCCTCTCTTCTGCTTCCGGAAGGGCTTTGCGAATCATATCCCTTACGGCTCTTAGGTATGATTGCCGCTCATCAGGCTGTGTGTCAATATATTCGTCAATAGATTCCGGCTTCTTTACACTTGCGCTGTTCTGGGATACTGTTTTCCGTCTCATTAAATCTTTTTTCTCTGCCATTTCAAAATACCTCTTTTTTCATAAATTTTTTACAGTATTATACTTCACCATATAAGGATTTCTGATACAAAATTTTTCCCGTGCAATTATGTCTCATATACGAAAAAGGGGGTGCCCCACTTGATTTCCCATAAGAATTTTATCATAACTCACATAAAAACAAAATTGCTTTTGCTAAATTTTTATTGACTTAATTTAACCATAAGAGTATAATAGCTTTGTTTTTCAAAACACATAGGAACAATATGTACCACACCAAAGCACTGTTTTTACGTAATTTTTATTTATAGAAAAGGAGTGAAATGACGATGAAAAAAAGAAACGTATTATTGATGGCTGTAACCGTCGGACTGATGCTTACAGCTTGCGGAGATCCGCAAGAAGCGGACGACACAATGTCCGGCAGTACTGTCGAATCCTCAACTCAAATTCAATCCCAGGAACCGGAAACGCTTCCGGCTTCCCAAGAATATGTTTCCACAGATGGCACTTACAAAGTAATTTTGCTTGAAGGGCTGACACAGACGGACATGCCCCTCCAGGTGGGCACTTCCATGATGGCATTGGAAGGAGGCACTGAGCGGGTAGGTTTTTCCGGTGTTTCTGTAGGAAGTTCTAAGTCAAATATTCCGGGAAATCCGGATAATGTGGAAAATCTGGAAGACTATGCAGATTATATTAATGATTTGATTTTAAGCGGTTCCGGTGCTACGGTGAATTGGGAGGATACAGACGCTCCCGCTGCCAAAGACGCCCAGCAATGTCTGGCCAAAGAAGGCGTAGCCAGAATAGGCGCAAGCCAGGGACTAGCTTATGGATATTATATCGAATCTGCGGACAGCTATTTTTCGGTAGTTATTGTGGGAAATGATGACGATGTGGAAGAAGCCAAACAAATCATTGGCCTGGAAATTCTGGATGGCTCATCAGCACAGGCGGGAACCGTAGACTTTATCAACAGTATGACTGCGGTGCTGGATTCCGTAAACGGGGCCAGCCTACGGGAGACATTTAAGATGCTGGAGGACATGGGGGCTGACAAAAGCCAGCTTGAGACTTTGGCAGCCCAGGCTCGTCAAAGTTTATCAGACAGTTGGGGCATAGAAAATGCCGCCGACCTGATCGAAACCGCAGATTGGCTGATAACGGAAGGACATAACCAGGACGCTTTAGAGTTTTTTAATGAATATGGCGGAACCACCGAAACAGACCGTGACGCTTTTGCCGCTGCACTGGAATCACAAAACCTGGAGGAAGGAATCAGTGTGAGCCTGCTGGCAGTTTACGATGCAAAGTCTGCTTATGGAGACGGCGCTATCGCTGCATGGGATTTAAGCCGAGTTGGCACTATTATGGGCTTTGGCTATGCTTCCGGTTATTGCACTTATGAGGAAGCCATGGACAAAATATTGGAGGCTGCAGAGAAATCACAGCAACTCTTCAACTCTTGGGAAGATTTTAATAAAAGTTATCTCTACGGTTATTCCTATTGGGCAGAAGAGTCCCTGGACGATTCCGGAAGCAGCGCTGCAGAACGTGCGGAATTGGTAAATAGCCTGGAATCTCAGGCCAACGGACCTTTTTCCATGGATTGGAACATGGAACTTCTGAAAGAATGGTAATGGCAATCGAGAAAAGAACGCTGTCAGTAACTTCTGATAGCGTTCTTTTTCCTTAGAAAGCAATTGGGGATTGGTTGCGTTATTTTACATCTTTATATTCAGTCAGTTTTCTTGCAATTTCCCTAAAATCCATCTTCGTAAGCTCATATTTGGATGAATCTCTCAGAATTGCCGAGGGATGATATGTAGCCGTCAACGCACAGTTTTTGTGGTATGTCCAGGTACCATGCTGTCGGGTGATTTTAAAGTCTGGTGAAATAATACGTTGTGCAGCCACACGGCCAAGACAGACGATAATTTTGGGTTTGAGCAAAAAAGTCTCATATTTCAGATATGGAAAACATGCTTCTTTTTCCCCTTCTTCCGGGTCACGGTTGCCGGGGGGATGACATTTTATAATATTGGTAATATAAATTTCCTTTCTGTCTAATCCGCAATCCTGCAGCAGTTTGTCCAATATTTCCCCTGAACTCCCAACAAACGGAATCCCCTGTTGGTCTTCCTGCACTCCGGGAGCTTCCGCAATCAGCATAAGCGCAGCCTGATGGTTTCCGCGTCCCATAACAGGCCGATGTCTGGTCTGACTCAAAGTACACTGTGTACAAACAGCAACATGCTGTTCAATGTCATTCCATGTATATTTCATAATTTCTCCTTTGTAATTTAGGGACAGTATATGATAACCATTCATATATAGAGATCAATGTCTCAATATAAGCAGATTATAACAAAAAATGTATGTTGTGGCAATGACTGGTTTTGGAGCTTATTACATGAGCTAAACCTAACGTGATTGCGTTCCCATTAGATCATCATTCAAGAAAACTTTAAGAAGTCTAAGAACTTTCAACAGCTAACAGATATAATG
This sequence comes from Lachnospiraceae bacterium, assembly GCA_022793065.1. Taxonomy (GTDB): domain Bacteria; phylum Bacillota; class Clostridia; order Lachnospirales; family Lachnospiraceae; genus Acetatifactor. Next base: position 62,728 of record JAAWCE010000077.1, read on the forward strand.
TGAATTTAAGACTATATCAAACTATATCAGAAATATCCCGGAGGTATGCCCCCTCCGGGATATTGATTTACTCTGTGATATTATTAATTAATACTCAAACCTGCGCTTGCATATCCTGCAACTGTATTCACCAGAGTCAACCCGCTTGCCGTTGCTGAAAATACCAGCATCAGTCGTGTTTGAGCTGTTACCGGAATATTAAGTCCTGTAAGCGCCCCGTTTAACAATGTTCCGATTGATATTACTCCGGTAAGTGCCGGCGTCAGGCTGATCAACGTTCCGGCAATGGGAGAAAATACATTATTCGGCGTTGTGGACTGATAAATCTGTGCATTTACCGTAACAGTGGAACCTATTAAGGAAAGTGCCGCTGTTGTACTGAAAAATGCGCTAAACGAAGTGATAATACCCGCACGGGGCACCTGGAACGCAAAGTTAGATAGGGTTCCGCTGGCATTTGTGATATCAATTGTGGACCCCAATACTGTAAGTCCTGGCGCGCTGCTTCCGAATCCAACAAAGGATGGAATTCCTGCAAGACCTCCCACAATCGTAGTCAAAGAAATGGGCGTCCCTGATGCGAAGGGAATGATTGCTCCTGTGCCTGCAGCTCCGGTTGGGCCAGTGGCTCCTGTGGCGCCGGTTGGGCCGGTCGCTCCCGTTGCACCTGTCGCTCCATCGGCCCCTGTTGCTCCGGTGGCTCCCGTTGCACCTGTCGCTCCGGTGGCTCCTGTTACTCCTGTCGCTCCGTTGGCTCCTGTTGGACCTGTCGCTCCATTGGCTCCGGTGGCTCCAGTTGGGCCGGTCGCTCCATCTGCCCCTGTTGCTCCCGTTGGGCCGGTCGCTCCATCGGCTCCAGTGGCACCTGTCGATCCGTCGGCTCCGGTCGCTCCATCTGCCCCTGTTGCTCCCGTTGGGCCGGTCGCTCCCGTTGCTCCGGTGGCTCCATCGGCACCTGTTGCTCCGGTGGCTCCCGTTGCACCTGTCGCTCCGTCGGCTCCGGTCGCTCCTGTTGGGCCAGTTGCTCCGTCGGCCCCTGTTGCTCCGGTCGCTCCTGTTGGACCTGTCGCTCCGTCGGCCCCTGTTGCTCCGGTGGCTCCCGTTGCTCCGGTGGCTCCATCGGCTCCAGTTGCTCCGGTTGGGCCGGTCGCTCCCGTTGCACCTGTCGCTCCGTCGGCTCCAGTTGCTCCAGTGGCTCCCGTTGCACCTGTCGCTCCGTCGGCCCCCGTTGCTCCGGTGGCTCCATCGGCTCCTGTCGCTCCCGTTGCACCTGTCGCTCCGGTGGCTCCATCGGCCCCTGTTGCTCCGGTGGCTCCGTCGGCCCCCGTTGCTCCGGTCGCTCCGTCGGCTCCCGTTGGACCCGTCGGACCTTCGTCTCCAGAACATCCTTTCGGTCCTTGAGGTCCAACTGGTCCTGTTACACCCTGAATCCCCTGTGGTCCTGTTACACCTTGCGGCCCCATGGAGCCTGTTGGGCCCGTAGCGCCTGTTGGACCAGGTATACCTCTGGGCCCCTGTGGCCCGATATCTCCCTGTGGACCTACCGGGCCTGCCGGACCCACTGGACCTGCCGGACCTTGAGGACCAACGTCTCCTTTAGGGCCTTCACAGCCCGGATCTCCTTTTGGACCAATATCACCACGAACTCCCTGGATTCCTTGCATACCCTGCGGCCCTGCGTAACCTCTTGGCCCTGCACAACCTCTTGGACCAGTGTTTCCGGTGGGACCTACCGGACCTGTATTTCCTCTGGGACCTCTTGCACCAGGAATCCCAGGGATCCCCTGCGGTCCCATAGGCCCCGGATCGCCTTTGTCACCTTTAGGACCAGGACAACCAGGATCCCCTTTCATCCCCTGTGGTCCCATAGGTCCGGGGTCCCCTTTAGGGCCCGCCGGTCCGCGTTCACAACACGAAGAATGACATTGATTTTGACAGTGGTTACATAAATTATTTTGATTCATTCCACTACATCCTCCTTATTTTAAGGCGCTTAAAAACTACCTTATTTATACAAATAAATTATGCAGCATTGCAATTTTTGTTACTTTTTGTCGAAAGAAGTAGTGGAAAAAACACTGCGCAAACAGCTGTTTTTTTAGAATGTTCTAAACACATTCTGCCTTACAGACTGTCAAAATACTGTTTATTATAAAGATATGCCTGAGAATAAGGCTTACATGCTCCGGCCTTCTCATTATACTCTTTTGCTTTTTGTTGCTCTCCTAATCTGTCATAGCATACGCACAACTGTAAAAAAGGAACATAGTCATAACAATCCGGTTGTAAAAAACCACCATTGCATCCGTTTTTTGGCGTATTTGTAGCTGTCTCATACCAATAAATGGCATTGTGATAATTTCCATGCTCCAGAAAATGTTTTCCAATTTCACAGCACACCTCCGCTCTCGGCATATCAAAACTCATACTGCGCAAAAGAGTCGTCAGCGCAGATTGTTCCTGGCCCATTTGGTAGTAACACTTAGCGCAAATGGAACATGCCTCTATTTTATTCTCAATCCATCCTTCCTCTGAATCTAAAAACTGCTCCAACACAGAGACTGCCTCCTGGTATTGTTTGTGATAATATAATTCCCGTCCATAATAGTACTGCTGCCTTGGTTCCAAAAGCTTTCCGTCCGTTATCATTTTCCGGTATATTTTCAGATTCCGGTCAGGATCACCAGTACCTATTTTTTTATGACAAATGGCAATATCAGAATAGATTACTTTCCCGTTTGGAGGAATAACTTCATGGACCGCACCAATCCATCGGTATTTGTCGCAATTTCTAATCCACCGTTCTCTGAAATAAGAAAAACATGGTTTACCTGCTTCGTCAAAAGAAGTATGATATTGCATCATTACAATGTCAATATCCTGTGATAGAGACTGCTTTAACTGCAAAAATTTGTCCTTTTCCGCCTCTTCCAGAACATCATCGGCATCCATCCACATACAATAATCCATGGACGCTTTAGAAAAGGAATAGTTTCTGGCATCTGAAAAATCATCCTTCCATGGATACGAATAAACCTTTGATGTATAATTGGAAACTATTTCTACTGTCCGATCAGTGGAACCCGTATCTACAATTACAATTTCCTCTACAAGTTCTGCCACACTGTCAAGGCAACGTGCAATGTGCTTCTCTTCGTTTTTGACAATCATACATAAACTTATTTTCGGCATTTTGTCCCCTTTCTGCTTTGTTCTATTGTCTGCAAAGTTTTTCTATGCTCAAATTCATATTGATTTTAGACACACCCGCTGAAGAATACCAGGCAAAAAACAATGTGGAGTCAACCGGCATCTCAATAATAAAATATCTTGATACGACCAACATTTCCTTTTGCTTTGTCCCTTTTGCACATGCGGCATATAGATTCTGCTTACAGTCATTAATTATGGGCACAACCTTAACAGTGCCGCGTTTTTTTACTATCGCAGATATATAATAACTGACAGCATAATAGCCTGAAGTCAGCCCAACACAACAGCTATTGCATAGAGAAATATTTTGTGAAATATCTGGTATCTCAATTTTGAGCGGAAGGCTGGCACTCTCAGGTACAATTAACCCTTGACCTGAAAATGTTGCAAATATACTGCTTTGAGGATAGCCGGGAGGTCCCGCCGGTCCACGTGGACCAGGTTCTCCTCTTGGCCCCATGGGTCCCGTAGCCCCCTGAGGGCCTTGGGGACCTGTAACTCCCTGGGGACCAATTTCTCCCCGTTCACCAGGACAGCCTGGCGGACCGGGCTCTCCTCTTGGCCCCATAGGTCCCGTCTCCCCACGCGCAAAAGAAGCGGCGGGCGCCTCAGCCATTCCCTCCGAATTCATTGTTCCCAGTTCACAATAACAGGAAGAATCACATTCCTCTGATTCCTTAGCACCCATTTGCTGAGAGGTATCCCACATGGCAGTGTTTGTTTCTGCTTTAAAATGATTGGAAGACTGGGAGGTATTTCTATTACAGTTGTTAGGGTTTCTTGTGTTGAACTGATTTGACGGATTAAATTTCCAGTTCATATTAAAATTATTCAAATGAAATCACCTCATTTACATTTAATCTTAAATGATAAATTTTTATCATCATTAATTATATGCAAATGAAATAAATTTGTTTTCAGGGACGTATTACATGAAAGAAAGACAAAATAAAAGATATATTAGTTATACCAGCTGCTACTTGTCAAGGACGTATTCATCATTTTTCATCACTTTTTCTTGATTTTCCCTGTTTTCCATGCTCTAAGTCATGGAGAATGACACGCTTCAACTTGTCCTCTACGCTTTGGGTACTTGTATCAGAGAAATGTACCTCGACTAAGTAAGTCGTCTTATCAATCTTCTTTTGCAAACAGGGCGTTAATCGCCCTGTGGTGTTGGTCTGAATGTTGTCGCTCATAGTCCTCCTTGTTGGGCAATGCGTGCAAGCACGCATAAAAAAAGACGCATGGTTTACAATTTTACTGTTCCATGCGCCTTCACCAATGCGTCTATAAGACGCAATGTTATTTTGATGTTAAGTTGTTTTTTATGCTAACTGCATAACCTCGGTTTCAAGTTCCCTTAATTCGTCTAATGATAATGAGGGAACACATAAC
>JAAWCE010000003.1 GCA_022793065.1 Lachnospiraceae bacterium
CGCTTACAGGATGACAATATCCGATTAAATACAGAAAATAAAGAATTGAAGCGTAAACTTCGCGAGCAGTCTAAACTAATACAAGCTGCTGAAACATATAGAAATGAACATCAGAAAGTACTCTGCGCTTTAAATGAAGCGAAGGAAAGATACAATGAAGCAGTAAGGGAAGTTGTAACCGAGAAGAAAAGATACAGCAAAGAATTTGAGGAATGTTTGAATGGGATGTGATGGGTAAATATTAATTATACTAAATAAAGTCAACTACTATAGGAAGGAGGAATTTTTATATGATTAACTTTTCATACAATGGAGAGAAATTATCAGATTATGGATGTATCGTAGCAGGTATTAATACAGACTATCAAAACTCTGTACAGATTGGTGTACCTATCCAGTTTGACACTATAAAAACACGTCAGAATTATACTAATAAAATTATCAATGCAAAATATGATGATGTTATTACTGCAACTTTTGATATCTGCAAAAATCCATGCTTGTACAAAACACAACAGGAAATGTCATTTTCCGATGGTGAAATATCTCATTTCATGCGCTGGTTAAACCAAAAACACTATTATAAATTTAAACCAATTTATAAGAATGGTATGTATTCAGATTTATATTTTTATGGAACTTTCACTTCTGTATCAACAATTGTATGGAATGGTTATGTGATTGGATTTACTCTTACATTTACATCCAACTCTCCTTTCGGGTATGTTGATGATAAAGAATTTACTGTATCCTTAAATCCTGCTCAGAAACAATTTCTATTCTTTGACGACTCAGACGAAATTGGAAGTCTGTATCCGTATTTCTTTCAAGTCGAATGTCTATCAAACGGTAAATTACTGATTGAAAATGATAGGGATACTAAAAATACTGTGATTGATAACTGTATTCAAAATGAATTAATTACATTGGATTGTGCAAATAAAGTTATCCAGTCTTCCAAACCTCATCCTACTTTATACAATGACTTCAATTATAACTACCCAAGATTTATTAATGATTTGAACAACAGGCGTAATTTGTTCACAGTTTCTATTCCATGTAATATTACAATTAAATATGCACCAATTAGAAAGGCAGGTATTATTGTATGAACAGCATTATAATAAATACGGATAATGGAACTGTTGAGTCTTTTACGATAATATTATCCAGTAGAAGCCAAAAACATTTAGGTGAAATTATAAATTTAAGTGGAATAAAATATTATAACTATTTAAATCAACCTCAGAAGATATCATTTAATGTAAATAAAAATTCTGATGAATTCCAAGAACGTCTATGGACTGAGATAAATGATTTAAAACTTATATATGTTAAAGAAGTAGACACATATTTTGAAATTCATGTAACTGTATCCAATAATGATTGCAATATAAAATCAATTACGGGAATATCATTATGTGAATCTGAATTGTCCCAGAAAATAATTTCTAATCTGGAAGTAAATACTGAAGCGGATATCTCCAGGGATGATTATGTAATTACCCAGTTTTACAATCCAGATAAACCTAATGCTTCATTGTTACATAGAGTATTATCTGAAGTACCTGCATATAAAATCAAATATGTTGCCCCTTCTCTTATGACATTGCAACGAAGTTTTTCTGTCAATGATATATCAATTTATGATTTTCTAACTGGTGATTGTGCAACAGAATTTGATTGTATATTCTTATTTGATTCCACTGACAGAAGTATATCTGTTTATGACTTATGTACCATATGTAATGATTGTGGCTACAGAAATGATTATACTGATACATGTCCTCATTGTGGCAGTAATAACTTAAAATATTTTGGTGAAGACACTACTATATTTGTTTCCAGTGAGAATTTAACAGACGAAGTACAGCTTGAAACAGATATTGATAATATAAAAAACTGTTTTATTTTAGAAGCTGGAGATGATATCATGACCACTGCTGTTATGTCTTATATTCCAAGCGGAGGAAATAGAATATTTTATATTCCACCACCCCAGTTAAAAGATATGCCAATAGAGCTTGTAGAAAAAATTCAGTCATACAATACATTATATGATTCCTCTATAAACGATTACCATAAAATAACAGAACAAATTTATGAGTGCATTGAGCGTATTACATATTACACATCAAATCAAATGCCAGATATAACCATACCTGATACAACAGCCAGTACAGAAGCAGCAAAACTTACTATTTCTAACTTGAATCCTCTCTCACTTTCATCCCTCACTACATATACTTCACTTGCCACTATAAATAGTGCGCTTATCAATTATGCGAAAGTATTTGTCAGAAGTGGATTTGTAAAAGTGGATGTTGATACTGGTTCTTTTAAATATAATGGTGTTTCAAATGGAATTAGTTCAGGAGTATGGACTGGAAGATTCAAGATAACAAATTATTCAAATAAAGAAGACATTGCATACTCAAGCACTTTAATTATAACTGTAAATGACGATTACCAATCTTTTATGAATGAAAAGATATTAAAAAATATCGCCTCCAATAACACTGATGATAATAGCGTTTATAACGTGCTTGGAATTAAAGAACTTTCTACTTTTCAAAATACTCTAAAATTATATTGCCTAAATCGACTGATTTCATTTAGAGATGCTATCAATGGCGTTTTAAGTATCCTAATGGAATCCAATGCTGGGAATGTTGATTCTGAGTTATACACTCCATTTTACTCTAAATATTATGATAAATTACAAGCTTGTAACAATGAAATAACTATTCGCAAATCAGAAATTGAATCATGGGAAAAGAAAAAGAAAAAGTATGAATCCCAAAAACTTGAAATCCAGCAAACTCTTGATTTCAAAAAATATCTCGGAGAAAATTTATATGGTATATTTACTACTTACATCAGAGAAAGCAAATACACAAATTCAAATTATATTTCTGATGGATTGTCAGATGAAAAAATATTTGAACGGGCACTTGAATTTATAGAAATAGCAAGAAAAGAATTAATAAAGTCTAGTTATTATCAACATAGTATTCGTACTAACTTATATAATCTTCTGCTTATGGAAGAGTTCTCTCCTATTGTCAATAAATTTCAATTGGGCAACTTTATACGTGTCAGAGTTGATGAAGAAATATATCGTTTAAGGCTTGTATCCTATGAAATTGATTTTGACAATTTAGGAACCTTAAACACTGAATTTTCAGATATGACAAAAACTGCCCATGGCAGTAATGACATACATGATATTTTAAAACAGGCCAGTTCCATTGCATCTACCTACTCTTATGTCAGTAAGCAGGCTTCTAACGGAAATTCTGCCCAAAATACGCTTACAGACTTAAAGACAAATGGTCTTAATTCTGCATTAATGAATATAAAAAATAACAGCAATGAAGAAATTATAATAGATAATAATGGATTGACCGCAAAAAGCTATGATGATATAACAGACAGTTATAGTCCAGAACAGCTTGTCATAACACATAATATACTTGCTTATTCAGATGATGATTTCAGGACTGTAAAATGTGCATTGGGAAAACATGCTTATTATAAATTTGTTGACGATGTACTGGTACAGGACAATGCGTATGGTCTTACCGCTGATTTTGTTACCGCAGGTAATATCAATGGATCTCAGATTATTGCAGGACAGATTTATTCTGTCAATTACTCTTCTGTCCATCATAAAGGAACTCACTTAAATCTTGATGATGGGACTTTGACTTTTGCAGATGGTAAAATAGTCTACGATGGTAAAGTACTGAAACTTAAGGGTATAGATATTGATTGGAGTACAACAAATGAACCGTCTGATATGTGGACAAGTATTAATGCTAATACAGAAGGAATCAAATTAGAAGCTAAAAGAGCTTTTGATGCTGAGGAAGAATTAAGCGGAAGAATAAATGTTAATTCTGATGCAATCACTTTGGAAGTCAAAAGAGCATCCGATGCCGAAAACTCTTTAAGTACCAAAGTAACTCAAACTGCAAAAGAAATAAGAACAGAAATGAAAGATACAAAAGAAGGATTAGAATCTTCTATTGCCACAACTGCTGAGAGTTTGAATGTAAGTTTAAAAAATGCAAAAACTGCATTAGAAACTTCTATTTCTACTGTAGCTGGAAATATTACTTCTGAGATTACACGCGCAACAAATGCTGAGGAAATATTGTCTACAAAATTAACCCAAACAGAAAATAAAATTGTATTGAAAGCTGATGCCAATGGGAAAATTGTACAAGTTGCATTAAATGCTGATCCTACAACAGGGACAGAGTTTAAAGTCAATGCAAATAATATTAATTTATCTGCTGATGATATTTTAAATTTGATTGCGGGCGGAACTATCAACTTGACATCGGGGAATATCAATATTACCTCAGATAATTGGGGTGTTGATTCCCAGGGGAATATGTGGTGTAATAAAATCAATGCTTTTCAAATCACAGGAGATGCAATTAATCAGTTTAACAATGCTGTTTTAAACTCAGATACAATTCAAAAAATCAATCGGTTAATTGATGTTTTAGACCAAAGGCTACTTGATATCAAATACTCTCAACCGCTTACGGTTTCTGGTACATATCGACAATCTCCAGATTTTATAAATGGATTCTACGATGGGAAATATGATATGACTAACTTAATTGGTATTACAATTACCTTTGAGTATTATTATAGTGATAACAGTGGTTCTAATGACGGCGACAACGAAGATAAATATTATTACAATACTTACGAAGCAGGCGTTGGTGTCTCAAACAATAAGAGTACATTTAATGTTATAAAAACTCTGTCATATGGACAATATTCCTATGATAATACACACAAAGGAACTTATTCTGTGAATATTGATGTATCAGACCTAACTGGTGAATACTATATTGGTGCATGTATAAGGGGATATGATGGATACACTCATGATGGAGTCCTTCAATTTACTGGAGAAAAATTACATCCGGGAAATATAACATATTATGTAAAAATCGTAAACGTCCAAACTTTCTAATTATGTTATCCTAAAAATTCAATATTTTATTCTGATAACTTCTTTCCATACAATTTAAATATATTAGCTGTATATTTGTTCATTTATACAGCCTGATCAAACTGAAAGTTGGTGAAATCGAAAATGAACAATACAAGATATTTAGAGTTAGACTTTTACAGAACAAGCTATAAATCTGTAAAAGCCCATCAATATGATAAAGACACACGCTTTATTGAGGTTACATGTATAAATGATGCCTCTGTATACCCATTAAATCCTTCTACCATGACATGTAATCTTAAGTTGATAACACCCGACAAAAGGTGTATGTGGAAATCAGCAACAATTCAGGATAATGGAACCGTCTTAATAACCATAGAAGAAAGTATGTTACTGGCTGCAGGAATTTGTAAAGCAGAACTAAACGTTTATGAATTAGACAGCCAAAAACTCCTTTCAACCATGCCATTTGACCTGATTGTAATTGGGAGCGTTTATGATAACTCCGTTATTGAAAGTACCAATGAATTTAATGTGTTGAACGATTTGTTGTTTAAAGCACATGGTATATTTGAAACATTGAAGGCACATCTGGCAGACTTTGCAAACCCACATAAAGTTGATAAAACACAAGTTGGTCTAGGTAATGTACCTAATGTTACAACTAATGACCAAACTCCAACTTATACGGAATCTGCTTCTCTTACAAAACTGGCAAGCGGTGAGAAATTAAGTGTGGCTTTTGGGAAAATATCCAAAGCCGTTTCTGACTTAATGTCCCATCTCACAAATACAAATAATCCGCATAAAACGAACAAAGCCCATGTTGGACTTAGCAATGCTGATAATACATCCGATATGGACAAGCCTGTATCCACTGCTCAACAGGCAGCTTTAGATTTAAAGGCTCCCATTGACAGTCCAATATTAACAGGCATACCAAGAGTCCCCACTGCGTCTGTTGGAACAAATACACCACAAATTTCCTCCACTGCCTTTGTCCAAACTGCCATATCCAACCATAATACATCTTCATCTGCTCATAGTGATATCCGAAATTTAATTACAGGACTTACAACCAAATTAAATACATTGGCAGACAGTGATGACACCACCTTAGATCAATTAAGCGAAATTGTTGCTTATATCAAATCAAACCGCAGCCTGATTGAAAATGTTACAACAAACAAAGTAAATGTTGCGGACATTATAAATAATTTGACTTCTACCGCAGCGAATAAACCGCTATCCGCAAATCAGGGAAAAATATTAAAAGATTTAATAGATACTTTGACAGCTTCCATTGGAAATGGTACAGTCACTATCAAGCAAGCTGGTGTGTCTAAAGGTACATTTTCAATGAATCAGTTGGGAAACACAACAATAGAACTGACTGATAATAATACAAATACATGGAAAGCCAACACAAAAGACAGCGAAGGTTATGTAGCAAAGGGAAACGGACAGGCAAATAAAGTATGGAAAACAGATGCTAATGGCAATCCTGCGTGGAGAGATGATACAAATACACAGAGTATTACCGGCGTGAAAGGGAATGCAGAATCTTCCTACCGGACAGGTAATGTAAATTTAACGCCTAATAACATTGGTGCTGTACCTTATTCCTTGATAGAAAACGAAGATTTTGACAATATGATCGTTCCTGGAATTTACACAATGATAAATGCAAAAGCCAATTACCCAGAAGACGGTATGGTATTTAAAGATTATGGATTGATTGTGTTTAAAACAGGAGATGGAGAGTATACTGAGCAGATTGCGGCCGCGTTAGGCAACCCCTGTTTATATATCAGAGCCGGAAGTGGTGATGTATGGACAACATGGTCAAAATTAGATCATGGTGTTTCAGGGGTGAAAGGAAATGCTGAATCTGCTTATCGGTCAGGTAATGTAAATTTAACACCAGCAAACATTGGAGCATTAGCAACATCCGGCGGTACGGTAAATGGTGTAACATTTTTTAAACAGGGCATCCGTATAGGAGATTTTGCTGCTGGTGCCGGAAGCAATGGATTTATACATATCTGCCAAATCAAAATAACAAATCAATACGCCAACCAGCCAATAGAATTTAAGATACTGCAAAGAGAGCGTTCCGGCGAAATACATTTGCAATTCAAATCCATATCAGGCATAGACCCTGATATTTCGTATCTGAGAAAAACAGGAAATATAGATGCTTACATGGTAAAGAGTACAACAAGCGTCTGGAATTTGTATGTAAAAAAAGCAGAAGGTTATGACAACATTAGCGTCACCGAATTGCGCAAGGGTGGTTATATGGACAGTCATGTAACAATTGAATGGAAAAATGTAATGGTAACATCGCTTCCTTCAGGATATATAACTGCTGTAACTGAGGAATATAACGGTAACGCCAAAAGTGCTACAAGTGCTGCTAAATTATCATCAAAGAAATCCATTGGCGGACAAGAATTTGACGGAACTGAAAATATCGGTTTTTATGGATACTGTAATACGGAGGCTGAGACGGAAGAGAAAACAGTTGTATTACCCAACTTCAAACTTACGGATGGCAGTATTATTATAGTACGATTCAGCAAAGGCAATACCCTTGGATCAATTACATTAAATGTAAATGGAACAGGAGCAAAACGAGCAATTTACAGATATACTACTAATTCTATGGCCGACAGAATTGCACCAGAAAGTGTATGTATGTTTGTATATAATAATGGATATTGGTTTTTCGTTGGAAATACATCAGATATTGTACATGCTGGCAATGTGAGCATATTCAGTAAAACTTTAAGCTTTAGAAACGATGGAATGCAGATTTATCAGCCGTTTACTAACAATCTTTTCTTTTATAGCAGAGCATATCACCCTGATACAGAATATTCTGCGCAGCATGGAGTAGCGCTTAAAACGTATGAAGCAAATGCAGTTCTTGAACCAATATTAGATAATGATGTGAATCTTGGCGCATCAACAAAGCGATGGAAAACAATATATGCTGCCAGTGCAACTATACAAACATCAGACGAACGATTGAAAGAAAATATAAAATTGTTGGACGATACACTAATGCACAAATTTATAATGGGATTAAATCCGATAAGTTATACTATGACAGATGGAGATTCTGGTCGGACACATTATGGACTTGGGGCACAGTCAGTAGAATTGCTGATGGAAAAATTGGGAATGAGTTCCATGGATTTTGCAGGATTTATAAAATCTCCAAAAACTATAGATATAAATGCCGAAGAATTCACTGAAAAGGATAATAGTACAAATTATGAAAAAACTCCTCTTCAAAAAACCCAAACCATAGATGGGGAGTACATGTATGGTCTTCGATATGAAGAATTTTTAGCTCCCTTAATAAAAGTAGTTCAAATACAACAAAAAGAAATTGAATCGTTGAAAAAAATCGTCAAAAGCATACAAAATGTAAATAAGGACAGTTGAGGAAATCATTATTCCTCTTCTGTCCTATTTTTTACGATTTAATTTATTCTGACAATGAGATTTGAACTCATCAAAAGCACCAACTGCCTGTCAGCATAATATCATACGTGCAAGATACTCTCCTTTCCTGCAAAAACTTTTAATTCATTTTGTATACAAACCAATCATGCCCCATCAAAACCAATCAAATCAAAATTGCTGAAACCATTGATTTTACAGCATTTATTAAACTTCGCTAGTGGGTCCGATTCCCGTCAGCAGCTTTTCAATATTCTTAATTCTTTATTCACTTATCAAGGTATACTATTTTGATTTTTATCCCCTCAAATTTATTGATATTTCTTGTCAGATACAGACCATAGATTCTTCAAGTGATGCCCAGTTCTGTTTATCAATGTGATACTTGCAGTATCGCAGTTCTCTCCGCCACAGTTTCCCGCTTAAATTTCTTTGATTGTCATGTTGTTATCTGTCGTTTTGTTTTTTGCCGAATTTAAAAAGGTATAAAGCCTTTTATAATTTCATAGACTTTACACCTTAATTTTTGGTATATCCTTAATTGATTGTTATGTTATGCCATTTTTTGCAATTTCTCGCTGTGCTCTGTTACAACTTTTTTTATAATAGATATATCCTGTTTTATCGCTTCATAGTCTTCAATGCTGTCTTTATATCTGTCAAAAGTAGATGTATAGCAAGATTCGATTGTGTTTAATCGTGGCAAGACTTTATTTTCTTGTATTAATTCAATTTTCTTTACCCTATTTTTTATTTCTTGAATATCATTTCTAATAGGGTCAAGCATTTCTGAAATCGCTAACAACATTTCATTATTTGTCATCTTATCCCCTTCCCTCATATTGCGGTTCTATTGTTTTGCCGTAATTTCATGCGCAAGAGGGTGTGTAACCCCCTCTTTAAGCGCAAATGGAATCAACAGTTGACACAACGCCTTTTTGTGTCAATATTATAACATATTCAAGGCACAAAGTCTATCCAATGATTAAGACGCTTTGTTATGTATTCTTTACGTTGCCTGATACAGCAAAATTCAATCAAACAAAATCTCCTCCACAGTCACAAAAGTATACCCCTCTTCCAATAGTTCATCAATGGCTTTCAGCGCTGCAGTCACAGATGTGGCATAATAATCGTGCATCAAAATAATATCATTCTCTTCCACCTTATTCACAATCTTCTCCGTGATACAAGATACATTTTTTGAGCACCAATCCAAAGGGTCCACTGTCCACAGCACCGGAAACATGTTCAGCTCCTTTTCAAAGCTTTTATCCCAACTTCCATAGGGCGGACGCACATACTGTACCTCTTCCCCTGTAATATTTTTCAAGATTTCATTGGTTTTAATTAATTCCTCTTTAAATACCTCTCTATTGGCTCTGGTCAACTGAATATGGCTATAAGTATGATTTCCTATCAAATGCCCCTCTTCCTGCATCCTTCTGATAATATCAGGGTGTAACTGCGCATGCTCCCCTGTTACAAAAAAAGTAGCCACCACGCCCCGCTCCTTTAACCCATCCAATAACTGCTCCGTATAAGATGGATGAGGACCATCATCAAAGGTTATGGCAATCTTTCGCACATCTTCCGCCCCTTCCAGCCCGCTGTCCACCATCCTAACCAATCCGCTGTCTGCCGCCACTGCCTTACTGCGCAGTCCATATACTCCCAAAAACAGCATTGCCGCTACAAAATCAAATAGTAGAAACGCTGTTATCATCTTTTTCATATGCCGTCTCGCTTTTTACATATCTTCCCTACAAATATATGCTTTCGTTGTTATGGTAATTCCCCAATGAAGGCATATTCTGCAAAACATGTACTATGACCGGCGGCTCTTCTTCCATACCTTTCACTTTTCTTACCCTTTTGGTGTCAATCGGAACATTACAAAATCATAATACATATAGTGAAAAGCCAACGCCTGGTCATACTCATATCTCTCTCCGGCAAAATCCGGTTCATCTCCCGCAAATGTAATATACCACACATTGCCCACACCCTCTAACTGATTCCAGTCCGTCAAAGACTCCATATTAACAAACGGAACATTATAAGGCTTATAAGGATAAATATAATATTGTATCTCAGGATGATATACACTGAGAAAAACTGTATGCACATTGGGCCCAATGATTACGTCATCATCACCAATCTGCTCTTCCCAAAACGCCTCATATACCTTTAAGCCCCCGTCATACTCCAGCTTAATTTCCTCTCCATACTGCATTAATAAACAATATACTGCTACAGCCATAATGCCCGCCTTTAATTTGAACCTTTTTATTCTGCTCATTCCAACAGCATAAAAAAGCATCAAAAAGCCAAACCCGGAAAAAACATACCTGCCCAGAAAGCAATTATTGACACAGGCCGAAACCATTCCCCCTGTAAGCACAGTACAGCCTAACGCCCCCATGCCCACTGCCGGCGCATAGTTACGCTCCGCCCGCATCCAGTCTACCGCCAGATACCCCAATACCAAACAAATTCCCATCCCCAAAAACATCACCGACCCCTTTGGGGTCTCCAGCGCAGAAAACCATTCTTTACAATAATCCATAAAAGAATAAATTGTAGCCAATTCCCCTGTGGAACCCGCATCATAGCGCATACGTGAAATCATCTGTCTGCATGTAACCGCAAGCCATGGTGAAAACACCAGGGACACAACCAATCCGCACAGAAATAAATGTTTTGCCGTCTTATACTTTTTGGCATACAACAACAGGGCAAAAAACAGCAGGTAAAAAAAGAAGGACTGTATCATGGTAAAAGTATGGCAATATACCGTACATATACTTGCCGCGCAGAATACAATCCACTTTCTGCGCGTAACATTCAAATAAATATCATAGGCGGTAAGCCCCATCAATGTCATAAAAAATAACGAGGCCCCATACATCCTTACGTTGCCCGCTTGCACACTCATAATGGGCATTAAGATGGAAAAAACCATAAACCAAATGGAAATTTTCTGCCCAAATAGCTTTTTTACATAATATTTTCCCAGCAGCAAATATCCTTCCATAAAAAGAAGAGAAAAAAGTTTCAAACTGCGGAAATCCGTACCTCCTCCAAAGAGATGATAAAACAGCTTTAAAAGAGAATAATAAAATGGTGAATGATAATCCACTGCCGTAATATACAACAGCCGAAGCCAGGACTGTGATACCATAGATGCAGAATATGCCTCATCATACCACAAATTATTTGTAATACATAAAGCTCCCCATAGAATCAGCCCTACAATCGGCAGCACATGCCAGAGAATTACACACTTCTTTTCTGTATTCATCATAAAACTTTCCCTCTTACTTTACACTTACTCCGTTTTTCACCAAATCCATATAAAAACAGACTGCCGCATGAAAAACAATGAACCCAGATATCATAGCCTTACGAAACCTGACCATCCGATCTCTGCATCCACTGTTTTATGCGCCAGTCTCCAATCATAGACGCTTTGCTCTGCTTATATTCCAGAAACATTTGCTGCATGTTTCCGCTGCAAAATCACAAACGTCTTATTTCTTCAATACCAGATGCTGAGGAAGACCATTTACCATAAACGGCTGATAGAAGCCCTGAATCAGCGGTTCAATATAGTCAATAAACGCTTCCGTCACATAGTCTCCTTCCTCATTAATCCATTCACGGGGCACAACCTTCTCATTATTGGCAATTCTATGAACATCATAAATTCCTACGGCACTGGTATATGGATCATCGGAAAGCCTGTCAATTACTACCATCTTTCCGCTGTCTCCTTCATCTGCCGCCTTGACAGCCGCACCGCCAACCATAAACGCTTCATTAACATCCACACGAGATGCCATATGGGAGGCACTGCGCTGCAATGTGGAAAATTCAATGCTGCGTGTCTTGCATCCGGTTTCTCTTCCCAGAAAACTTGCCAGATACGCCGCCGTTCCCTGAAGCTGCTTATGTCCGAAGGCATCCACATAGTCTGCACCGCCCGAAAGTTCACATACATATCTGCCGTCAGCCACTTTAATACCTTCCGATACTGCAATGACTACGGACTCTTTCTTTGCCAGTAATTCCTTTGTCTTCTTCAGGAATTTATCAATGTCAAATACTACCTCCGGCAGATAAATCAAATCCGGCCCCTCACACTCCTCGGTCCTGGCAAGCGCGGTTGCTCCTGTCAGCCATCCGGCGTTGCGTCCCATAACTTCGATGATTGTAATTGCCTCTTTATCATTATAAGTCATTCCTGTTGCATCCCGAATTACTTCCTTGGTGGAAGTGGCAATGTACTTTGCAGCGCTTCCAAAGCCCGGCGTATGGTCTGTAAGCGCCAAATCATTGTCAATGGTTTTGGGCACACCCAAAAACTTCTGATTATGCCCTTTGATAATAGCATAATCAGATAATTTTTTAATGGTATCCATGGAATCATTTCCACCAATATAGATAAACGCCTCTATCTCCAGTTTATCCAACACTTCAAAAATTCTCTCATAAATCGCTGCATCCTCATGAATTTCCGGCAATTTATATCTACAGGAACCCAAAAATGCGGATGGCGTTCTCTTCAGTAATTCAATATCCATATCCGAATGAATCTGGGTGGATAGATCTACATACTGCTCATCCAACAATCCCTGAATCCCGTGCAACATTCCATATACCTTATGAAACCCTCTTTCTCTTGCGTTTTTATAAACGCCAGCCAGGCTGGAATTGATTACAGCAGTGGGCCCCCCCGACTGTCCTACAATAATATTGCGTTTCTGCGCCATTTTGCTAACTCCTCCGTTCAAGAATATTTTATGGTCTTGTCTTATCTTTCGTATAAATCATACCAAAAAAAAAGTAAAATTACAATAGATATCATTTAAAATCACTCAAACTGCGCATTATATAGTCTTCTATACACCCCTTGCTTTGCCATCAGCTCTCTATGCGTACCCTGTTCCACCACTTCGCCCTCATTGACCACCATAATCAAATCCGCATTTTCAATGGTTGACAATCTGTGAGCTATCACAAAGCAAGTCTTCCCCTCCATCAACTTTAACATTGCCTTCTGGATTTGCCGTTCCGTCCTGGTATCCACATTGGAAGTGGCCTCGTCCAGTATCAACATCCTGGCATCTAAAAGCATTGCTCTGGCAATGGTAAGAAGCTGCTTCTGTCCTTTGGAAATATTGGTTCCCTCATCTGTCAGAACCGTATCATATCCCTGGGGCAATCGTTTGATAAAAGAGTGAATTCGGGCAGCTTTTGCAGCCTCCTCCACTTCTTCCCTTGTAGCCCCTTCTTTGCCATAGGCCAGATTTTCATAGATACTGCCATAAAATAACCATGTGTCCTGCAGCACCATAGCATAGGCTTTCCGCAGACTCTTTCTGGTCAAAAGCCCCGTTTCCTTCCCATCCACCAAAATTTGTCCGCCGTCAGGGTCATAAAAACGCATCAGCAAATTTATCAAGGTTGTCTTTCCTGCACCGGTAGGACCTACAATTGCAATCAATTTTCCCGGTTTTGCATCAAAGCTCAAATCATGAATAATGGTTTTTCCGGGAACATACCCAAAGCTCACATGTTTCGCTCTCACCTCTCCCACTGCATCCACAAGCACTTCCGCCCCTTCCGCATCCGCCGGTTCCGGGGCCTCATCAATCATGCGAAACACTCTTTCCGCCGCAGCCAAAGCCGACTGTAATTCACTGAATATATTTGCCGCCTCATTGATAGGGCCCGAAAACTTCCGTGAATACAGTACAAAGGACGAAATATCCCCTATTTTCATAGCTCCGGCCAAATAAAGCAGCGCCCCGAATACACTGATCAGGGACAGAGATAGATTGTTGATAAAATTTACACAGGGCCCCACAATACTTCCATAATACTCCGCCTTGTAATAGGCATCCACTGCATCCTTGTTTTTGCCGTTAAAACGTTCCTGGGTATACGCTTCTCTTCCATATGCCTTTAAAGTCTTCTGTCCGGTAATCATTTCCTCTACAAAACCATTCATCTCCCCCAATTTAGCAGAACGCAGCCGAAACAGCGGTCTCGTTCTGCCAGTAATATATCTGGTAATAAAAATCGACAGCGGCACTGTAAAAGCAAACACAAGCACCAGCTTAGGAGAAATGGTAATCATCATAACCAAAGCGCCTGCCACGGTAATTACCGTGGTTAAAAGCTGCACCAAATCATTTGAAAGCGAAGCGTTTACTGTATCAATGTCATAGGAAATACGGCTGATAATATCTCCTGTCTGATGTATGTCAAAATATCCCACCGGAAGACTCATCAACTTCTCAAATACATCCTGCCGCATACGGTATACCACCTTACGGCTGATTGTAAGCATTAATACCTGCAATCCATATGACATGACAGCGGACGCCACATAAAATCCGGCCATCCATGCCGCATAATAGAAAACTTTCTCAAAATTTACAGCCCCCGGTCCCGGTTCCACCGCGCCGATACAAAGCCCGGTCAACTTAGGACCTATCAGAGAAAACATATTACTTCCCAAAGTGCATACCGCCGCAATTGCCAGCAGCCATTTATACTGCAGCATATATTTCCCCAATCGCAAAATTGTTCCTTTGGAATATCTCTTTTTTTCCTGCTCCATTGCCCTTCAACCTCTCCTGACTAAAGTATAACGCCCCTGCAAATGCTGATTCGCTTTTATACTTCCCCTGTCTGTGTCCTGCTGATTTCACTATAAACCTCACAGCTTTCCATCAGTTCTTCGTGGGAGCCATACCCAATGGGCACGCCGTCCTCCAAAACCAAAATATGGTCCGCATTTCTAATAGAACTGACTCTCTGTGCTATCATAATCAATGTAGTATCCGGAAAATGTTCCTTGATCCCCTTGCGCAGCATGGCATCGGTGCGATAGTCTAAAGCGCTGGAAGAATCATCCAGAATCAATATCTCCGGCTTTGCCGCCAGGGCGCGGGCAATCAAAACTCTCTGTTTCTGGCCGCCGCTTAAATTTGCCCCCTTGATATTCAAAGCCTCTGCCTCCCTGCCTTCTCTGTTTTCCACAAATTCGCTGGCACGGGCATATAAAAGCGCTTCCTGAATCTCTTCTTCTCCCAATTCTCTTCCCAAAGCCACATTTCCTGCAATGGTATCTTCAAATATAGTATCATTTTGAAATACGACGCCAAATTTTGCTTTCAGCACTTCCGGCGGATAGTTTCGCACATCCCTGCCTGCAATTCGGACACACCCTTCATCCACATCATACATGCGCATCATCAGATTAATAATGGTGGATTTGCCCGAACCAATCTCCCCGATAATTCCCAACATTTCCCCTTTTTTGATGCAAAAGCTTAAATCCTTGATATTGGCCTCCCCACCTTTGAGATAAGAGAATGTTACATGGTCAAAACATACTTCCTCCCCTTTTTCCTCTCCCAAATTTGATTTGTTGGTCATCGGCTCATCCAAATATGGTACAACCTCCATATCCTCTCCGCACTCTAATACCTTCCAGATTCGGTTCCCAGAGGCAATGGCCTTAGAAAATATAGTAAACATTTTGGAGATGGACAACATTGCATTTAAAATAATGGTAAAATAAGTCGTAAACGCCAAAATCTTACCCACTTCGGATGTTCCCGCGTTCACCCTGAAAGCGCCCACCAGAATCACACCAACCAACCCCAAATTGAGCAAAATATTCATGGATGGGTTAATCACCGCCATCACCATACCATTCTTTCGCTCCCGTTCCACCACTTCTTTGTTAATATTCTGAAATTTTTCCGTTTCATAATCGGTTTTTGATAATGCTTTTATAACGCGAATCCCTGCAATATCCTCCCTGACCATTCGTACAAAACGATCGTTTGCTTCCTGAAGTCCCCCATACATGGGAATACTTCTCTTTGACACATAAATTGTAATAAATCCCAGCATCGGCAATGTGGCCAAAAGAACACATGCCATGGATGGGTCCAGCGTAAACGTCACACAGATGCCCCCAATGAGCAGAATAGGAGCCCTCACTCCCAATCTCTGTACACGTCCAAACATTTGATGCAGATTATAAGTATCCGATGTCATTCTGGAAATCAGAGAAGGCTTGGTATAATAGTCCGTCCGCGCATTTGACAAATACATGATTTTAGAGAATAAATCATGCCGTATCACTTCCGTAGCATCGCTTGCCACTTTGGAAGCCATCCTATTTGCAATCATATTAAACGAAACCGCCACACCGGAACAAAGCAGCATGACGCCTCCCCACAGCAAAACCCCGTTCCTGTTTCTCATAGGAATTATGGTGTCAATAATATAAGCCAATACATAAGGAATACACAAATCCATAATGGTTCCCAGGAACTTAATCAAAAATCCTACACCCATCCGCTTATAGTAAGGTCTGATATATTGCAAAATAATCTGTTTCATCCATACACCTCTTGCGCATCTCCATCCATATCCGGAATGATTCACCGCCGCCCGCATAAATCGGTGCCGAACGGTATTTCTACCGCCCGGCACCGACTTCATAACAGCTTCATGTATCACATCATATGCTGGTTCTTTATGTCTCATAACCACTGATCAAATTCTACAGGAATTTTAAATCTTAAATACGGAAACCTCTGTTTTTAACTCTTCCATATTTTCACCCAGAGAATCTGCCGTCTGGTTCAGGTTCTGTACACTCTCCATCAACCTGTTCACCACATCTCTCACCACTTCCGCACTGTTAGCGGTTTCTTCAATTATATCCGAAATATTCCGCACTGCATCCATAGTATACTTACGCTCATGGTCGGCTTTTTCCGTACTGTCCACAATGGATTTTAATCCTTCCACCAACGTACCCATCTGCTTCTGCATCTTCAGGAACACATCCACCACCTGCTCCACTGCCTCAGATTGCGCCGCAACCATATTTTGAGCATTTTTGGCGCTTTCCACACTGTTCAGCGTATGGCCTGCAATATATTCCACGTTATTGCGAATCTCTCCGGCTGCTTTGGCAGAATCATCCGCCAGTTTCCGTATCTCTTCCGCAACCACTGCAAACCCTCTTCCGGCGTCCCCCGCTCTGGCAGCTTCAATGGAAGCGTTCAAGGACAGCAAATTGGTCTGTTCGGAAATTTCTGTAATGGTGCCCACAAACGTATTGATAATTTCCGATTCCTTCCGCAGAGAATCAATGCTTTCACCCACTTTTTTCGTGATAGAAGTGGTCTCTTTGGCTCTCTCCCCAAGTAACTGAACAATTTCCATCCCTCGGTTAATCATCAGTTCCGTCTCATCCACCAGTTTCTCCACATCTTCCACCACACGGCTGACTTCCTGAATCTCACTGGATAAAACATCTGTCTTAGCCACACATTCCTGAGCGTGTTCGGACTGCCTGCTCATGCCTTCGTTAATTTCGTCTATGGCCTGAGTAATATCCGTGGAATAGTCGCTGATTACCGTGGATACTTCATTTACATCACGGGAGGAGCTTTCCAACTGCTCTGCTGCTTTGGTTACTTTGTGCACCAGTTTCTTCGTGTTCACAATCATATTGTTGGCAGACGCCGCCAATCCTCTGAACTCATCCTTGCCCTTCGCAGTCACCTGTACTGTCAAATCACCTTTGGCAACCTCGCCGAACTTCCTGGAAATTCTGCTCATGTTCTTCTGAATACTGACCACAATCAAAAGTCCCACTGCCAAAGCAATGATACATGCAAGGATTACCAGACTAAAAGTCATAGTCTTAATCCCCTCCGCCTGACCGGTGATCACTCTCATGGGTACCAACACACAAACTACCGCACCTGTATCGCTGCTTCTGCTGTATATAAACTGGTATTCCTCTCCGGCAAATTCCACCTGCTTTATGCCGTCTAACTCCTGTTCTTCCTCCGGGTGATACTCCGGGAAAAACGGCTGTCCATAAAACACAGCCTCACCTTCCGTCAGAACGCTTTCGCTGCCTTCCTCCAGATTCTCACTGATAATCTCGCGGCCGTTACGGGTGACAAACCCCACAATACTTCCGTCGCCCAAATCCAGCCCCTCAATAAATTCCAAAATAGCATCCGGCTTAATATCTACCACAACACACGCATTTTTCCCCTGGGACACAACTTGATAAGACATAATATAACTACTCTGCTTTACGTTCAGCACTTCATCCAAAACCGGATGAGAATCTATCCAGCTTTCCATTTTGGCGCCGCCCGATGTCATGGATTCCTGATATCTGGCCAGAAAACCTTCCTGCTTCGCATCATTGTAGGTGGTCAGCATACGAATTCCCTCTTTTGTAATAATATGTATATTACTGACAAAATCATTGGACATCCGGGAAGTGGACAGAGATTTCTTTGTGGAATCCAAAAGAGACGACTTTGCCTGGTTATCATCCTCAAGCATTCCGAGAAAATAACGGGATAAATCTTTATCAAAGGCATACTTCACACCTTCGGACTCAATAAAGGAAGCCACCATATCTACATATTCCGTCGCCATCTTAACCGTTTGCACCGTGGAAATCCTAAATTTTTCATTCATACCTTCTGCCGACTTCTGATATGCGGATATTCCAATCACAACCATAAAGACAATCGGCACAAAAAAGCATAAAATAATTTTATTCCGTATACTGAACACCAGATGCTCTTTTGTTTTTTTACCACCCATAATAACCTCCCTTGTCAATGACTCTTCCCTGACACATTTTTCTGTAGATCATTACTTACGGAACAATTCTCAGCGGAATACTTTCCCCGTAAGAACTGCAAATACCCCCATTTGCTATCTACTAGAATTATACACCATATTTTCGTTTTTACCAATAGGAAATGACAATATTATTCACTTTTATTTATTTTCATCGCCCCTACATATCTCTCTTCAAATCCGGGCTGTAAAGCCAGATTTATCACTTCTGTCCGTTCCACGGTTTCACTCAGTTCTGCCAGAAGTTCATCCTTTCCTCCCATGAGCAGTTTCCTTCCTGCAAGCAATGCCCCCGTTAAAACCGTATTCCCCCCTATGACAACTCTGTCAGCTAACTTTCCCGGCAGCAAACCAATTTCTACAGCCGATTGCGGGTCCAAATAATACCCAAATCCCCCTGCAAGAACCAGTCTGTCCACCGCTTCCGGCCGGATGCCATAACATTCCAACAGAATTTCAATTCCTGCGGCAATGGCCGCCTTCGCTAACTGAACGCTTCTGACAGCCTCCTGTGTCACATGTACATTTCCGATTCTGATCCCGGTCTCAAAAAACGCATCCCTCATCAACCCCGTCTCATCCAAAATCCCTTCCTGCCGCAGTCTCGCCAGAAGGCTTATCATATCAGCCCCCCAAATCCCCTTATTTACCCCTCCTTCAAAGGCCGGCCCCGCAGCCGTAGCACAGGCAATTCTTCTGTCCCGGTTTCCCAATACCATCTCTCCGTTTGTTCCCAGATCCACAAGTAATGTAAGCTCCTGGCCATGAGCCATTTTGCAGGCGTGTATCCCTGCCACCATATCTCCCCCTACAAAAGCCGATATGCCGGGAAAGACAATACAGGGAACTCCTGCAAACATCTTATGGGCAGCGGATAAATGACTGGCCGTAAAGGGCGCATATCCAAGCTCTCTGGTCTCCCATCCCATCAACAGATATGTCATGGTAGTATTGGCCGCAAGTACCATGAATAACTTCTCACCCTGAGCAAGCTGCCTCTGAAAACGCCTGATTCCCCGTTCCAATACCTCTTGCACCAATCGGCCCATGTCGTGAGCCAATTCCTTTTTTTCAGCCGCCCGTATCCTTGAAATTACATCTGCGCCGTATTTTGTCTGAGGATTTACGGACACATATCTGTCCGTCACCCTACCGTCCCTGTCATACAACAGCATGGCTATGGTGGTGGTTCCCACATCCGCCGTAACCAGCCGCATACATCCGTCGCCGGGCAGCGGCGTCTTCTCCCCATAAAGCGCGTCTTCCGCAAGTACATGAATCCCCTGGCCTGACTCCGTTAAATTTCTGTTTTGCCAGGCGGAAGATATCACACCCGGACAGAGACCGCAGCCGGTACAGATCCGACACCGCACACCCTTTTTTCCTCTCTCAGGCGCAGCGGTTTCGCTTTCTGAATCTTTCCCCCTATTATCTTCTTTTGCCATCACTGAAATCGCCAAATGTCGCCATGTTATACAAATTGATTTCGTTCTCTGTCATAATGATACTCTATGGAAGCCAGACGCTTTGTAATTTCCTGTCCATCCACTTCCAATCCTTCACAAAGAGCGTCCAGACTTTCATAGCAATCTCTTAATTTTGTATTTATATAACTTAAGAGTATCACTGGGTCCTTAGGCAACATATCTTTTCCTCCCTTTCTCACAGAATCAGGATACCACATATATAAGTGCGGATATGAAAATATTTCTCCGCACTTATACTCATTTCTCTCATACTTAGATTCTACCAGACATTCTTCCTGTTTACAAGCACAAAAAGGAGAGTCCGAAAACTCTCCTTCCAATATTGGTTACTGTACAGTCCGTCACCAATAACCACCATTTATTCTAATTGTCATTATTTGGGAAGATATGGCGCTGTCTCAGTCTGAATTTGCTTCCCGTACTCTTTTACATTATCCGAAACTTTATAATCTTCATCTCCAAACAAAAACTCATGCAGCCATACCACGTTGGATTCCAAATCAAGAGGCACCACGCAGCTTCCCTTTGCGCCTATATTGTGTGCAATACGCATATCCTCTCTGGGGAACCCAGCCTCTTCAACAATACGGTAATTTGCAATATTAGCAATTAAATTCAGAATATCTTTTGAGTCAAGGCTGGTATAGATATCTCCAATACTTTCATTGAACACATCTGTCAAAGTAGCCAGGTCAAGCTTCTTTGCCTGTTCCTCAATGGACTTGATGACTTCTCTCTGACGCTCCGTGCGTTCAAAGTCAAAATTTCCCACTTGGCGGATACGGCAATACGCACAAGCCTGCAATCCGTCCAAAAGTTGATATCCTGCATGTTCCACCGGTGTATAATCACATTTTAACACATTTGCAACGCCAATCTGATAATTGTTGATATGGCGCAGCTCTTCTTCGCTTACATCAATATACACACCGCCCACTCCGTCAATAACCTTTCTCAATCCGCTGTAGCCCACGGTGACAAAATCGGTAATATCCATATCCAGATTCATATTCAGCATTTTCACTGCCTGTTCTGCTCCGCCGTCGTTATACGCAGCGTTACATTTCCAATAATAATCCGTTCCGATATTAAGATATGTATCACGGAACACACTGACCAGTTTAATATCTCCCGTATCCAGATTAATGCTGGCAATCATAGTGCTGTCGCTGCGGCTGCCCTTATATATTTGGCTTTCCGTCTCCGCATCCACGCCAAAAAGCGCAATATTAATATAACCGCGCATAGTGCCGCCCTCTTCCTTTTCCTGTTGTACCTGTTCGTCTATTTCCAGGACTTCCGGGTTCAGTTTCGCCATCTTTGGTCCTTCGCCCGATTTGCTCATTACCAGGTACAATGTTACCAGCATACCCACAATAATAATAATCTCAATGGAAAATATTACTACCTTCATTCTCTGTCTTGCCTTCATTTTTGTTCTCCTTCTTGACAATGGAAAATTTGTATCTGTTCACCCCAATACCATGCTGCATTATTCTTGACGTTGCCCTCGTACATTTCTAGTTCCTACTATATATAATAGTCAAGATATCATTTGTGGTGAAACCTTGTAATGATGAAATTTATTATAAGGAGAACAAATTAGGAATTTATGAAGTAATTTATTAATATTTCTTAAGATGACTGGGAAAAATATATCATTTTGTGAAAAAAACCCTTCCGACGGCCATTTCGGAAAGGCTTTTTTCTTTCATTTTTGCTATAATTTTCTGACGGAAGCGGTCAGCGCCTCATGCTCCACATCTATCCATATTACGTCCCCGGCCTCCACGCCATCGGACAAAATCAGCTTTGCCGTCAGCGTTTCCACATACTTTTGAATATACCGCTTCAAAGGCCGCGCCCCATATATGGGATCATAGGCATTGTCCACGATAAAGCCCAGGGCTTTGTCTCCAATCTCCAGCTTCAAGTCTCTGTCTTCCAGCCGACTGTTCAAGTCCTCTATAATCAGACTAACAATTCCGCCAATATTTTCTTTGGTCAAAGGCTTAAACAATATGGTTTCATCCAAACGGTTCAGGAACTCCGGCCTGAAATGCCCACGCAGCTCATTCATCACCTGCGTCTCCGCCTGGGCGCTAATCTGTCCGTCTTCCCCGATGCCTTCCAACAGATAACCAGCTCCGATATTGGAGGTCATTATAAGAATGGTGTTCTTAAAATCCACCGTCCTGCCCTGGGAATCCGTAACCCTTCCGTCATCCAGCACCTGCAGCAATACGTTAAATACATCCGGATGCGCTTTCTCAATCTCATCAAAAAGCACCACGCTATAGGGCTTTCTGCGGACTGCCTCCGTCAACTGACCGCCCTCCTCATATCCCACATATCCCGGAGGCGCTCCAATCAGCCTGGATACGGAGAACTTCTCCATATATTCGCTCATGTCGATTCGCACCATATTGTTTTCATCGTCAAACAGCGCTGCCGCCAGCGACTTTGCAAGCTCCGTTTTGCCCACACCCGTAGGCCCTAAGAACAGAAAAGAACCAATGGGCTTCGTGGGGTCTTTGATCCCTGCTTTGGAACGGATAATAGCTTCCGTAACTTTGGTGACGCCTTCGTCCTGTCCGATTACCCTTTTATGAAGTTCCTCGTCCAGATGCAGCGTTTTATTCCTCTCACTCTCCGTCAGTTTCGCCACCGGAATCCCTGTCCAACGAGAAATAATTCTGGCAATCTCTTCATCGGACACCTTTTCCCGCACCAGGGACAAGCCCGACGCTCCGGCCTGTTCTTCCTGCTCCAACCGCTTTTTCAGCGCCGGCATCTTGCCATAACTCAATTCGGCTGCCTTTTCCAGATTTCCCTCCATCTGTGCAATCTGTATCTCGTTGTTCATTGCGTCTATCTCTTCACGCAATTTGGAAAGTCTGTCCACGGAAGCCTTTTCATTGTCCCACTGAGCTTTCCCGGACGCAAACTTTTCCTTTAATTCCGAAAGCTCTCTTTGAAGGTCTGCAAGCCGTTCCTGGCTCAATTTATCTTCTTCCTTTTTCAGCGCGGCCTCTTCAATTTCCATCTGCATAATCTTGCGCTGCAATTCATCCAATTCCGCAGGCATACTATCCAGTTCTGTCTTAATCAAAGCGCACGCCTCGTCCACAAGGTCAATGGCTTTATCCGGCAAAAACCTGTCGGAAATATAACGATGAGAAAGCATTGCCGCACTGACCAGCGCATTATCCATGATTTTCACTCCATGGTATACCTCATAGCGCTCCTTCAGTCCCCGCAATATGGAAATGGTATCCTCCACCGTGGGCTCTTCCACCAGCACAGGTTGGAAACGTCTTTCCAGCGCCGGGTCTTTTTCAATATACTGTCTGTACTCGTCCAGCGTGGTTGCACCAATACAATGCAGCTCTCCCCTTGCCAACATGGGTTTGAGCATATTGCCCGCATCCAGCGCACCGTCCGATTTCCCCGCGCCCACTATAGTGTGCAGCTCGTCAATAAAGAGAATAATCTGACCATCACTGTTTTTCACATCTTCCAACACTGCCTTTAAACGCTCTTCAAACTCGCCTCTATACTTGGCTCCCGCCACCAAAGAACCCATATCCAGCGCAAAAATTTTCTTATCCTTTAGCCCCTGAGGTACGTCTCCCCTGACAATCCGCTGGGCAAGCCCTTCTACCACCGCCGTCTTACCCACGCCAGGTTCTCCAATCAGTACAGGATTATTTTTCGTCTTACGGGAAAGAATCCGAATCACATTCCGAATCTCACCGTCCCTTCCTATCACAGGGTCCAGCTTCTGATTTCTTGCCCGTTCTACCAACTCCTGACCATATTTTTCCAACGTATCGTAAGTTGCTTCCGGATTGTCGCTGGTGACTCTCTGATTGCCTCTAACGGTTGAAAGCGCCTGCAGAAACCGTTCTCTGGTAATGCCATACTCTTTTAAAATCAGTGCAATTTCCCTGTTTGGGTGCTTTAACATTGCCAGAAACAAATGCTCCACAGACACATATTCGTCTCCTAACAGCTTTGCTTCGTCTTCCGCCCCAATTAACACTTTATTCAGATCCGCGCCAATGTAGACTTTGCCTCCCTGCACTTTAATTCGTTTTGCCAACGCCTGTTCCACACGTTTGACAAAATGCTCTTTCTGAATCTCCATTTTCTCTATCAGTTTCAATATCAGGCTGTCTTCCACTTTCAGCAAACTGTATAAAAGATGCTCTTGTTCTATTTCCTGATTCCCATATTCATAAGCCAGTTTCTCACAGCCCTCCACCGCCTGCATGGATTTCTGTGTAAATTTCTGTATGTTCATTTTGACCTCCTGTTCCGGTTCCCAGGCCATACACAGTTATATACTGCTTTTCATCCCACTGTGTACAATCCGGCAGCGCCCTGTTTATCATCATTTCCACAGAACCAGAATTTTATAAATTTTCCTTCCGTGTTCTATATACAATATAACACAGTGCACAAATAAATCAATAAACAAAGCATAAATATTTTGTGAAGAAAAACCGCCTTTTTATCTTTGTTTCAGTATTTCCGAAATCTTATCTATCATTTCATCTTCCTTTAGACGGAATTTAATCTCAACACGTCTGGAGGCAGCCATATCAACCTGATCCGTCTCCCTGCCAAAGGCGTCCTTCTCATATACCGGCTGACTGAAAGAACGTCCGTTTACGGTAAGCAATACCATCAGTTCTTCAATTTTTTCTTCACTGAGGCCGTTTTTCGAGTCCAGACAGAATTTTGCCACAGAATATGCTCTCTGATAGGACAACTCCATATTCTCTTTATAACTTCCGTCCGTATCCGTATGCCCCTCTATAATAATTTCAGCTATGTATTCGCGAAAACGATCCTGCAGCAGCACATCAAGATACATGGGAATAATCTCTTTCAGCGTCTTCTGGCTTTCGGCGGACAAGGTGGCACTGTTATATCGAAACAGCACATCGGAAGAAAATGTGATGGAACCTGTTCTGGCATCCACACTCATACTGGAATTATGAAAAGTCGTTTGAAGCGCACCGATAATATCTGTACGGATGCCCACAATATTCTCTAATTCCTGTTTGGTAGTGCTTAATTCCTGCTGTGCGGCATTCAATTCTCCCTGTGCAATGGTCAGTTCCTTCTGCCCATTTTCAATCTCCAGATAAGCCTTATTCAATTCATCCTGCGTCAATGCCGCATTTGCATATGCCAGTTGAAGTTCTGCAAGCGAGTTGGCCAGTTCTTCGTTGGATTTATCAATGGCCGCTTTATACTCTTCCAAATCCTTCATTGCCCCATCCAATTCTTTCTGCGTTGCACTCAGATGTTCCTGGGACTTGGCCAACTCCGTCCTCGCCTGGTCCAAATCTGTAGTCTTCTGCTTATAAATGGCCAATGTAATTGCAATAATCAACACAAATATCAGCAAAAGTGCCGCCATCATATCGGAATAAGACTGCCAATAACTATGCTCCGCAAAAGCCTCTCTGTTCTTTCGTTTTACTTTCATACCTATACTCCTTGTGTGCTGTGGCACGCATACCAATCAATCTTCTTGCCAAAGGAACTTGTTCGCTTGTGATTCTCAAAGCTCTTTCATCTGCTCATAAGTATACAACTGATTGCTGAGATCACGACTCATCTCGTCACACGTCAGGGCAAGCGTCTCCTTCTGCTCCGCCAGCTCTTTTGCAAATTTTTCCTGTCGTTCCAGAATCATCTCCATATTCTCCTGCATTTTACGGTTGGACTCCACCAACGCCCTCGCCGCTTCCAGCACTCGCCTGCTTCCTTCCGCGTCCATATCCTGTGCCTTTATCACGGACTGCAAAGTATCCCCCAATCCTTTTAACTGCGTTCCCATGACAGTCTGAAGCTCCTCCAGGAAGCCGTTTGCCATTTGTTTCATAGCCTTTGTCTGAATTCCGGCTTCCCCCTTAGATAACTCCAAAAGCTGTTTCATATAATTTGCCATATTCGCCTGATAAACCAACATGGCCGCCGTATTCTCATCCCCGGAACCCACCGGGGGCATAGCGCACTGTCTGAATACATCCAGGAAAAAATTCAGCTTTCCATACGCATCCGCCATGATACTGCGGTAAACAAAGTTAAATATCAGCGAGAATATAATACCATACACAGAAGTATGAAACGCCACCTTCATACCGGATAAAAGCGGTCCCACATTGTCAGAAATAGTGTAAATATCATCCCCGCTAAAGGAACCCAGCCCCAGAGACAGTCCCATAAAGGTACCCAGAATCCCCAGCCCCGTCATTGTCCCGGAAATGCCGGAATTAAAAAAATTCCATCCCACTCTGTCCAACAGTTCTTCATTCACATAATCTTCTATATCACAGGTGTTGGCGTATCTTTTTCCAACCCGGCTGCTCTTCACCCGCAAACGATACTTTGCAAAAGCGGTCCGCAGATTTTCATCTTCAAACAGATCCTTCCTATCCTGTAAAGACGCCCATAAATTTTTGGCTTCCGCCTCCTTATATTCCTGCTGCAGCACACCGCTGACTCTCTCCAAGTCATCCGTAAGACGATTCAACTGCAGAAAACCCGCCGCCGATACCAGGAACATCACACCGATAATGGCCAAAAATATACCGTTAATCGCCAGATTACTCACAGAGGTCACATTCCCTGTAAACACACCGTTGACATAGAGAATAAACACTACCATAATGGCATACACAACAAACAATCCGTAAAATAATTTATTTTTCATTTCCTACCCCCGCGCTTTACAGGTCCCGCCCGTCTAATTATATTACTACTCACGGTAATATTGAACTGTTACTTTGCAATAATTTCCTTTACTTCATAACCTGCATCCGTCACGGCGGCCGTAAGCGCTTCGTCTGATGCTTCCGATGTAAGCCCTACCAATGCGGTCTTCTCTTCCAGGTTCATCACGACACTGCCAACGCCTTCCACGGCCTCCAATGCTTTCTGTACCCGTCCCGTACAATGTGCACACATCATTCCTTCAATTTTCATTATCTTTTCCATATCTGCCTTCCTTTCCGGTGACATTGTTATCTCTGTCACACATGCTCCTTCTGTTATCCTGGTTGCTTCTTTGGCTGCTTTTGTCTCCGTAACCCGGCTCACTGCTTCCCCTCCGGACAGTTCCATTGTATCCGCAGTATCTCTTTTGTCTTCCTTATGCCCAAAATCTCTGGAAAATCCTCTCAGCCTAAGGGCATTTCCTACTACAAAAATACTGCTCAAACTCATGGCCGCCGCACCGAACATGGGATTCAGCTTCACCCCAAACATAGGATACCACAAACCGGCTGCTAATGGAATACCTATTGCATTATAAAAAAACGCCCAGAACAGATTTTGCTTGATATTACGGATTACGGCCCGGCTCAGCCGAATTGCCGTCACCGCGTCCTGCAAGTCGCTCTTCATTAAAATAATATCCGCGCTCTCCAGGGCCACATCCGTCCCCGCGCCAATAGCCATCCCCACATCCGCCGCTGCCAGCGCCGGAGCATCATTGATACCATCCCCAATCATAGCCACTTTATGCCCGGCTGCTTTTAAGCCGCTAATCTTTTTTTCCTTATCCTGCGGCAGCACCTCCGCCACCACTTCCTCTATTTCCAACCGCTTTCTGACAGCCTCAGCCGTCCTTTTGTTGTCTCCGGTCAGCATTACCACATGGATTCCCATTTCTTTCAATTTACGTATTGCCTTTTGGGAAGTGGCCTTTATCTGGTCGGCCACACCTATCATTCCCAGAAAACATCCCTCTTTGGCTATCAGTAACGGCGTCATACCTTCATCTGCCAGCCTGTGAATTCCCTGCATGGCCATGGGGTCAACGACAATACCGTTTTCTTCCATAAACGGCAGATTTCCAACAAAAAACCTTGTTCCTGCTTTGACTCCCTGATCTTTGCGGTCAAGCGCCGCCGGAATATCCTCCGCCAGTATGCCTTCCACACCCCGTCCGAACACAGCCTGAAATTCTTTTACTTCCGGTATGGAGATTTTCATGGATGCGGCATACTCTACCACCGCTTCCGCCAGCGGATGTTCGCTTTTCTTCTCCAGCGCCGCCGCAATTTTTACCAGGTTGTTCACCCACATATCCGGCACATATACGCTGGCCTCCATCACGATAAGTTTCCCCGCGGTAATCGTCCCCGTCTTATCCATTACCACCGTATCCACTTCTCTCGCCCTCTGCAGCGCTTCACCGGACTTAATCAAAATACCTGCACCGGCTCCCACACCGGTTCCTACCATAATTGCCACCGGCGTCGCCAACCCCAACGCACAGGGACAGGATATGACCAACACCGCAATGGCCGTAGATATGGCAAACTCCCCGCCGGCTCCGGCCAAAAGCCATACGCAAAGGGTCAGCAGTGCAATTCCAATGACCACCGGAACAAATATGCCCGCCACTTTATCCGCCAACTGTGCAATGGGCGCTTTGCTGGCGCTGGCTTCTTCCACCAGTCGAATGATCTGTGACAGCGTTGTATCCTCCCCCACTCTCTGCGCCCTGCACTTGAGAAATCCCGCTTTGTTCATGGTGGCGGACACTACTTTTTCCCCTGCGTGCTTCTCCACCGGAACACTTTCTCCTGTAATTGCCGCTTCGTCCACACTGGAATTCCCCTCTATCACAATGCCGTCCACAGGTATCAAAGTCCCCGGTTTTACCAGGAATATATCCCCTGCCATCAGTTCCTCCGTAGGGATTTCCACCTCCTGTCCCTCTTCTGTAAGAAGAATTGCCGTTTTGGGAGATAAATCCATCAGTTTTGTAATCGCCGCACTGGTTTTGCCTTTAGAACGACTCTCCAGATACTTTCCCACCGTTATCAATGTAAGAATCATGCCCGCAGACTCAAAATATAAATCATGGGAGTATTGCTGCACCAAAGTCATATCCCCATGTCCCAGTCCATAACTGATACGATACATGGCAAAAATTCCATATCCAATCGCCGCAGACGCCCCCAGTGCAATCAGACTATCCATATTCGGTGACAAATGGGCCAATGTCTTAAAACCCACGGCAAAAAATTTACGATTCATATACAATATGGGTAAAAGCAATATAAATTGTGTCATGGCAAAGGTCATTGCATTTTCATTTCCATGCATGGTTTCCAGTACAAATCGAGGGATGGGAATTCCAAACCATTCATAATACATATGATACATTGCCACATACATTAACGGCAGAAGAAAACCAATAGAAATGCCCAGCCGCCGCCTCATGGCCTTTGCCTCTTCCTTCGCTTTTCCCTGCAGTCCGCCTCTGTCCGTCGTACCGCTCTCCCTCCTGCCCCGTGCTTCTCTGTCATTTGCTTTTCTGTTTTCGGTCCTTCTGCCGTCTCCAATCAGTTCCGCACCATACCCTGCTTTTTCCACAGCTCCTATAATCTGCCCGGCCCCCAGTATTCCTTCCTCATACACAACCTCCATGGTTTCCGTCAACAAATTCACGGAAGCTTTTTCCATGCCCGCCAGCTTATTTACCGCTTTCTCCACATGCGCCGAACAAGCCGAACAAGTCATACCTGAAACATGATAACGCTCTTTCATAACCTACCATCCTCACACTTTCTTTTCCTTCCGCAAATCTTTCGTTTTGCGGCGTGAAATTTATATTCATTCTTTATATTAATTTTTTCATCAGTTCCACCGCTTCTCCCACCACCGCAGTATTCCCCTTTCGTATCTCTTCCACCACGCAAGTCTCCATATGCTCCTGTAAAACCAGATATGCAAAAGACTGCAGCGCACGCTCCACCGCCGCCACCTGAATTAAAATATCCCCGCAGTAACGATTTTCATCCAACATTTTCCCGATACCATTCAACTGACCGGCCATACGGTTTAAGCGATTTTTTAACTGCTTCAATTCCATCTCGTCTCTTGGCGTGGCCTTTTTATGACATTCACATTCTTCTGTTGTAGATAAATTTTCGGTTTTCCCATCTTGAAGAACCATATTTTCTCCATTTTTATCCATATTTTTTATCCTTTCCGCTGTTTCTGATTACTCTGTTCCCCTTAATACCCTCCAGGGGTATTTATCTCTATGCAAAGGATATACCCCGACGGGGTATTTGTCAAGTGGTTTTCCCTAAATTGATTTGGATGTTTTACACAAAAAAACAGAGAGTCCCTCAACTCTCTGTTTACATTTTACACCGCTCTCGTTTGTTATACCTGATACACGGCTTTGACACATGCCGGTTCCCTGATTTGAAGGATTTCTTCACCTATCTTGACCCTTTCCCCTGCGGTCATCCATATACTGCCTCCATAGGCACAGCTCTCCACGCAAACGGACACTTCTGACGAAGCCCCTTCCGCTTCCAACCCCTGTCTGTCATATTCCAGAAGCAATTTTCCCTTCGCCACCACTTCATTCTGCACAACTCTGGGCCGATAATGACAACCCAATAATTCATCGTTGGTATCTCCTGCCTGTATAAACAATTCCGTTCCAAACTCGGTAACAAAAAGGAACGCATTTCCCATGGGGAACAACCGCGTAATCTTGCCGGCCGTGGGGGCATAGAGTTTGTCTCCTTCCGGTTTTATCACAATCGTGGCATGATCCCCTTCTTCACATGAAACCACTTCTCCGGAAACAGGGCTTCCCACAGAAAACTTTTTCATGTCTTCCGCCACCCGATGATTTCGTCCCCGACGTCCTTTTTTCGACAAACCGTTTGCAGTTGTGAAAGCCTCCCTGTCCGTCTCATCCTCTTCTTCCGGTTCCCATCCGTACATGGACACTCTGCCCAGCATAAATCCCAACATGGCCGCCGTTATTGCCCACATCACACCCAACATCATAAGCAAATACCTCCACTCAATCATACTGTTACTGCCAAGCTTTCCCTTTTTTGAAAATATTATACATTTCGTCTAAAAAAGTCATAAAAAAATATTGACAATTTGATAATGGGATGGTAAACTCTACTTGTATTCTAAAAGAAAGTCATTGAACTCGCATATTTTTGTAAGTCCTTGTCTTGATAATGATTTACAAAAATATGCGATTTTTTGCCTTACGTTTTAGAATCAGCAACACTACTATTTTAACACACTTTTCAAGGAGGTGCCAAATGAACAACGGTACAGTCAAATGGTTTAACGCACAAAAGGGCTATGGTTTCATTACCAATGATGCCAACGGCGAAGAGGTATTCGTACATTTCTCCGCAATCAATGCTGATGGATTCAAGTCTTTGGAAGAAGGCCAGAAGGTTACTTTTGATACAGAGTGTGACCCTCAAAACAGCAGCAAAATCAGAGCTACCAACGTTACTGTAGTAGCTTAATTGCGCTTATAACCAGCACAATCTAATAAGAGACCGGCTCTAAACCACCGGTCTCTTATTTTATATATATTTATACATATAATACATTTCGTTGATCCCATTTTCAGTTCTGCTTTCTTGTTTTGTTACCTTGTCAGAAGAAAATCATATTCCCTCTTTGCCTGAACATCGTCAGGATAATTATTCAGGTAATTCTCTATCAGTTCACGCGCCCGGCCATAATCTCCCATGTACTCATATGCCACGATTTCATTAAAGGACAATGTCTGCATCATGGTAGTATTTTCAAGCTGCATTCCGGCCTGAAATGCTTCCAACGCCTTCTGATAATCCCCTCTTGTCATCTCACAAAGCCCTAACTGGTTGTACATTTCCGCATTGCCGGCATTTTTACTTAAGTAACTGTTGTATACATTTGCAGCATAGTTGTAATCTCCCGTGGCCTCATACGCTCTGCCCAGATACAGATAACTCTCCGCGCTGCCCTGTTCCTTTGCTTCTTCCAAAGCAATATAGGCGTCCTGGTAGTCTCCTAAATAAAAATAAATTCTCCCCTTATCATACGGCTTCATCTCTTTTTCGCCGGATACCAGCGCAGTCCTGAGATATTCCTGACCAATATCACCATAACCGGAATAATCCAACACCTGATAAATCTGTATCAGTCTGTCATAATTATCAGGTTCCATTATGATTACCTTATCGAAATCCTCCTTTGCCTCTGTATCGTTTCCCAACGCCATCCGCACATTTCCACGCAAAAAATAAGCGTCCACTTCTTCAGGGCGTAAAGCAAGAATTGCATCATAAGCGCTTTCTGCCTGACTGAACATACCATTCTTGCTGTATGCTGCTGCCAGATAGAAATTTAAGTCAAAATCCACATTTTTTACCAACCCATTACTGTCGGCCAGAGAAGCTTCAAAATAGGAAATGGCCTGTTCATAATCTGTCAGCCCCATATAGGCAATTCCCCTGGCTCTGTTAATCAAACGAATATTTTCCCCAGCCGCTTCCGCCTCTTCCAACAAGTTCAGCGCTCCCCCATAGTCCACATTTTGAATCAGGCCCATGGCCGCCTGTGTCTTCTCCCCCGTCTCTCCGCAGCCTGTAAGCAGCATTGTCAGCAAAATACCTGCTGCCAGGCAGATTTTCTTTCTGTTCTTTCTCAATGAGTCAACCCTCTCTTCTGCAATTCGTCAATCCTCAACCGCTTCCAATCCATCTGAATGATGTCCCTCATCCAAATGAGAGGTACAGTGAGGGCATCTGCTTGCCTCCAATGGTATTTCACTGAGACAATAAGGACATTTTTTCGTAGTCGCCTTTGCCGGTTCCTCTTTCCCTGTCCGTCCTTCCTCCATTTTTTTCATTCTGTCCCCAACAACATTCATACCTTTAATCAAACAGAAAATAACCAACGCCGTAATCAGAAAATTGATAACCGCCGTGATAAAATTACCATAATAAAGCACCGGCGCGTTTTCTCCGCTTCCCAGCGTAAGCGTCAGATACCCAAAATCCGTACCGCCAAACACCGCCAGCACAGGGGTCAGAATATCCTTGTTCAAAGATGTCACAATGGAAGTAAACGCACCTCCCACAATCACACCCACTGCCATATCCAGCACATTTCCCCTGGTAATAAATTTTTTAAATTCCGCTACAAATCCCTTGCTCTTTTCCACATGTTTTCCTTTGCCCATATCTTCGCCTCTCTTTCGATTTTCTATGCACTATGTCGAACTGTTCCTCTTTACAGTGATAGGTCTTACCATACAAGATACATACCAACGCTGTCAAGCGTCGTCCTCTCTCCCATGGTCAGCCTGTCCGACACACCTTACATAATAGTAACACAAGAATTCTCCCACTACAATACATTTATATACTTGCCCATAGCGAAAATTTGGTATATACTAAGGCTTGTCCAGTCTACATTCCTACATAATAACACATTCAGAAAACGAATATGAGGTAAATTTCATGACAAAGCAAGAAATATCGGAGCTGAAAAAGCTTCTGACACCAAAAAATTGCTCCCTCACACGCATCTGCGGCTGCTATGTGGACGGAGAAAAGAACAAAAAAACCCAGTTTAAACAAGCTTTTCTGGCACTTCCCGAAGAAGAAATGTTTAAATATTTTGAAATTTTGCGCAAAACCCTCTCCGGTTCCCTTGGCAAAAATCTGCTCACGCTGGAATTTCCACTCAACATAAAAGGAACCCCATCTGCAATTCACGCCCCTGAACAGGATCCCCCTTTCCAGGCGGATATTTCTGAACCGAACAACAATACATTAAACGCCGGGCAGTCAGAGGAAACCATGGATACCCCTCAAGACTTTCTGCTCCGATTAAGAGACAGCAAATTAAAGGACGATACCATTCTGGAAGCATTTTATGACAAGGTAATTGAAAATTATGAATATGTGGGAAATTATCTGATTCTGCTTGTACATGATGTGTATGATATTCCCGGCAAAACCACTGATGGCATTGAGATGGATGACGCTTCCGATGAAATTTACGAATACATTATCTGCTGCGTCTGTCCTGTGGAACTGTCCAAACCGGGTCTAAGCTACAATCCGGAAGAAAATACATTCCAGAATCGTGTTCGGGATTGGGTGGTAAGCTTACCTGAGACGGGATTCCTTTTTCCTGCTTTTCACGATAGAAGTACGGATATCCACAGCCTGCTCTATTACTCCAAAAATTCCGAAGAATTGAGGGAAAGTTTTGTGGAACCACTGCTGGGTTGTCCTCTTCCTCTTTCCGCCGGCGGACAAAAGGAGACTTTCCAGGCCATTATAGAAGATACACTGGGGGAAGACTGCGGTATTGAAATGGTGAAAAATATTCATGATAAATTAAATGAATTGGCTGAGGAATACAAAGAATCTCCACAACCTTTGATGCTGGACAAGAACGAAGTCAAAACCATTTTGGCTGACAGCGGCGTCGCAAACGAAAGACTGACAGATTTCGACAAACGTTATGATGAAACGGCCGGTGAAAAAACGTCTCTTTTCATGAGCAATGTAATGAATACCCGCACTTTTGAGGTAAAAACACCTGACATTATTATCAAAGTGAATCCGGAGCGAACAGACTTAATTGAAACACGCAATATCAATGGTCGGGAATGTCTTGTCATTGCCCTTGACGGAAGTGTGGAAGTAAACGGGATTTCCGTAAGATCCGCGGCGGATTCCCCCCACAGCGAAGAGGACGATGGGCCTGAAATGTCATAAGCATTACATATTTTAGCCGTCTGCTGAGTTCCCTTGCCAATTACCACTGACTGTTATGTCCAAACACGTCTTCCGGTCTGAGCATAGCAGCCAGTTCTCTTACTAACACACAACGGCATCTTACTGTTTTGTCAATCCTTCCTGTTTTATCAGCAATTCAAAAAAATCTTTTTCCGGCATGGGCTTTGCATAATAATACCCCTGAACCTGATCGCATCCTATGCTTTCCAACAGTTTAATCTGATCCACTGTCTCTACGCCTTCAGCCAATAGTCCCAAATCCAATTTATCCGCCATGGATACCACCTGCTCCAATATCAGCCTTCCCTTGCCCGACACCATCATATTCTCAATAAATTTCTTGTCAAGCTTAATGACGTCAAAGGGGGTCTCCAAAAGAATGTTCAACGAGGAATACCCACTGCCGAAGTCATCCATTAAAAGCGTATAGCCTTCTTCCTTCAACTGTAACGCTTTTAAACTTACCTGCTGATCATCCACCGTCTCCGTTATCTCAAGCTCCAAAAGTTCTTTTGGAATATCATTACGCTTGATCATATCATCCAGCACATGAATACACTCATCATCCCGTAAATGAATTCTGGACACATTGACAGAAACCGGACAAGAGGTAATTCCCGCCTTCTCACATTTTTTAATAAAGCCGCAGGCTTCCTCCCAAATATAATAATCTACCTTTTTGATAAAACCATTCTCTTCTATCACAGGAATAAACTGATTGGGATAAATCATTCCCCGCTCCGGGTGCTGCCACCGAATCAATGCTTCCGCACCGATAATTCTATTCTGCGCAATGCTGTATTTGGGCTGCAGATACATCATAAACTGCCTCTCCGCAATGGCTGCCTGCATGTTTTCCTCAATAAATTTTCTGTTATACAGAGAATTTTTAAACTGTTCTTTATAAAACAAAATATTGGACAGCACATTTTTTTTGGAAGCCTTTCTGGCCATTGCCGCTCTGTCCTCCATTTGCCGCAGTTCCATCTCCTTATCTTCCACCGTATAAACCCCATACGACATCTGAAGCTTTACGTCTTTGAAGAAACTGATTCTTTCATCCAACCCGCGAATGAACTGTGTCAATGCTTCCTCACTATCATATTCTGCTACCACCATAAAGACATCGCTTCGCAAATTAATATAAAACTGGTCTTCGTGACAGTATTCATCCAACTTTGTCATGATAAAGTTTAATACTTCATCTCCAAATTTTTCACCATAGTGATCATTGATAATTTTAAATTTTCGGATGTCAAACTGGATAAATGCAATCTCTTTTTCCGAAGAAAACAAAAGCTGATTGACGCGCCTTCTAAATCCCCGTAATTTGCTGATATTTTTCAAAAGGCTATCTAATTCGTCATCCTCCGGAAGGTCTTCTAATTCTATGCTGCTTTCCTTTATATCTTTCAAATGCGCCTCCAGCATATCTTCCAATATTTCAATGCTGCTGTTAATAACGCCGGGACATTTCCGCATAATCAGCCCTTCTTTACGAATGTCCGCCATTCCTTCGGGATTAGAGATATCCTTCCCCAATATGTCCCTGCAAGTTACTTTTCCATCCATCCGTTCCGTAAAACGCCGAATAAATTCCTCCGTTTTCTGATTGCCATAGACCTCCAACGCTCTGTTCTGTGCATCGTAAAACCCCAATGCCATGCCCAACACCAGTAAGGATGCCGTAATACATCCGCAAATATCTCCCTGCCGCATCCCGCCCCCAAAGCATGTGCTGATTTTAAAAGCAGTCTTTAAATCCAGGTCAAAATCCTCCGCAAATGCTCCAAATAACGCCTGTGAACAATGATATTGCTGATGGAGCAATTGGTTCGCTTTCTCCTTATGTGTCATACGCTCTCCCACTTCCAAATCTGTCAATATAATTATCCGCGGCAATCGCCGCCTCTCTGCTCTTTTTCGTGTCAACATTACACTACGATTCTCCGCCCTTCACGCACTTTGAATCAAAAGTTGACACAATGCTTTTCTGTGTCAACATTGTACCATAATTTTTGCGCTTTAGCGCAAATGGAATCAACAGTTGACACAATGCTTTTCTGTGTCAACATTGTACCACACTGCTCTCCAAAATACCAGTGTCAAACGCAGTTTCTTACGGAATTACGTTTTGCCGTGGGGAAAAAACTCTTGACAAGCATATCTTTTGGAAATAAAATGAAAAAGGTTCGGCAACATTCCTTTCGACAAAAAACATGCCGAACACAAAAGGAGAGATATATGAATTCCCTGTCAACAAGCATTTCCATTCCTATTGTGATCATTCCTTTGTATGGAACGGAAGAACTGTCACGGAAAATCGAATACTATTTAAAAGAGACATATAATACGGAACAATGTCATGTGATTAACTCTAACATTATCCGTTTCTCCACCGGCGATGCCAAAGCCGTCTTAGAACAGACCGTCCGAGGCGCCGATGTATACATCTTAATGGATGTGGGCAATTGTTCCTGCTCCTATCAAATGTATTCCCAAACCGTCAACATGTCCCCTGATGAACATTTTCAGAATTTAAAGAGAACCATATCCGCCATCGGCGGAAAAGCATATCGTGTCAATGTGATTTCTCCGTTGCTCTATTCCAGCCGACAAGACCGGAGAATTTCCAGAGAATCCCTTGATTGCGCCATTGCATTACGGGAACTGGAAAATATCGGCGTGAAAAATATTATGGCTTTTGACGTCCATGACAACCGCGTTGCAAATGCCGTTCCTTATATGGGATTCGATGATTTGTTCCCCATCTATCAGGTAATCAAAGCCCTTAAGCGCACTTACGAAGACATTACTTTTGATGAAGCACATTCCTTGTTTATCTCCCCTGATTTGGGCGGCACCAACCGGAATTTCAAGTATACCAGCGAACTTGGTTTGGATATGGGTATCTTTTACAAACGAAGGTCCCGTACACATATGACAGACGGTCATTACGCTGTGGATGTACACAAATATATCGGCCCCAATGTAAGAAATAAAGATATCTTCATCGTGGATGACATGATATGTTCCGGCACCACCATGTTAGACGTGGCAAAATATTGCAAAAAACAAGGAGCCAAACGAGTAGTGGCCATTTCTACCTTTGCATTGTTCACAGACGGCATACAAGAATTTGACAATGCCTATAAAGAAGGCATTTTGGATTCTGTCTTTATTACCAATGCTTCCTACCGTCGGGATGAGGTCAGAAAAGCGCCCTGGTATCGTGAAGTGGACATTACCAAATACATTGCCATATATATCAATTCCGTGAATACAGGGAAATCCATCTCTAAATTATTGGACCCCCACGCGAAAATCCATGCCCTGCTTCATTTACCTGAAACGCCAACCGTGTAAATATATTGCAGAAGCAGCAACAGATAAAAAGCATATTGTTATCTGTCCTTTAGGGCAAATAACAATATGCTGCTATCGCTGCATCAATTCCAAACAATAAAACGCTTGTCCTGTTTATAAAGCTGCATCATCTTTTCACGGTAACATGTTCTATTCCATTCCAGCCAATTTTCAAAGGAACTGTCATTTACAACATCAATACTTTTGGTCCCCTGTTCCGCCAACAGGTTCTCTCTGCATTCATTGATATATTCATGGTCAGTACGCTCTAACAATTTCAAAGGATATCTGGCACATGCTATAAAGATTTGATAATCTTTCAATCTTCCTTCACTCAAGGCCGCCAGTCTCTTACATTCCTCCACCACATCCTCATCCGAATAGGCATAAAATTCCGCGTTATCCTCCAGGCGCAGCGCCGCCAGATTCCCTCTGTTTGCCAACCCCATAAAACATCCGCAGTCAACATTGATATTATTCCCGTACTTAAATATCCTGGTTGCAATGCTGCTTTCTTTATGGGGATTCTTCACCCGTTTTGAAATTACAATGGTATGCCCATGAATCACTCTGACCTCTTTGGGGTCGTAGTATAAACTCATATGTCTGTCCCAAATGGAACCCTCAACATTATATCCCCCATCTGTTTCTTCATCGGTAAAATATGGGTGATCGCTTCTGTCCAACAGCCAGGAATGTGTCACCACATTTCTCACACCATGAATCAAATATTCATGATACAAAGGCAGCTTTCCCAGCTTTTGCGCAAATGCTTCCTGTTTTTCTACCGCACATTTTTCATCCGAAAATGCCGAGACAAGCAAATCCAAACCTCCATGAAACGCTCTCACGGTATTATAATAATCATAATCGTGATTGCCAATGGCAGAACGAAATTGTCCGTCTTCCGTAATATTCTCCATAAACCATGCCATCAGCTTATCACCCTGTTCCCTGGACGGCTCCCTGTCCACAAAGTCTCCCACAAACGTCACAATGTCTTCCGAAGACAAGTTTAATTTTTTTAGCAATATCATCAATGCTTCATAACAACCGTGAACATCTCCTATGACATAATGCACTTTTGCTACCTCCTAATATAAGTTCCCAAACTATTTTTAATCAGAGCGCATTTGAAA
Source organism: Lachnospiraceae bacterium (assembly GCA_022793065.1). Classification (GTDB taxonomy): domain Bacteria; phylum Bacillota; class Clostridia; order Lachnospirales; family Lachnospiraceae; genus Acetatifactor. The sequence goes on from JAAWCE010000003.1 coordinate 39,779, forward strand.
TATCATACCCTTAAGCGCTATCCGCAAACATATGTCCTGTGAAACGCAATCCAGTTCTGCATATCCTCCACTCTGTCAAAGCACTTCATCTCTCTGAGCAGTTGATAGATTGCAGCGGAACGAGCCTGACAGTTGACAGACTTTTTGGGGTTAAATTCAATATCCGTAAACCAATGATACTCTCCCAAATCCAATGTTTCCCCATAATGTTCCTTCAATGCCATAATATAAATATAATCATAAAAGGCTGTCATAGGCTCCAACGGCCATTCCACATCCTCCAGCACAAAAGATACTAACTTGCCTGAATTGTGATGTCTTTCATCCCGTTTTGCCTCCTTTGGCATCATTTCCAGCATATCTAAAAAAGGCCCTCCATTTTCATATTTCTTTGCCGCCTGGAAAATATTTTCAATATAGACTCCTTTTCTTTTTAAATGAAACGCCCCTATTTGTCTTCCCAACGCTTCCGTGCTCTTAGAAGACACTTCCAAAGCCTTTTCACCATATTTTATTTGAATCTGCTCATGAAGTGCAGAAATATTTTTCTGCTTTTGAACAACCGCAAATCCTCCGTTCCAGCTAAATTCAAAATACGCACAGTTCACTTTACCATTTTTCACAGTCCATGCCGGCCTTGACGCCATATGATTCCCCCCCTGCTCTCTCCGTAATAACCATAATCTAAACCTGCAAATTTGATATGTACACTTTCGTACAAGCAACAGCATGTCAAAAAGCATACACCATCAATTTAAAATCTTACCAATTTCAGCAAGAAGTTTGTCCTTTACAGGCGGTTTTAGAAAATAACCCGCCGGTTTTAATTTCAGTACCGCTTCTATATTGGCTCTGTCGTTTACAGCCGTCAAAAATACCACCGGAATATTTTTCAAATCCTCTTCCGCACGTATCATTTCCAATGTCATCTTGCCGTCACAAACCGGCATTTCGTAGTCCAACAAAATCAAATCCGGCCTTTTCTTGCCTATGGAGGTCATTGCCTGGGCACCGGAAATGGCCATTGCCACTTCATATGTCTCTTCCAACATAGCTTTTATGGTTCTGAGCGCCGTTCCATTATCATCCACTATGAGAATCCGCTTCTTACCCGAATTCTCTTCCGCCGTTTCCTTTTCCACTTTTTCCTCGTCCAGTCCGAGCCTCCGGCACACAGCCTCCATAATAGCAGTATTTTCTACTGGCCGGATCAGGTTTTCAAATTGTTCCCCTTCATAATATTGAAAGAACTTGCTGCTCTCCTCCTTAGTGCCAATGGTTAAAACCGGAATCTGTCCATACTTGTCACTCAGCAAGAAAAAAATAGAGGTGTCTATGTCATATGCCCCCACCAGACTGACCATAACCAAATCCGGATTTACAATTTTCAGCATCCCTTCCAAAACGCCTGCGTTTTCAGAACAAAACTGTACATGAAAATACCGGGACAAAAATTGGTTCATCTCGTTTACCACTGTGTTAAATTTTCCAATCAAAAGAATCTTTTTCATTTCGTCCTCCCATTACCGTTTTACAATCCATCCATTATCCGTTTGTTATCTTTCCATCCTCTATCTGTCCTGCCAGCAAAATACCTATGCGCTGCGTCTCTTCCAAATCCAAATTCGTCACCGCCTCCGCGAATTTTTCCATATTCTGCCCCACTTCCTCCGGATATTCATATGACAAAAGCCGCTCCATTAACTGGTCCGCCTTATCAAAATCCATCTCCTGCATACTAATGCACACCATTTCCACCAACGCCCTTATCACCCCATTATCTGTGACCTCTTTGCCCGCCCTAATTCCCAATCCGAAAACGCCTCGCAGCTTCTGTCGGTAACTGCGCCATTCTTCCAAAAAAACTGCGGTCATAGACTGAATCAAATCTATTTTACCATCTTTTGCCCCATATTCCAATACCCTTGCAACACCGGCCAGCGAGATCATCCCCACCATAGCTGCCAGGCTTTTCATAGCATGCACTTGTATCCGGTATTGCTCCAAATATGCCGTCAAATCATCGTTCCTTTGAGCATGTTCCATAAGCTCCGCCCCATTATCCTGTTCCCGGATATGCACTGCCGCAGCCAGTTGTTCATAGAACCCCTCCAGGCAATCGGCTGATGCATCAATCTGTGCATAAAATTCCTTCAAGGTATATTGCAGCAATTCCATATCCGGCAAATGCAGACAGGCATACTCCCAATCCAATCCCTCCACGAAAGGTAGCTCATCCAAAAGCGCGCTCGTCCCGCTTTTCTCAGACTGTTGGGGCAGGCTGTCCATCGTTTCCCTTTCTGCCGACTGCAGCAATTCTTTCGGCAGCAATTTCCAAATCATATCTTCAAGCTTTTCCGGCACAATGGGTTTGGAAAGGAAATCGTCAAACCCTTCCGAAAGATATTTTTCTTTTGCTCCTGATACAGCGTTTGCCGTCAGCACAACAATGGGCGTGTCCTGACAAGGGCAGTCTGGCAGAGACTTTATGCAATGAAGCGTTTCTACACCGTCCATTTCCGGCATCATATGATCCAGAAAAATCAAGTCAAAATAAGTTTCTTTTACCAGCCGCAGACACGCCGCACCGCTATCGGCTTCCGTCACCTGAATCTGGGTTTCTTTCAGCAGATTCCGCAGCACTTTACGGTTGACCCCATTGTCATCCACCACCAATATCTTTGCTTCCGGCGCATTAAACCTGGTACAATATTCATAATTTTCCGCCATTTTACGCACCCTGGATGTGAAATCCCCAATGGGGGTGTCATCCATGATTTTCTGCTCCAGCTCAAAATAGAATTTGGACCCCTTTCCATATACGCTCTCCACCTGCAATTTGCTGCCTAAAAGGGCCAAAAGCTGAATGGTAATATTCATGCCCAATCCGCTTCCCTCAATATTTCGATTACGTTCTTCTTCAATCCGTTCAAACTCTGCAAACAGCTTTGGCAAATCCTCTTCCTTGATCCCTATGCCCGTATCCTCCACCTCGAACCTAAGCATTGCCAAATCCTCTGTTCTGCGGCATTGCACCCGCAGCCACACCGTTCCCTCATGTGTATATTTGACCCCATTGGTAAGGATATTGGTCAAAATCTGTCGAATACGCACGTCATCCCCCAGCAATCGACAGGGAATGTCATGGTCAACCTCCACCTCCAGTTTGAGTTTTTTATCCGCTATCCTCTGGGATGTCATGTTGACTAAATCATGTATCAGACTGCTAATATCATAAACTACCGGAACAATCTCCATTTTGCCGGATTCAATTTTGGAAAAATCCAAAATATCATTAATCAGGGATAACAAAGTTTGCCCCGCTGTATAAATATCCATGGCGTATGATTTTATATTCTCCTCTTTTGCTTCCCGCAAAATCATCTCATCCATACCCAGCACCGCATTGATGGGGGTTCGGATTTCGTGGGACATATGGGCCAAAAATTTTCCTTTTGCCTCGTTTGCCGCAAGGGCTTCCTGCTTTGCCACATCCGCTTCCTGTTTCGCCTGCATCAGCAATAAATTTTGCCGCTCCGCAATCTTTATCTTCTCTTCCGCATTTGCCCGATATTCCTTTGATATCTGCAAAACATGTACTGCAGTCATTATCAAACAAAACACAGTTACACTATGTAATCCAACCTGGCTGCCAAACATATAAAAGCAACAGGCATCCAAAATCACTCTTGCAATGGCCCCCAACGCCAGCACAAGCAAAGCGGCCAATGACAACGCCCCTTGACGGCGCCTGTGTTTTTTGTCAAATTGCAGCAAACTGATTGCTGATACCCCGCATACCGCTATCAATACAACTACCGACACCTCTGCCATATCTTCCATGCTGCATACTTTCAACGTGCCCAACAGCAATTGGGTCATCCCATGGAACATAACGAAACACAATAACCCGGCAAAGCGACGGGGGTACTCCGTCCGCAGATTCCAATCATAATACAGCGCTAACAATACCGGAACCATCAACATCAAATATTCCTGCATCACATATGCTTCCTGTATATGATAAAATATGCTTAATGTATCTGTTCCAATAAAAAAATATGCCCCCTCTGCCAGACCCAGTAATCCCAAAAATAACTCTCCCCGGTGGGCCTGTCCAGTACGCCATCTTATCAGTGCAAGTACAAACATGATAATAGCCATAATTACAATCAGCAAACAGCAGAAAATATCTGAAAGATTATTTCCCACCACTCCAATTACAACCATATCACGGCTTTCAACCACAATTTCCCCCAGTATTGTTTTTCTTTCTTGATTCAAAACCGTCAGTTCAATGCACACTTCACCCGCTTCAAATGTATTGGGAAGATTCACAAAATGCTCGCTGGCGGCGTTCTCCGCCCCCTGAATCTGTTCATAGACCACCGCATCATCCACAAGCACCCGTACATCTGCATTTTCCACAGAAAAGCCCATGGTCAGCCCTGCATATTCCATTGGCAGCGCATTGCGAAATACAACCACATTCTTCTCCCCAAATTGTCCCGTATAAGGCAAACCCACTTCCTCTTCCTCTGCATTGTCCCAAAAAGACATTTGCCATTCTTCATTAAAATAATACCCAATTTGTTCCGGCAGCAATGACATTTCCTCATCTGTCTGGTATCGGGACAATGCCATACACATCAAAACACTAATAAAAAGAAGCGTACCCGCAGCAAATTTCTGTACATATTTCATCATATGTTTCACCTTCTATCTTTCTGCTATTAAAGCAACGCATTGGTCTAAGAAACGTAAAAAACACTTCCATTACACAGCATATTAAGCCATATTCATAATTGTCTAAACAAGCATGGCGTTGTAAATCAACATCCATTCAAAAAAAACAGTTACCAACATGGTAACTGCCCGTTTTACTTAATGCCCTTCTTCCACAATTTGCAACACACATTTGAGAGAAAAGATTTTCTGCTTCATTTCATTTTACTGAATGGGATATCAATTCACTCAAAGTAACAGGTCTGTAATCATGAAGCATACAGCCTGCATTATAAGCTCTGTCTCTGGACTTCATAATCTCCCATGTCGTATCCTGTCTGTTATGAATATGTCCGTAAACATGAAGTGCGCCTTTATTAAATCCATTCCACTCCGCCAGCGGGAAATGGCAGATACAGACCTTGCGCCCCTCATCGGCTACAAACATCATCTTATCCACACCTTCAATATAGCTCATGGCCTTCTCATTTTTCAGAAGATTTCCGTCATGGTTTCCAATAATCAAATATTTATGTCCCTGTAATTGGGCAAGGTACCACTCTGCCGGACGCTCATTGCGATAGGCAAAATCTCCCACAATATATACTTCGTCTTCCGCCCCCACCGTATGATTCCATCTCCAAATGATTTCCCGATCCATCTCTTCTACATCTTTAAAAGGGCGGCTGTCAAAATCCAATACTTTCTTGTGTCCAAAATGTATATCTCCGATATAATACCTCATTGTTACCTCCGAAGTGTTTCTCTTCCACACACCGGCATTACTTAAAAGGAAACTGAAACTTCATCTGCAGCCCCGGCCAATTTGTCAAAGTGTTCCGTCAAACTGTCCTCATTTCGCTGCAAACGCCACAGATAAATCTATGGCGTCCAGAACATGTCAGGACACGGAGCACTTATCTCATAATATATTTTTTATTGTGATCCCTTTCCGAGGATTTCTGCCAATAGCGGGGCGCTTCCTGTAATCATGATAGACAGAGAACACGAATTCTCATATGCACAAGATCATGCCTGGCAAATCACAAGTCAAATAACGTTTTTCCCATAGCGTCTCCCATATAGATTATTCATCTATGACGACATTTTTGGCTGTCATTCCATTTTTAATTTATTTTCATGCAGCGCTACACTTCGTCTGCATCTGAAGCGGCCGGCCGCTGCAAAATTCATTTCAGCTCCCTTTTAAGTACCCGTAACTTTCCTATTCCTCTGTCAAAATATCTTCCAAAGTATCATTTACATCCCACTGAGGCGTAAAATCGACCATCGTATTAATTTCAATAGCGTCTAACTTAGCTGAAATCTCATCTGTTTCCTTGTGATACTTTTTCATCAGATTCCTGATATCATTGCGGTCAAAATCAATGGTGGTAATCGCTTCCACATCATATATATAGGACACCTGCTCATTGTTTACATTAAACCGATAACCTGTTCCCATCATTTTCTTTGTACTGGCCTTCATATCAGCCATATTTTTTAATATTTCAATAAAGTACTGCTTTTTCTTATTCATAGCAATCCCATTGTCAATATTGATTTCGACTTTTGCCTTTGCCGCTGAGATTGCTCCCATAAGCGCCTCTTTTTCAGCCAGCACTTTCACGTCAAAATCCACCAAATCCATAGGAGAAAAATCCACGTCAAAAGGTTTCTGCGCAATCATTGTCTCATCCTGGGCGTCTTTATCCACCTTGGAACGAAAATGCTTCTGCTCTACTGTGGAAATAAAACCAGTATTCCTTAAATACATAAAGGAACGCTCCAACAAATCATTCAAGAAATTTGCATATCGATAAGCCTCTTTTAAATTCATATCCTCTCTCCTTTTATCCCATAATGCTTTTCTTTATTTTTCTCTCTTTCAAAAAATGCGCTTATTGCCCTTACCATGGGAATCCTGTCCCACCTGGCATCTGCCTTTGCCTGTTCCAGCAGCGTAATTTTATATACCTCTCCCAATTGTGCGGGGTAGGATTCTAATATGTCTCCATTATAAACAATCTTTACAGTGTCGCCAATTTGCAGCGAAAGTTTCTCTACATTAGGGATGCTAAATTTATCCGCCGATGTAAGCTCCAAAGACCCCTCCACAGGTTCCACTATAATCCTATTTTACATCATATTATATTTCTTTTATTTCCTGAATATTTGAGAGAATTTCAGTTGGCGCTTCTTTCCTGCAGTACATAATTTTATCTATTCCCTCATTCCATATTGCATACCAACCTGCTTCCACTGTTGACTCAAAAACCTTCTCCATCTCTAATTCCGGATATGAAATACATTGAATCAACTCGCTTGCTGTAACTGCCAATAACTCACCTGTAGGAACATGGAGCCACTTAGGGATCTCTGCCAATTCATCACTCTTTTCAATGCTACATTCTTGTTCCACCCCATCTAAAAGCCAAACTATCATTTTTCCACTTCCGCAAAATTCTCTTACCACCTTTGTTTCCCGCAGCCTTACATCTTCCCATGCTTCGTTTGGAAAATCGCAAATCAATTCAGAATCCCCATGAATATCAAGCAAAATATCCATAGCATATAATATTTCAGGATCCAATTCTGACAAATAGCTTTTATCTATGAAAACCAATCCATCCATTCTATCACATTCCAGTATAAATTTCATTTTTACACCCCCTTACACGCCTCTGGGCGCATATGGAATCAACAGTTCACCCAATGTCCTTTTGTGTCAACATTGTACCATAATCTCATGCGTAATTCTATATAAATTTTTATTTTAATTTTTTTAATCCACGAAGGCAGTTACAAACCTCAACAGGTTCATAACTGCCTTCATATTGTATCAATTCTGTATCAATTCCGCATCACACTGTTTCTCTTAAAATCTCTTTTTTCCGACAGCTTTTCCTCAAACCGATTCTTACGTGTATCTGTGGGAATTTCGGTGGGATAAGCTCCGTCAAAACACGCGCTGCAATATCCCCAATTCCCTCCGGTTCCAATCAAAGCTCCCAACCTTCGCACCGGCAGATATCCCAGGCTGTCCGCCCCGATGACATGAGCAATCTCCTCCACGCTGTGACCACAGGCAATGAGATGTTCTTCCGAGTCAATATCCGTGCCATAATAGCAGGGATGTAAAAATGGCGGCGCTGAGATTCTCATATGGATTTCCTTCGCTCCGGCCTCCCTGAGCAGCTTCACAATGCGGCCGCTTGTGGTCCCTCTCACAATAGAATCATCAATCAAAACCACTCTTTTCCCCCTGACACTTTCCTCCACAGCGCTTAATTTAATCTTTACCTGGTCCAGTCTTGTATCTTGTCCCGGAGAAATGAAAGTCCTTCCGATATATTGATTCTTAATCAGGCCAATGCCATAGGGAATCCCGGACTCCATGCCAAATCCCAGCGCGGCGTCCAACCCGGAATCCGGCACTCCCACCACAATATCCGCCTCCACAGGATGTTCTCTGGCCAGAATTTTACCGGCACAAATCCTGGCGCCATGGACGGAAACCCCATCTATGACAGAATCCGGCCGTGCAAAATAAATATATTCAAAAACACATAATTTTCTTTGTTTTTTGCCACAATGTTCTCTGCGGGAAACCATACCATCGGGGCCAAAGACAAGAATCTCTCCCGGCTCCAAATCCCGCTCAAACTCTGCCCCCACCGCTTTCAACGCACAGCTTTCGGAGGCAACAACATACATGCCGTCAGGGGTCCTGCCATAACACAGGGGACGGAATCCATAAGGGTCCCTGGCACAAATCAGCTTTTGTGCGGACATAAGAACAAGGGAATATGCCCCCTCTAAAGTATTCATAGCCCCACTGAGAGCATCTTCGATGGACGGCGTCCGCAGACGTTCCCTTGTCACAATATACGCAATAATTTCCGTATCGCTGGTGGTATGAAAAATTGCTCCGGACAATTCTAACATATTGCGAAGTTTCGCCGCATTGCTGAGATTGCCGTTGTGGGCAAGGGCCATTTTGCCCTTTTGGTGATTTACCTCAATGGGCTGGCAATTACTGCGATTATTTCCCCCGGTGGTTCCATACCGCACATGCCCCACGGCCATATTACCTTTGGGAAAACGAGATAATTTATCTGCAGTAAATACTTCATTGACCAATCCCAAATCTTTGTAAGAAGAAAATACACCGTCATCATTGATCACAATGCCGCAGCTTTCCTGTCCTCTGTGCTGCAAAGCATACAGCCCATAGTATGCAAATCTGGCCACCTCCGCTGCTGCCGGACTAATTAAGCCGAACACACCACACTCTTCATGTACGCTCATAAACTTCTCCTTACTGCAGCCCCGATAAATTCCCGAAACAGGGGATGCGGACGATTGGGACGACTTTTAAATTCAGGATGATACTGAACTCCCACATAAAAAGGACGTTCTGTCAACTCTATGGTTTCTACCAGCCTGCCGTCCGGGGAAAGACCGCTGAACACCAGCCCTTTCTCCTGCAATAACGCCCGGTATTCATTGTTGAATTCATAACGGTGCCTGTGCCGTTCCTGAATACGGCCGGTTCCGTAACAACGCTCCATAACAGTTCCGGGCATAATGTCACAGGGATAAGCTCCCAGCCTAAGCGTTCCGCCTTTATCAATATCTCCCCTTTGTCCCGGCATAAAATCAATGACCTTATGAGAACATTGCTCGTCAAATTCTCCTGAATCCGCATCCCAAATCCCCACTACATTTCTGGCATATTCTATCACTGCAATCTGCATTCCCAGGCAAATTCCAAAATAAGGAATTTCCTTTTCTCTGGCATACTTTGCCGCCAAAATCATCCCTTTGATTCCACGGCTTCCAAAGCCCCCCGGCACCAAAATCCCATCCAATTCTGTAAGACATGCCTCAACATTTTCGGATGTCAGCGCTTCCGAGTCAATCCAGTGAATTTCCACATGTACCTGATGATAATATCCCCCATGGCGCAGCGCTTCCGCCACCGACAAATAGGCGTCGTGAAGCCCTACATATTTTCCCACCAGACCAATATGTACGGTTCCGGAACATACTTTACTCCGTTCCACCATCCCAATCCATTCACACAGATTGGGTTCCGGCGCTGTTATTCTAAGTCCACGGCAAACCGCGGAAGAAAAGCCGGATTTTTCCAACATCAACGGCGCTTCATAAAGATTCGGCAGCGTCAAATTTTCAATCACACAATCCTGCTTCACATTACAGAACAGTGAAATCTTCTTAAAAATTGCATCTTCCAAGGGCTCGTCACACCGCAGCACAATCATATCAGGATGAATCCCCATCCCCTGCAATTCCTTCACAGAGTGCTGGGTGGGTTTCGATTTATGTTCATCGGACCCCCGCAGAAAAGGAACCAATGTGACATGGATAAACAGACTGTTTTCCCGGCCTGTTTCCAGAGAAATCTGCCTCACCGCTTCTATAAAGGGTTGGGACTCAATATCCCCAATGGTCCCTCCGATTTCCGTAATAACCACATCCGCATCTGCCTTCTTCCCCACATTATAGACAAACTCCTTAATTTCATTGGTAATGTGGGGAATCACCTGGACCGTGGAGCCCAGATACTCTCCACGGCGCTCTTTGTTCAGCACATTCCAATACACTTTACCGGTGGTAAGATTGGAAAACTGGTTCAAATCTTCATCAATAAAACGTTCATAGTGCCCCAAATCCAAATCTGTTTCCGTGCCATCCTCCGTCACATACACTTCTCCATGCTGATAGGGACTCATTGTACCAGGATCTACATTGATATAAGGGTCCAGCTTCTGCGCGGCCACTTTCAGCCCTCTTGCCTTGAGCAATCTGCCCAGGGAAGCGGCAGTAATTCCCTTCCCCAGCCCGGAAACCACTCCGCCGGTAATAAATATATATTTAGTCATACAATCCTCACTTTCCGCCCCAGGGCGTACAGATGACAGAAATCATGTTTTAAAACAGGCTTCTCACTTTACCCCAAACAGCAAATCGCCGTAAGTAGGAAAGGGCCAATCACTTTTGGCAGTCAAGACTTCCGCCTCATCACAGGCCAGCCTCAATTCTCCCATTGCCGGAAGCACATTATCCCGAATCCTGTTTGCCTCTGCAATCACATCCTCCACCGTATGCAGCGACGCCACAGCCCCTTCCAATTCATCTATCTTTGCGCCAATCCTGTCAACCAAAAGGGATAATTTTTTCACCAATTCCCTTTCATACCCACACATCAAGTCTGCATCCAATGCCTTTTTGGCAGCGGCCGTCCGGGCAATTTTCAAAGTATAAGCTTCCACTGCGGGAACAATCTGTGTCCTTGCCATATCCGCCATGGTATTCGCTTCAATCAAAACCGTCTTGCAATAATTCTCCAGCATAATATCACATCTGGATTTTAACTCCGCCTCAGAGAAAACGCCGTGGGAAGTGAGCATGGTCACATTCTTTTTATCCAACAGATGAGGCATACAATCCGGTGTGGTACGGAAATTGAGCAATCCCCGTTTCTTGGTAGCCTCTTCAATCCAGGCATCGTCGTACCCGTTGCCGTTAAAAATAATATGTTTGTGGTCCTTAATGGTCTTACGTATCATCTCATGGAGCGCCGTCTCAAAATCGTCCGCTCCCTCCAGCCGGTCCGCATATATTTTCAGACTTTCCGCAACCGCGCTGTTGAGCATAATGTTAGCACAGGCAATACTGTTAGACGACCCCAGCATACGAAATTCAAATTTATTCCCTGTAAAAGCAAAGGGGGAAGTACGATTGCGGTCGGTAGTATCCCGATGAAATCCCGGCAATACATCCACCCCCAGTTTCATCTGTGTCTTCTCGGTTCCGCTGTAGGGTCTGCCGGTTTCAATGGCCTCCAATACGGCATTTAATTCATCTCCCAGAAAAATAGAAACAACTGCCGGAGGCGCTTCATTTGCGCCCAGTCTGTGATCATTTCCGGCAGTAGCCACCGACAGACGCAGCAAATCCTGATAATCGTCCACCGCTTTGATCACCGCACACAAAAACAGTAGAAACTGCGCGTTTTCATAAGGCGTATCTCCGGGAGACAAAAGGTTGACGCCGGAATCCGTGGCCAAAGACCAGTTATTGTGCTTTCCGCTGCCGTTGACTCCTGCAAACGGCTTCTCATGAAGCAGACATACCAAACCATGCTTTGCAGCCACTTTCTGCATAATTTCCATGGTGAGCTGATTATGGTCCGTGGCAATATTAGTGGTGGTATAAATGGGAGCCAATTCATGCTGGGCCGGCGCCACTTCATTGTGTTCCGTCTTGGCAAGGATGCCCAATTTCCACAGTTCTTCGTTCAACTCTTCCATATAAGCCCCAACCCTGGGTTTAATCACACCGAAATAGTGGTCATCCATCTCCTGACCTTTGGGGGATTTAGCGCCAAACAATGTCCTTCCGGTATACTTCAAATCCGGACGCTGATCATACATTTCCCTGGTAATCAGGAAATATTCCTGTTCCGGCCCCACGGAGGTACGGACACATTTCACCGAATCATTGCCAAACAACCTTAAAATACGCATTGCCTGCTTATTCAACGCCTCCATGGAACGCAGCAAGGGCGTTTTCTTGTCCAGCGCTTCTCCGCCATAGGAACAGAACGCCGTAGGAATACATAAAGTTTTTCCTTTTATGAAGGCATAAGAAGTAGGGTCCCATGCGGTATATCCTCTGGCCTCAAAGGTAGCTCTCAAACCCCCCGATGGAAAGGAAGAAGCATCCGGCTCACCCTTAATCAGCTCTTTCCCTGAAAATTCCATAATCACACCCCCATCAGGAGAAGGGGAGATAAAACTATCATGCTTTTCTGCGGTGACGCCGGTTAATGGCTGAAACCAATGTGTATAATGGGTTGCGCCGCGGTCCACCGCCCAGTCCTTCATAGCTGCGGCAACCACATTTGCCACACTGATGTCCAACTGCGCACCCTCGTCAATGGTCTTCTTCAGGGACTGATATACCCTTGCAGACAGTGTTGCCTTCATCACCCTGTCGTCAAATACCATACATCCAAAATAGTCAGATACTTTTTTCATAACACATTTCCTCCTGCTCAATTATTTCTCTTGTAACCCTTATCATTGTTGCTTTTCAGCTCTATTTTCGTATCATCGTCCCAACCCCTGCGCCAATATTTCATGCTCTGAATCAGAAAAAGACCTCCCCTATGTATCTGAAATACATAAAAGACGTCTTTGCCTTTTGCACCTGTTAAAATAATATTTGGCACCCTCTCTTGGGCAGTCATTTCCTGTAAACGGAACTATAAACAGAAAAAAGGGTGCTTTAAGTATACCACTCAAAGACACCCTTGCCCTTACCTACTGCATTATGCACCCTATGAACTATTTTGTCAACCCCTTTTTCACATCTCTTTCCAAAGAGTTACAAATGACATGTTCATTTTTTTACATGAGATCCATATTTCTTCTGCCTTTGCTCAAATAACAATTGAATCAAGCTTTTATAATAGGGAATAAAAACACCCTCATCTATCATTTGGAATATTTCTTCCATGGAGGCCCACTTTACTTGCTGCACTTCTTCATACTGCAATTTTAACTCATTTATATTCACTTCTTTTTCAATTAAGTAAATATCATCAAATCCAACAGAAAAATTTACAGTAATATGAGGCCGAACATTCTGCAAATCAACTTTCAGCCCTATTTCTTCCATTAGTTCTCTTTCCATGGCTGTCTGGCTGGATTCACCGGCTACAGCGCTTCCGCCCACAGTGATGTCCCACATATTGGACCATCCCTCCTTAAACGGCTGTCTCTGCTGAATAAGCATTTCGCCCTTTGCATTGAATACACAGGCGTGAACCACTAAATGATACGCATCTTTTTCAAATTCACTTCCCCTGACCATGGTTTTATTCGTCTTTGTCCTGTCTCTATTATACACATCCCACAATTCCATTCTGATCCACCTCTGTCCTCTTTGAGCGTTCCAATCAATACTTTGCCGCCCTGAAATTTTATATGGCAACCACTCTGTTCTTCCCTTCTTTTTTCGCTTTGTACAGCGCCATATCCACCCTTGTACACAATGTGTCCAACGTATCGTTTTCCTGAGCCTGGGTCACTCCAAGGCTCAAAGTCTGGGATTTTGCGGAAGGAAAACTGATATTGGCAAAACACTGCCTGATCAAATCAGCAATATACGACGCAGAAGACATATCCGTATTTTTTAACAGCATCATAAATTCTTCTCCGCCCCATCTGCCTGAGGAAACATTTTGCATATAAACCGATCCCTTATTTTGCAATAAATTTGCAAGTACCATAAGCACATTGTCCCCCTCCTGGTGCCCATAGGTATCATTTACTTGTTTAAAGTCATCTATGTCAAGCATGACAAGCGAAAACTTCTCTTTCCTGACTTTGTTCAACGCTTTTTCAATCTGGGACTGAATTTCTTTTCGATTATACAATCCCGTCAATCCGTCAATAATCGCAGCAATTCTCAACTTTTCATTTACAAGCGCTAACTTCTGATTCATGTCTTCCAGTTCCAGAGATGTTACACTGATAAATGTTGCCAACCTTGATACCAAAGGCACTCTGGACATGGACTCCATATCCCCGGTTTTGGCCCAAACCGCGTTCCCTTTCTTCTCCCCTTCCCTCATTGCCGCAATCACCAGCGTAACATTGTGTTGGTTTAGATTCCCATTTGTGCGCAAAAATTCTCCATGAGAAAAGAATCCGCAAGAAGGTGAAATGTCTTTCAATGGATAAATCTCATATGTAGGTTCTTTGGAATTCCAAAAAGTCCGCCTGGCCGCGCAGGAAAAAATCCGCAGCAAATCCGGCTCAAACGCAGCAATTTTTCGGCTGTCATTTATAATGCTTTCAATAATTGTCCCCGGATCGCCATAAGAAATCCTGACCACCGAACCAATATCCATATCGGACGTCATAGTGATGGAGCCGTCCGCATTGCTTGCCACCGGCGTGCGAAGAATCGTTGTGTTATTATGCTCATAAAACAAAGGAAATTCCAATGTATTATAGAAAAAGTTTTCGTCATTCTTAATATTCAGATATTTGCGATAAACCTCATATGCCGGAATTCCATCCAGCTCCTGAAGCACGGAACCTTTTGATTTCGTAACACGAAACTTCCTGCCCAAAGGTTTCCACCCTGTTACATTGATAGAATCTACGTAAAACTCATCTCCGCCATAAAAAACAATTAATATGGATTTCTCCGAAAATCCCTCCCATTTGGAGAATACACAGGAGGCATCACTGGTGATATCGTCGCTGCATGCAACCCCTCCAAAAATCTGGATGTCTCTTTTTATTCCCCGCAGCCCATCACAAAAACGGGTAGTGGACGTCTCTGGAATGGTAAAAAACATTTCAATAGCTTTCACCCAGGAATTTTGTCTGGTCTCTTCCACAATTCTTTTGGTTATCTGTTCCACAGGTTCCTTTTCCAAATCATATTGGAACACCTTAACCCGCGTGGATGACAATTCAAAGACGGTACATACTACCGTAATGTCACTGGAAAGTTGACAGTTCACAATGTTTCCGCTGGTGGAACATCCCATATACGGCGCTTCCGGAAATGTTTCCTCAATGATTCCGCATACTCTATGTATGATATTCCAATCTAAAACTTCCGTAAAAACCTGAAACATACCGACGCTGATGCCTTCTACATCACACCTCTCTTTAAAAGCCGTCAAATTTCGAGAAAATGAATCCTCATTGGTATATTCAAACTGAAACTGCTTCATCTAAAATCCCCCGCCTTCCTTTTACCTGCACACTGTTCTGCACTCCCGTCCCCTAGTCCATCCCATCCTTTTTCGTTATAAAATTTCTACCTTGCACCTATGCTCCTTTGTACTTTTACTGTAACTGATTCCAACCGCCAAAATCCTCCCTGTAAATTTAGCAGTTTCTCCTAACTTTCCCTGAAAACGAACAGCATAACTTTTTCTTTTAATTTGAGCAATTGCTGCTTCCGGCGTACTGTTCACCTTTAACTCCAGAATGATACAATCTCTATTCTTATGCTCCGGATAAAATATAAAGTCCACAAATCCTTTACCTGCCTTATCCTCGCGCTCCACCCGGTATTTATCCCTAGCCGCCAAATAACATAAATTTACTACCGCTGAAAGCTCTGCTTCGCTATTATATGAAAAAATAGGTGATTCCGTATCATGTGCATATTGCAAAATAGTCTCCATTGTTTTTGTATCGGCGGCAATTGTGGCTTTTACCATTTCCTCAGACTTTTTTGCAAGCCGATACACATATCCAAGAACATCTTTTGAAAATAATAATTCCTTATATTTATCCATCAATTCTTTATTTGGTATAAACACTTCCCCGTCTGCATAAGTCAGAAGCCCATATACTATCATAGCAGAATAAATTTGTTCTCTTGAAGACACTTCCATATAAGCCGCCGCATACTGCCCGATATCTGCGGAAATACGTTCCCCTGCCACCATAAGAACAATATCTTCCCTTACATCTTCAATATTATTTCTAATACAATAAAATATCTCATCATAGGGTCCTGAACTGGTCCAATAATTTGATAATTGATTATTGGTCAAAGCTAATACAATAGAACGTGGATTATATAGCCGATTCCCTGCCGCCGTATAATATCCATCATACCAAACGCGCAAGTCTTCCCGCACAATATTGCAATGTTTTTCCACACTTTGATATTTCTTATAAAGCCTGTCAACTTCCGTATCTAAAAATCCAAAATATTCGCTGAATCTCACTTTTGTTGCCATATCATATTCAGCAAACATATTCAACTCCGACCCGCTGGAATATTTTGCAAGAGGGAGTACCCCCGTCATATATGCAAGCTCCACATAAATTTGATCTTTCAACAAGTTCTTTAAAAAGAGTAAATAGTTTTTTTGATCAACTTCCGAAATAAAAGGCATATGAAAAACCGCATCCCACTCATCAATCACAAATATAAATTTATCTTTTGTTCTCTCATAGACCTTTTGCAGAATATCCCAAATAGATTCTTCCATATTTGGTTTGACATCAGAATAGTTATCAAAAATATCTGATTTAAGACCATCAATAATGCGTGTAATATATTCCACATAAGAATTACAATTCTCCGGAGTACGGCTAAAATCAATATAAAAGACATTATGTTGATTCAGATGTATTTCATATTCTTTTACCTCTGAAATAGCAAGTTTATCAAACAATCTTTCCTTCACTTGTATTTTTTCAAAAAATGCCCCTACCATATTCGCCATCACTGTCTTACCAAAACGTCGGGGACGTGTTATGCAGAAATATCTGTTTTTTCTGCCAATGGCCGGAATCAATTCACCAATTAACATAGATTTATCAACAAAATAGTTATCCGAAAGTACTTCCTTGTATGCCTCATATGGAATACTACTGTTTAAAAACATTCCCCACGCCCCTTTTCACTTTTTTGACAGTACCTATGATAAATTTAGCATATCATAAA
Source organism: Lachnospiraceae bacterium (assembly GCA_022793065.1). GTDB lineage: Bacteria > Bacillota > Clostridia > Lachnospirales > Lachnospiraceae > Acetatifactor. The sequence goes on from JAAWCE010000003.1 coordinate 57,029, forward strand.
TAGTTCTTATATTCAAGAAAAGAACTTTATCGCTTACAGCCTTTTATCTCTTATTTCATTTTATGCTTGACATAACATCCCCGGAGGTATATAGTGCTTATAAGTGAGCAAAGGCGTTCATTTCAGTATATATTTATGTGATAGCTGAAATAAATGCTTTTTTATATTTATAGCATTGTATTATAACACAAATTTGTAATTCAATATAAGCAGCTGCATATTTTACAGAAAATAATAATTGCTGCCCGCCAGAAACGGGCCAAGAGGTATCCATATGAAATATTCCAAACAAGAAATCATGCAATATGTCCAGGAAGAAGATGTTAAATTTATTCGGCTGGCTTTTTGTGATGTATTTGGCAGACAGAAGAACATATCCATCATGCCCCAGGAATTACCTCGTGCTTTTGAATATGGGATTGCTTTCGACGCTTCCTCCATTGCCGGATTCGGGGATGAGACACATTCCGATCTGCTGCTCCATCCGGAAACGGAGACATTAATCCAGCTCCCCTGGCGCCCGGAGCACGGCAGAGTTGTAAGAATGTTTTCCAGCATCACCTACCCTGACGGCAGCCCCTTTGAATGTGATACCAGAAACCTGTTAAAGAAAGCGGTTGCCCACGCAGCCGCCTTACAATACCGCTTTTCTTTCGGTGCGGAGCAGGAATTTTATCTTTTTCATTTGGACCAGAATGGCAAACCAACAAAAATCCCATATGACAACGCTGGATACATGGATATTGCACCCGATGACAGGGGCGAAAACATTCGTCGGGAAATCTGTCTCACGCTGGAACAAATGGGGATTCGGCCGGAAAGTTCCCACCACGAGGAAGGTCCGGGCCAAAATGAAATTGACTTCCGCTACTCTGATGCTGTGGCAGCGGCAGATAATGCCCTGACATTCCGTACCGTAGCCAAAACAGTTGCCCATCGCAACGGACTTGCAGCCGATTTTACTCCCAAGCCCCTTTCTGATCAACCTGGAAACGGATTTCATATCAATGTATCCGTGAACACAAGTACCCACGGCGCAAACCCTATGGATGTCCTTAACCCCATGATAGCCGGCATCTTAAAGAAGGTAAACGAAATGACCATTTTTTTGAATCCAACGCCAAACTCTTACCAGCGTTTCGGCAGCCACAAAGCGCCTCAATATATTTCCTGGTCCAACGAAAATCGTTCCCAGCTCATACGAATTCCGGCTGCTGAGGGAGAGTATCGCCGGGCAGAACTTCGCTCCCCGGACCCGGCGTCCAATCCCTACCTGGCTTTTGCCCTGATTATCTATGCCGGTCTATATGGAATAGAAAACAAGCTGCAATTGCCCAAAGCAGCCGACTATAATCTGTATAAAGCAGATGGAACCATCCTGTCACAGTTGGGCCAACTGCCCACAAATTTACATACTGCAAGGCAGCTTGCTTTAAACAGCACGTTTGTCAAAGAACATATTCCGTCCGCCATACTGGATATTTATTGCAATACCAACCGCCCGTCAGACGGCAATACTGAAAGCGCAGATTCCTGTAAGCTTCCTATCACATAACGAATGAGGATTTGCTCCTTTTTTATACAATCCCCGCAATAGGAAGTCAATCTGGCTGGCTACCCTATCAATGATACGCACACCAGGCAAAAATAAACATATATATAAAAGTGCAATTGGGTCAGGAAATCAAAATACCGCCCCAGCGCAGAAACGAGGACTAACATGAGTTTGGAAGAAAGAGTGTATAGCGTACTTGTGGCTTCGGCATCTGAAAAATTCAATTCCGCTTTATCGCCTTTAATTCCCCCATCCTCCTTTTCTTTGGTTCATTCTGTGTCCAGTGTCAGCGCCGCCCAGAGAATGTTCTCCGAGCACAGTTTTGATTTTATTATCATAAATTCCCCCCTTCCGGATGACCCCGGAATACGCTTTGCCATTGATGCGTGTACTACACAAGGTACCATTGTGCTGCTGCTTGTAAAATCTGAACTATATATGGAAATTTATGATAAAGTGGTGACACACGGCGTTTTTACTCTCTCCAAACCCACCTCGAAACAAGCGCTTGCACAAGCGTTCTTATGGATGGCCAGCGCCAGAGAACGTTTGCGCAAAATTCAAAAAAAGACATTGTCCATGGAAGACAAAATGGAAGAAATCAAACTTGTAAACCGTGCAAAATGGCTGTTAATCAACGAGCTGAAAATGGAAGAACCCCAGGCCCATCATTACATAGAAAAGCAAGCCATGAATCAGTGTATCACCAAACGAAAAGTTGCCGAGAATATTATCAATACCTATTCCTGACCCCCACATACCTCATTGAAATAACCTCAAAACTTGTTTTTACAAATGACCTGAGGTAAAATAAGGAATAAGTAAAAGCCATGTACAGTAATAAAGGAATCATACACTTCTTGCGGAACTATCTGATACTACATGATAAATTCTATTTATAGTATGAAAAACATAAATTGAATATATGAGGAAACTCTTATAAAAAAACAAAGGAGATCTATTGGAAATGAAAAAAAGTAAACTACAGATTGCACTTGCAGCGCTTATTTCATCCATCACATTGACATTGTGTGCCTGTGGACAATTTGTCATATCAATTGATGCCGACGCTTCCCAAACCTCAGTTTTTAACAACCAATCTGAGCGCGCTCCCCAATTATCCAATCAGGTCTTTACCCTTGCTGAAATCCCGCCATACATGGACCAACCTTACATCACTGTAAATGACAACATACCCTATTTTTCAGAAGAGGATTTCACTGTAACTTCATACGAATCTTACAGCGACTTAGATGATTTAGGCAGATGCCAGGCGGCCATCGCTTCTGTCGGCCTGGACCTTATGCCCACAGAAGAACGAGGCAGTATAGGACATGTCAAGCCTTCCGGCTGGCAATCTGCAAAATATGATATTGTGGATGGGCATTACTTGTATAACAGATGCCATTTAATCGGATATCAGCTTTCGGGAGAAAACGCCAATGCAAAAAATCTGATTACAGGTACTCGTTATCTGAATATGGAAGGTATGCTGCCATTTGAAAATATGGTCGCCGATTATGTAAAAGAAAGCGGGAATCATGTCTTATATCGTGTCACCCCCATCTATGAGAATACGAATTTATTAGCTTCAGGGGTATTAATGGAAGCCCAGTCTGTTGAAGACATGGGAGAAAGCATATTATTCTGCGTATATGCCTATAACGTACAGCCTGGTATTATCATTGATTACGCAACAGGGGACAGCAGTTTAGATACGGGTACTGCCAATACACAAAATCCCCAGGCAATAACGTATATTTTAAATACCGGTTCCCAGAAATTTCACTATCCTCATTGTTCCAGCATAAACCAGATAAAAGATGCCAACAAGGAAGAATATACCGGAAGCCGGGAAGACCTGATCTCTCAGGGATATACGCCTTGTAAAAACTGTAATCCATAAGCCTTACATGATCTCCCCAACTATCCCTACTCAATATGAAACAATTCATCAAAAGAAATATGCAGATTAGGAAACATTACCATTTGCAGTTCTTCTTTATTATCCGTTGTGACTGTTTTATAAAGATAAGAATAACTTGTATCATCCTCTTTAAAGTCAAACATATATATTTCTACTTGCTTCTTTCGCCAATCTGCAATCCAATATTCAGACACACCAACATTCCGATAAATATCCATTTTTTCATTTCTATCATAGTTTTCAGTCGCATCAGATAAGACTTCCATTACAAAACGTGGAATTCCTGTGAATGAAACATTTTTTCTATCTCTCATATTACATATAATGGATACATCTGGAATAACCACTTTATCATTATTTTCACGCCATTGATATTGTACACTGTCACCAAATACACGACAAAGGCTGTCCTTTATTTGACTTCCAACCTTAATTACAAAATTATGGATAACCATTGAATGTTCAAGATATGTCTTACTCACATCTTCTATTGGTAACACACCCATTTATAACACCTTCTTATTCTATTAATACACCTATTATAAAGTAAAACACCAACACAGACATAGATAAGATTACCTTTTCATTCTGAATATAAAAAAATCCTGATCTCATCAGGACTTTCTTAACCTTAAAGCAGATAACGGGAATCGAACCCGCCTTTCCAGCTTGGGAAGCTAGCGTTCTACCAATGAACCATATCTGCCTAAAACATATTTATTTCTATATGTCTTTGAACATAAAAAAATTATACCACATTCCCTTTTAATATGCAAGAAAATTTTATTATCTTTCTGTTATTTTTTCTCCCTTTTCGGAAAAATGTTCCCATTCACTCCCCCACAAATGGGAATTCTGATAAGACACTTTTTATAGAATTTAATATCTATTATATCTTATCTTCAAAAAGACCGCAAACCCTTGAAAACGCTAAATTTATAGCAAGTGAATTTGCCCTTATTCTTTCCCTTGTGTTATATTCTTTTCCCTCATGTTACAAAACCCTCATAAGGGCAAAAATAAGGGAAACAAAAATCTGTAACAAATTATAACATGAAATGAATAGGACAGGAAAAACTGATCGGAATGCTTTCTTTATTTCTCTAAAACACCAAAAGGAAAGGACGGATAAGATATGAGTTTTATTTATGCAACGTATAATGTATGTCATAACTGTATTGATGTAACAACTTTTGAGAGAAATATTTTACGGATAGACTGCGGAAAAGCGGAAGAAGAATTAAAAACAACACTATGCTCTAAATGTGCCTTAAATGCTTTAGCAATAGAC
>JAAWCE010000012.1 GCA_022793065.1 Lachnospiraceae bacterium
CTCCGTGAACTTGGATACCCAACATTTACAGAGTTCTATTTGAAAGTATGTGAAAACTAAGGAACCGCCGTATACGGAACCGTACGTACGGTGGTGTGGGAGGTCGGTAGATAAAATAATTATCTACCTCCTACCCGATTTCAAAGGAGGTATGGAATATGGCGCATGGATTTAAAAACTTTTCAAAGGAGAATCGGTGCCCTATTTGCGGTGGGCCTGACTGGTGCGGGATTATGCCGGGAAAAGACGGAGGAGAACTTATTGTATGTCAGCGTGACTGTATGAAAACCAACTTGATTGGCAGGGATGGGGAATATTATATTTATATTTGCGATTCCAGGCAGGCAAAGGCTTCTATTTATGAGGAATCCGGACAGAGACGGGCAAAGGAGCTGCAGAATCAGGGAAAGAAGATCAGCGGTTTTGACTATGCAAAATTGCAGTACCGTGAATTGATTCCGGTAGATATTATGGAACCCTTAAGCAATAGGGAACTGGATAAAATTTACCGCGGGCTGTTATCGGAATTGATATTGGAAGAGTGCCATTACCATTATCTGAAAGGGGAAGGATGGACGGATGAATTGATAAGGAAACATTATATTTGCTCTTTTCCGGTGAAGGATTTTGAAAGGTATCAAAGCAGGATTTATCAGAAAAATCCTTTAAGGGTACAACTTGCGGAGAAACTTGTCAGAAAGTTTGGATCCCTGGAAGGTGTGCCTGGGGCTTACCTTAACAAAAAGGGGAAATGGACATTTGCTGGAAATCCAGGCATATTGTTCCCGTTATATGACGCAGATGGAAATATATATCGGCTAAGGATACGGTTAGATCAGGATGATGGGTATGGGAAGTACCATAATTTCTCATCCTTTAAAGAAGATCAGGAGGCGGCAGGGCAGGGCTACCTGAAAAATTATTACAAGAAGGGCTGCCAGGCAGGGAATAACATTGGGATTTATGCAGATGCGCAGGATGACATGTTCTTGTGTTACATTACGGAAGGGGAAAAGAAAGGAATCTTGGGGGAAAATTATCTGAAGAATCCAGTGATTTCTGTTCCTGGGGTCAATTCATATGCAAAAGTATTGGAAGGAAAACCAGGGCACCGTCCGATTGACGTAATGAAACAGAAAGGCGTACATATTTTAATCATTGCGTTTGATGCCGACAAGGAAAAAAATATGGCAGTGCTGAAATCACAAAGTTGTTTGGCACAAGCGTTGCAAAAAGAAGGAATCACAGTTGCCGTTGCTAATTGGGATATTTCCCTTGGGAAAGGGTTGGATGATTTGTTGGTTGGTGGGAACAGGCCTACATATGAACTGCTTGGGTAAGCGGTGCAGAAAGGTTAATACAATAGGATAATTATGATATGATTATGGTGAAAGAATGGATAAAAATTATGATTTCTATTGTATATTATTTTCAGAAAGGAGATTATGAAATGCCACAAATCATATCGATTAAAGATTTGAAAAACATGGCTTATAATTAATGTGTTACAGAACGTGCAGATGAATTGATGGATGATATTTTCAATACCTGATTTTTAAGTTAAAAAATCAAGAGGCTGTCAATCGAATGTTGTGAATATTGTTAAAATCTTTCATTAACTGGAAAATTATCAGAAGAAATTGTAATGGTATGAAGGGGTAAAAAGAATGGTAAGAGAAGCTAAAAAAGAAGATTTAGAAGAAATATTGGAACTGTATATATATCTGCATGAAGAATCTGTTCCTGAACAGTCTGATTGTTTGGACAATGTATGGAAACAGATTTTAGATGATGAAAACCATCACTTGATTGTGAATGAAGTTTCTGGGAAAATTGTATCTTCGTGTGTATGTGTTATTATTCCCAATTTGACGAGAAATATACGTCCATACGCTTTTTTAGAAAATGTTGTCACCCATGCAGATTTCAGAGGGCGCGGCTTAGCATCAGAATGCCTAGAGTATGCAAGGCAGATAGCAAAGCAATGTAACTGCTATAAAATGATGCTGCTGACAGGAAGCAGAAAAAAAGAGATATTGGATTTTTACAAAAATGCGGGCTATAATAGTACAGATAAGACAGCATTTATCCAATGGCTTAATATTTGAAGATAATTCAATCTGTACGAGCAGAGGATAAAGGAGATGTTTCTGGGAGTGCTCGGCATTCTGATGGAAAAAGGGGCGAAAGTGATCGGTGACTGTAGGGCGGTCATGGAAGCCCTGGCGGATTGTGGTCCCATCGATTCGGAGATGGAGGCAGTCAGCGATGAGATGGAGGTGACTGCGGGGCTGATCCAGGAGCTGGTCGATGAGAACGCCACCCGGAAACTTGACCAGCACGACTACCGCAAAAAGTATGACGGGTATGCCAGCTGGTACGCCGCTTTGGAGAGCCGACGGGACAGCCTGGGAAAAGAGCGGAAGAGGAAGGAGAACCAGTAGCTTCCTTGTGGGGCTTGGCGAAACGGAGGAGCTGCCAGTGGACTTCAACGAGAAGCTGTTCCACAGGGGTGTGGATTACGCAACGGTCTATTCAGATGGAAGGGTGGTTTTCACCTTCCGCAACGGGGCGGAAGTTAGCACAAATATTTGAAAGAAAACAGTGGGCAGGTTCCGGGGATTTTGGGATATCCTGCCCGCTGTTTTTGTGTATGAAAATAGAATGATGCCATGTATGGAAATTTGCAAAGAGTTGAGGTATAATTTTGATGATAGGTTAACCAGAAAATCAGGATTTGGAGGGGATTGTTATGACGGAAACGATGGGTGTTGCGATTGGAATAGGTGTATTTGCACTTGTTTTTATATATCTTGGTTGTTTGATGTGGAAAAAGGAAAAAATCACTTTGCTTCATAGTTATCATTATGACAAAGTGTCTCCAAGTGATAAAAAAGTTTTTTGTAAAATATCAGGTTGGGGTGTAATCTTTATTGGGATTGGTCTTTTGCTGACTGCTATAATAATTGGTATAACAGATTCAGCATTAAGTTTTATCGCTTTTGCATTGGGATTTGTTGTGGGATTGGCGTTGCTGATTTATGCAGGAGCAAAGTATAACCGCTAATAGAGAAGAAAATTCGCATTTGTCTAAACAAACATTACCACAATCACATCTGAATAAGTAACACAGCGTCAGATCGTATAGAAAAGCTTATGAGCTCTATTTTATTGCATAAGAGCATAGAATTTGGCAGAAACCAGAAACTGGCAAC
>JAAWCE010000064.1 GCA_022793065.1 Lachnospiraceae bacterium
CCACGAGTCGCACCCCCCCGACCCTTCTCCCCTCCACGACGCTCTTCCCCTCTTCCACGCTGTTCACCTGTTCCAAGCGGCTCACCGGATCCAAGCGGTTCACCGGATCCAAGCGGCTCACCGGATCCAAGTGGCTCACCCGATCCAAGCGGTTCACCCGATCCAAGTGGCTCACCCGATCCAAGCGGTTCACCGGATCCAAGCGGTTCACCGGATCCAAGCGGTTCACCGGATCCAAGTGGTTCACCGGATCCAAGCGGCTCACCCGATCCAAGTGGCTCACCGGATCCAAGCGGCTCACCAGATCCAAGTGAAACACCCGCACCTGGTGAAACCGACGAACCGACAGCAACACCGGACGTGAATGACGAAAAGGTAAATGAAGCAGTAAATGAGCTGGATAAAGTGAAGGAAGAAACGGAACCTGAAAAAGTATTTGAGGCAGTAAAACAGATCTTCAGTGACCTTAAGGATGCTATCGTAGGTACTGCCAGCGAGAAGAAGGATAAAGTTGCCGAGGCAGTGGTAAAATCACTTAACAGTCTGAAAGAGTTGGAAGAGAAACTGATTGCCGGCAATGGCGGAAAACGGAAAGTGCAGGTTGACCACAGCAAAGTTGCGCCCACTGTAGAGATTCAGAATACAGAGTTCAACGTGACATCCAGCCAGGAAGGAATGATTGTAATAGAAGATGATAATACGAAGGAAAAGCCGGCGGAATTGAATGTTGGCGCTGTAAAGGTATTTAGCTTCGTATTGATGGTAAGAGAATCTTCTGAAAGTGAATGGATTAAGCAGCCGAGCAAAGAATTTGATGTTCCCATGTATGTTACTTTAGATGTTCCTGAAGGAATCAATACATCTAATGGGGTTGAAATTTTCCATATTGCGGACGGAAGCAATGTATGGGAAACACTGGGAGATGGAATTCTGAGCGAAGATGGCAGAAAAGTTTCCTTTGTTGCAAGCAGCTTCAGTTCTTATGCAATTGCAGCTAAGGCGGAACCTACACCGGAAGATCCTACTCCTACGGACCCCGCAGAGGAGCCCGATGATTCGGAAGATGAGGACGAAGGTGATGATTCTAATGAGGCAGAAGATGTATCACAGTCTAATGCACCTAAGACAGGCGACCATATGGACGGCGTCGCTATGATTTGGGTTGTAGTATTGGCAATGGCTGCCGCAGGCGTTGCTGTAATTGTAAAACGTCGCAGAGAATCAGAATAAGGTGTAAGTAAATTATTCGGCAAAGCAGAATGAGCGGTACCCGGCTGAAAGGCTGGGTACCGTTTGTATATTGACAATGTAGTTTTTGTTGGCGCTGTATTCTATAACATAAAAGAGAATTGGTCAAAAGAACGAAGGGAGGTTTGAATAAAAGACTATGGGCAGTAATATGTATACACTTTGCTATATAGAGAAAGATGACTGTTACCTGATGCTGCATCGGGTGAAAAAGGAAAAAGATATTAATAAGGATAAATGGATTGGGGTTGGGGGGCATTTTGAAGAGAAAGAATCACCGGAAGATTGTTTGCTGCGGGAAGTGCGGGAGGAAACAGGGCTTGAGTTGGTTTCTTGGAAACTAAGAGGAATTATTACTTTCTGCACTGATATAGCGCCGATAGAATATATATTTCTTTACACAGCAGATGTTTATAAAGGTGTTCTTACGGATTGCGATGAAGGTGAGCTGGAATGGGTGGAGAAATCTAAAGTATATGAATTGCCTATCTGGCAGGGGGATGAAATATTTTTCAGGTTATTGGAAACAGGGGCGGATTTCTTTTCTTTAAAACTATCTTATCAGGGAGATCAACTTGTGGAGGCTGTTTTGGATGGAAGACGGTTGGAATTATGAAGATTCTGTATTTCTTCTTGACAGAATTATTTTAAAATGCTATAAGTGTATTAAGATAATTAATACACTTATAGCATTTTTTATTGTGCGTTGTTATAAATGGAAGATTTGGAAGTTTGTTATGAACATGAATGTGAAAATAAAAAACTGTGAATAGAGGTAAAGAGAAAGGAAAAAGCAATGATTTTGTTAGATTACCGGGATAAACGCCCTATCTATGAGCAGGTGGTAGAGAAGCTGGAGAAGATGATTATCAGCGGCGGGATGGAACCGCTTACCAGGATGCCCAGTGTGCGGAGTCTGGCAATGGAGCTGTCAGTGAATCCCAATACAATTCAACGTGCATATGCCCAACTGGAGCAAGACGGTTATCTCTATACTGTCTCCGGCAGAGGCAGTTATGTGACGGCAGAGAATGAGTGGCGGGAGAATAAACAGAGTAAAGTGCTGAGGGAATGGCAGGAGATAACTCGACAGGCAAAGGAAACCGGCGTTGAAGAAGGGCAGCTTATGGAATATTTGCACCGGATATATGAAGATGGACAAAAGGAATAAAAGTATTATCTATGTAACTGGATAGGAGAGGCGGCATGATAGAGTTTCAGAAAGTAAGCAAAAGGTTTGATGTGGTTAAGGCGGTTGATAATGTCAGTGCAGTGATTGAGGAAGGGCATGTATTTGGGCTGATTGGAACCAACGGCGCCGGAAAATCCACTCTAATGCGGTTGCTCTGTGGTATTTTTAGGCCGGATGAAGGCAGTATTACCGTGGATGGTGATGAGGTGTATGATAATCCCATAGCAAAAGGAAAAATTTTTTATATTTCGGACGACCAATACTTTTTTAAAAGCGGAACGCCAAAGGATATGATACGGTTGTACCAGACGTACTATCCTGATTTTAACGTGGAGAAATGGGCGGAACTGATGAAGAAGTTTGGATTGGAATACGAGCGCAAAATCAATACTTTTTCTAAAGGAATGAAAAAGCAGCTTTCCGTGATATGCGGTGTCTGTGCAAATACAAAATATTTATTATGTGATGAGACTTTTGACGGCCTGGACCCGGTGATGCGTCAGGCGGTAAAAGCGTTATTTGTCAGAGAGATAGAAGAGAGAGGGCTGACGCCGGTGATAGCATCTCATAATCTGCGGGAATTGGAGGATATCTGCGAGTATGTAGGGCTGCTTCATAAAGGAGGAATTTTATTTGAGAAAGATTTGGATGAAATGAAGCTGAATATCCACAAGATACAATGTATCATCAAAGAAAAGGGGCAGTTGTCCCAGATAGAAGAGGGGTTAAATATAGTAACCATAGGAAACAGAGGGGCGCTTTATACATTTACTGTGAGGGGAAAAAGGGAAGAAGTGGAGAGTTTTATGGAACAGCAAAATCTGGTGTTTTATGAGCTGTTGCCTCTGTCTCTGGAGGAAATTTTTATCAGTGAAACGGAGGTAAATGGTTATGATGTCAAGACGCTTATTCTTTAAGGCGATGGGGGAAGATTTGCGGCATAAGATGTGGATGTCAGTATTATTTACAATGATTAGTTTTCTGACTTTGCCCATGGCGTGGCTGTTGGTCAGAAGCAATCTGGAGGTGGATTGGACAGAAGTAAGCAGGTTGAGTGATGAGGAAATCAGGAGAGAATTGGTGCAGACAGGACGTTTTTTGGGAGGATACCTGACTTCCGTGGGCGGAGTTATCGCAATGGCGGCAGGGGTGGTGGCCGGTCTGTTTGGCTTCCAATTTGTATTTCATAAAAACAGAGTGGATACTTATCATAGTTTGCCAGTGAAGCGAAGTGTTCTGTATACCATCTTTTATTTAGATGGGATTGTAGTATGGCTGGCTCCGTATTTGGTATGCCTCATTATGACTTTATTATTAGCGGGCGGATTTGTGGGCAGGCTGGGCGGCGCAGCCGCAGTGGGCAGTATGTGTGTATTGACTTTAAAAAGTCTTTTGGTGATATTGACGGTTTTCTGTTTAGTATATCATCTGGTTCTGGTAGCAGTGATGATGAGCGGCAATATTTTGAATACGCTGGTCAATATGATGCTTTTAGGGTTTGGCGCTATCAGCATATATGGAATGATACATGTGTTTTTTGAACAATATATGTCTGCGTTCTATGTCAAAAGTTCATCCAATGAAATAATCGGATATTTTTCCCCCCTTTTTTCAGCCATGAATCTGTTGTTTTCTGCAGAAGGGATGGAAGACTCGTGGAACAGGGCGGTGATGGTGGCGGTCAATTTGTTGGCAGCAGCGGCGCTGGGTGTGTGCGGCTGGCTGCTTTATCGGAAAAGAGCTTCCGAGCTTGCGGAACAGGGCGTGCGGAATAAGATAGTAACAGCGGTGTTAAGAGTGACGTCCGGAGTGGTGGCCGGCATGGTAGGATGGATGATTTTCCTTTTGATGACGGATAATATGACAGGACTTGTAGGGCTGACATGGAGATCTTTTGGGGCTGTATTGATTTCAGCGTTTGTCTTTGGCGTATTGGATGTTGTGTTTTATATGGAATTCAAAGCTTTTTTTAACCACAAGTGTCAAATGGCGGCAACAGCGATAATGGTTTTGGTTATTTGTGTTGCATTTAATCGAGATTGGTTTGGATATGATAAGTATCTGCCTCAAAAGGATGAGATTGCCCAGGTCGCCGTTTTTGACAACCAATTTTCCAATCGTCAAGCCATATCCTCATGGGCGTCAAGGGAGGCGCTGGAAAATATGTGTTTTCTGGACGGGGAGGCGGCGTATGCTTTCCTGGAACAAGCGGTGGATTGGGAAAACCGGGCAAGCAAAAACAGTGAAAATAAGGCGGCAAGGGGTTATGAGGGCGTGGATGTAAAAGTGACTTTGAAGAACGGAATGAGTTATTATCGCAGTTACAAGGTCTCGGCGGACAAGGATGTACTGTGGCCTTTTTTCACAAGTAAGGAGTATCTGGAATATACCTATTTGATCAGTGATGAGGATGTAAAAGGATTGGATGAAATGATTCTGATCAGGGAAGGAAGGATGCTTTCCATTAAAAATATGGAGCTGATAGGGGATATTGTCAGGGCGTATAACCAATATGTGTTGGAGCATACGGAGGAATTGCTGTTGGGAGAAGGACAGCCTTTGGTGAATATTCAGTTGGAGGGGATTAAGCAGTTTAAATTTAACAGTACTGTGGGAAAAAATGTGTATTCTTTATATATTTATTCCTCTATGGGAGAAGTGATAAAAATTATGGAACAGGCAGGATACGAGGAATGGGTGCGGCCCATAGACGCTTCTTCTGTTGAAGCGATCAGGTTTCAATTTCAGGTGTATCCGGAAGAGGGGGAGACTGAAGAAGAAATTATTGCCAGAGCCATTGAAAAGTATGGCGTCAATGAGGAGCTGGGGACAGCCGAAAGTCAGGATGATGGGGCTGAGAATTTAAACGGTGTGGATAATTGGGACCATATGGAAACAGGAACAGAGGAGTTAGGATTTCCCGAAACGGTATATGATAACTTTGTGGGAACTTATAGCGAATCTGGAGTGATACCTGTATTGCAGATTACGGACCGGGCGGAGATAGAAGAACTGCTTCCATATATCAGTTATGTAAAAGATTACAATACAAGTGTATTCAGGAAAACACAGGTTATGATTTCATTGATAGATTCCCAGGGAAATATACACGATTGTTATATTCAAAAGGGTGGTTTGTCCATGAAATATATCCGACGGTTTGTGGATGCGGTAAGAGCATATGGTAAAGTGATAGAGTAAATGGCAAAAAATATGCAAAAAAAATATGCCGCCTCTAATTTTAATAAAAAGTTCACGGATATATGAAATATGGGTGTTGAATCTATCGGACAAATCTGTTACAATAAACTGTAAGTTTGTGGTTACGGACCAGCCAGAAGACGTCTGACACATCTGCGCGGGAAATCGCGGCTCTTGTGAGTGCGGCGCGTGGTGATCGGACAGGAAGTAAGCAGTAACAGTTCTGGCGGTGAATGAAGAGACAGACCATAGAAAGGTATGGAAATCCGTGAAAGTAATTGATAAAATATTTGGAACACATAGTGACAGGGAATTAAAGCGTATTGCGCCGCTGGTAGACAAGATTGAATCGCTGCGTCCGGAAATGATGGCGCTTTCCGACGAGGGACTTCGCGCCAAAACAGCGGATTATAAAAAGCGGCTGGCGGAAGGCGCCACATTGGATGATTTGCTTCCGGAAGCCTATGCTACGGCCCGTGAAGCGGCCAGGCGTGTACTACATTCGGAGCACTATCGTGTGCAGTTGATAGGCGGAATCATTCTTCATCAGGGGCGAATTGCCGAGATGCGTACAGGAGAAGGAAAAACACAGACAGCCATATTGCCCGCATATTTGAATGCATTGGAGGGCAAAGGGGTCCATGTGGTAACTGTCAATGATTATCTGGCAAAGCGTGACGCTGAATGGATGGGACAGGTACATGAATTTCTGGGGCTTACTGTAGGTGTGGTGCTGAACAGTATGAGTTCGGAGGAACGACAGAAGGCATATCAGTGTGATATTACTTATGTGACCAACAATGAGCTTGGTTTTGATTACCTTAGGGACAACATGGTAGTCTATAAAGAACAGCTTGTGCTGCGGGATTTGTATTTCTGTATTATTGACGAGGTGGACTCGGTATTGATTGACGAGGCCAGAACTCCTTTGATTATATCGGGACAGAGTGGCAAGTCCACCGCGCTGTATGAAATGTGCGACTTGTTGGCACGCCGTATGCAGCGTGGCGAGGATATGCAGGAGCTGACCAAAATGGACGCCATCATGGGGGTGGTGCAGGAAGAGACAGGGGACTTTATTGTCAATGAAAAGGATAAAGTGGTCAATTTGACCGCCGCCGGAATGAAAAAAGTGGAGGATTTCTTTCACATTCAGAACTATGCGGACCCGGAAAATCTGGAAATTCAGCATAACATTATCCTTGCTTTGCGGGCGCATAATTTGATGTTCCGAGATCAGGATTATGTGGTGAAAGATGATCAGGTATTGATTGTGGACGAGTTCACAGGGCGTATTATGCCAGGACGCCGTTATTCTGACGGTCTGCATCAGGCGATAGAGGCCAAAGAACATGTGAAGGTGAAGCGGGAGAGTAAGACTCTTGCCACCATTACGTTCCAGAATTTCTTTAACTTATTTGAGAAAAAATGCGGAATGACCGGTACCGCGCTTACGGAAGAAAAGGAATTCCGTGAAATTTACGGTATGGATGTGGTGGAAATTCCAACCAATTTGCCGGTGGTTCGTCTTGACAGACAGGATGCTGTATACAAAACAAAGGCTGAAAAACTCAATGCCATTGTAGCGGCCGTGGAAGAGGCTCACGCTAAGGGACAGCCGGTTTTGGTAGGTACCATTACCATTGAGGCCAGTGAAGAGTTGAGTAAAATGCTCACAAAGCGGGGATTGCAGCATAAAGTGCTGAATGCGAAGTTCCATGAGCTGGAGGCGGAAATCGTAGCGGACGCGGGTGTACACGGCGCTATTACCATAGCTACCAATATGGCAGGACGTGGTACGGATATTAAGTTGGACGAAGAATCCAGAGCCGCCGGAGGTTTGAAGATTATTGGTACAGAGCGTCATGAATCCAGACGGATCGACAATCAGCTGCGAGGGCGTTCAGGGCGTCAGGGAGACCCAGGCGAGTCTAAATTTTATATTTCTCTTCAAGATGATTTGATGAGATTATTCGGTTCCGAAAGGCTCATTGGCATGTTTAACGCCATGGGTATTCCGGAAGGGCAGGAGATTGAGCATAAGGCCCTTACAAATGCCATTGAATCTGCGCAGAAAAAGATAGAGAATAATAACTTTGGTATTCGTAAGAACCTGTTGGAGTATGACAGGGTTATGAGTGAGCAAAGGGAAATTATCTATGAAGAGCGCCGTCGTGTATTAAACGGCGAGAGTATGAGAGATTTCATCTATAAGATGATTACGGATATTGTGGAGAATTGTGTGGACATCAGCATCAATGATGACGCAGAAGTGGAGACATGGAATTTCACAGAATTGAATACGCTCCTTCTTCCCACAATTCCTTTGGAACCCTTGTCTGCAGAGCGGGTACAGAAGCCGAAAAAGAACAGTCTTAAGCAGCAATTGAAAGAAGAAGCCGTGAAACTTTATGAGAGTAAGGAAGCGGAATTTCCCAATGCCGAGGCCATTCGTGAGTTAGAGAGAGTGATTCTGCTGAAGGTAATTGATCGGAAGTGGATGGACCATATTGACGATATGGAACAGCTTCGTCAGGGAATCGGTTTGCAGGCATATGGTCAGAGAGATCCTTTGGTGGAATACAAAATGAGCGGCTATGATATGTTTGATGAGATGACTCAGAATATCAAGGAAGAAACTGTTCGTCTTCTTCTCCATATTAAGGTGGAGCAAAAGGTAGAGCGGGAACAGGTGGCAAAGGTCACAGGCACCAATAAAGATGACACTTTGGCGAAAACTCCTTCCAAACGCAGTAACATCAAAGTATATCCTAATGACACTTGCCCTTGCGGCAGCGGTAAGAAATATAAATTGTGTTGTGGCCGAAAGGCATAACCAGAATTGATTAAAATTCTAATAGGTGGAAAGAAGGTGACGTTAAGTGGTAGAATTAGACCAGATGAAGACAGAAATTTTGTCTTATGAAACTCCATTAGCGGAAGTGAGGGATTCACTTTGACCTGGCAAACAAGTCAAAGCGCATAGAAGAGATGGAAATGGAGATGGAGGCTCCCGGTTTTTGGGATGATCCTGAACGCTCCAACGGTAAAATGAAAGAATTGAAGAGTTTGAAGGATGTTGTGGAAGGCTGTGACAAGCTTTCCGGACAGTATGAAGATATCCTGACGCTGATTGAAATGGGTTATGAAGAGGAAGACGCTTCTCTGATACCGGATATCCGGGCGGAACTGGACGAATTTATCAGTGAATTTGAGACATTGCGCATAGGGACATTGCTTTCTGGTGAATATGATAAAAACAATGCCATTTTAAAGTTAAATGCCGGCGCGGGCGGAACGGAGAGTTGCGACTGGTGCGGAATGTTGTATCGTATGTATACCAGGTGGGCGGAGCGCAAGGGGTTTCAGGTAGAGGTATTGGATTATCTGGACGGAGATGAAGCCGGCATTAAGTCGGTTACGTTTCAGGTCAACGGAATCAATGCGTATGGCTATCTGAAATCTGAGAAAGGCGTACACCGGTTGGTGCGTATTTCACCTTTTAACGCCCAGGGAAAACGTCAGACTTCCTTTGTCTCTCTGGATGTTATGCCGGATATTGAAGAGGATTTGGATGTGGAAATCGATGAGAAGGATTTGCGTATTGACACCTATCGAAGCAGCGGAGCCGGCGGGCAGCATATCAACAAGACCTCGTCTGCCATCCGTATCACCCATATCCCCACAGGAACGGTGGTGCAATGTCAGAATGAACGCAGCCAGTTCCAGAACAAAGACAAGGCCATGCAGATGTTGAAAGCAAAATTATATCTGTTGAAACAGGAAGCAAATGTGGAAAAGCTTTCCGATATCCGTGGTGAAGTAAAGGAAATTGGCTGGGGCAATCAGATACGCTCCTATGTGCTGCAGCCTTATACTATGGTGAAAGACCATAGGACTGATGTTGAGACGGGAAACGTAGACGCAGTATTGGACGGAGGACTGGACGCACTGATCAATGGTTATTTGAAGTGGATGAATACAAAGAAGTTATCCGATGAATAGAATAGTTAGAAAAGCGATTACAGTCCATGAGACTTGTAATCGCTTTTTCATATCCTAATTTCATTAGTTAAGCTGTCGATGGCAGGTTTTCTTTTTTGCCAAGCTGTCAAAGGTTCATGGTTCCTATATACAGATAAATCATAATCATATCAGGCAGTCTCTTTTGGGTTCATCAAATCCAGGAAAAAACAAGTATAAGTCATCTGCATATAGGGATTCAGCCAGAGAAAACCAATCCCAAAGGATAAGATACATAGTATTATCAAGGGAAGAAAACTCAGTTCCAGTTTGAACAGCCTGGTCCGCTGCCCTTTCATCACATGCCAGCAATGGGACAGAACTTCCTGCCCAGAATATTGCGGAAAATCCAGCATTAAGAAAAAGGATAATTTAATGCCTAAAGAGATGGGAATGAAAATTAACCAGCATATAAATTGTATTGCTGCTGCATAATATATCCATTTTACATCTGTGTCAACAAAATAATTCTGCAGAAAATACTGGGCAGGCCATTGGGAAAACGTTTGACAAAGTACCAGGGCGCTTGCAATGGTTAAAGTTTTGGAAGATTCTGTCCTAAAACCGTAAAATAAATCTTTCATTGTACAGCGTTGTCCGCATGCGGCGTTTAAAAAGTATAAGGTGATTCCGGCGTTCATTACAGCCAAAACAATATTTGCCGCCAGCATGATAATGTCAAAAACAAAAGATATTGCCGTGGAGGTGTTTTGGGAGCCTGTACTGAAATATGCAGTGTTCGCGGTGATATTCAAATTTGTGCTGATGAATAATCGCACGATCCCCGAAATCAGAGCGCTCAAAAAAAATATGAGAACCGCACCGCCGTATTTACCGTCGAGAATATCTTTGGCAGCATTTTTCAGCTCATAGTTCTTTTTGTATTGTTTCATGCGCTGTCTCCTGTATTAAGATTGTAATTTTTTTAGTTGACACCATGCTTTTTGGTGTCAAGATTATACCACATAGTCCAGATTCATTCCCTCATATTTTGTCCTGTCGGCGGATTTCAAACTTTTTTGATAAGGATTGTCTTCATTGTAGTATTTAATTTGCGTATGGGTGGTACCGCCGGCCACATAGGTACGCCCACATTCGGGACAGACCGCAGTGTGGATGGATACGGAGGCGGAAATGACCTTGCCGTTTTTCATGGCGGCTTTTTTGTAGGCATTGGAAACATGCTCCTGTTCATGAGCGCGCACGGCAGCACCGGCATTTTCAGGAGAAACATGCTGAGGACTCTTAAAGGATACCATTTCGTCCGAGCCATCCTGATATTTTCGCTTTTTACAGGTCTGACATTCTTCGGAAGGGTCCTTCTTAATACCGGATTTCTGCGCGTCTTCTTCCTGTTCAATACCAGGAAAACATTTTCCGTCTATTGCGCCCTTGTCTTCCGGGAACATGGCGGACATATCTTGCGGACCAAATGTTACTTTGGCATTAGAGTAGTAATTGGTGTTGAAATTTTGAATGGGAGAAATCATGCTAAAACCTCCTGATTAGATTATAGTTTCGTCTCTGCGCTGTTTATTTTATTATTCAAATGAATATCCGTAGAATTCTTCCATAAATGTCTGAAAATCCATACCATACATTTGCTGGGTCATAGTATCTAATTGGTATCGGAAGGATTCGTTTTCCATCAAGGCAGGAAGCATGGTAAAGGTGTTGATTGTTATTATCACAGCGGAGATAATACCCACGCAGGAAGATACCACGCCCACCAAGGAGGCGGAATTCATTTTTTTACCTTTGCGGTAAGTAAGCGCGGCAAAAAGGATTCCTAATGCGCCCAGAGGTAAGGATAAAATGCCGGTACAACATGCAGTCACGGACATCAGGCCGCATATGCCGGAGGCAATTGTAAATGCCTGGCCGTAAGGTCTGTGGGTGGGCTGATTGTAATAACTGCTGTTGGAGGCATTGCTGTTCCAACGGTCCCACGAACCGTCGTTATTCTGCTGATTCCGTTGATTTTGATTAAAGTCCATACCATGGGGCTCCTTTATTTATACGCATGGTGGCAAAAGTTTACTGTTTTATCCGTCTTGAGAAACCTTCTTTTTTCTACTTTACCATTTTCCGCTTCATCTGTCAAAAAAAATTTGGAAGAAAAAGTCCGCAAAAAGTATAGGACAGAATTGTATATGAAAAAGAAACATTTAGATTGCAGTTCTCTTATTTTTTCAGTATAATCAAAGTAAGATAATAGGCCAAAAGCCGAAGATAAGAGTTCGGATGAAAGGCGGCCGTGATGAAATGGCAGGCTGTCCGGAGGCAAAAGTGAAAGGAAAGGTATCATTTGTATGGACATTTATCAGAAAATTACAGAAGAGTTACAGGTGGAAAAATGGCAGGTGGAGGCTGCGGTAAAGTTAATAGATGAAGGGAGTACCATTCCCTTTATCTCCCGTTACAGAAAGGAAGTTACAGGGTCGTTGAATGACGAACAGCTCAGGGATCTGTATGAGAGACTTGTGTATCTGCGCAATCTGGAAGAGAAAAAGGAGCAGGTATTGGGCAGCATTGAAGAACAGGGTAAGCTTACAGAGGAATTGAGGGAGAAAATCCTGGCGGCGGAAACCCTGGTGGTGGTGGAAGACTTGTACCGGCCCTATCGGCCTAAACGTAAAACCAGGGCCAGTGTGGCAAAGGCAAAAGGACTGGAAGGGTTGGCGGAGTATATTTTGGCGCAGGATGCACAGGCGCCTGTGATAGAAGAGGCAGCAAAGTATGTCACAGGGGAAGATGTGGAAGAGGAAAAACAGGTCAAAACGCCGGAGGAAGCGATCCAGGGCGCTAAAGATATCATTGCGGAGAGTATTTCCGACAATGCGGACTATCGCAGTTACATCCGTGAGGCCACCATGGGAGAGGGCATTATCACCAGTACGGCAAAAGATGAGAAAACCCAAAGTGTATATGAAATGTATTATAATTTTGAAGAACCTGTGAAGAAAATGGCAGGGCACAGAGTACTGGCATTGAACCGGGGAGAGGCGGAGAAGATTTTGACCGTTAAGGTAAATGCGCCGGAAGAACGCATTTTGCGTTATCTGGCAAAGCAGACCATTACTTCTGATAATGAGTATACCAATCCCTTATTGCAGGAAGCCATAGAGGACAGTTATGACCGTCTGATTGCCCCGGCCATTGAGCGGGAGATCCGCAATGAACTGACGGAAAAAGCGGAAGACGGCGCTATTTCAGTATTTGGCAAGAATCTTGAGCAGTTGCTTCTGCAGCCTCCCATTGCGGGGAAAGTGGTGCTTGGATGGGACCCGGCGTTTAGAACCGGTTGTAAGCTTGCGGTGGTGGACCCTACCGGAAAGGTGCTGGATACGAAGGTTATCTACCCTACGGCGCCCCAGAATAAGGTGGAAGAGGCAAAAGCAGAACTAAAGAAGCTGATTACGAAGTATCAGGTGGATTTGATTTCTGTGGGAAACGGCACGGCATCCAGAGAATCGGAGCAGATTATTGTGGATTTGCTGAAAGAGTTGGACAGGCCGGTGCAATATGTGATAGTAAATGAGGCCGGTGCCAGCGTATATTCTGCAAGTAAGCTGGCTACAGAGGAATTTCCGAACTTTGACGTGGGACAGAGAAGCGCCGCTTCCATTGCCAGAAGGCTTCAGGACCCTTTGGCGGAGCTTGTGAAGATTGACCCTAAATCTATTGGCGTGGGGCAATACCAGCATGATATGAACCAGAAGAAACTAAGCGCCGCCTTAAGCGGTGTAGTGGAAGACAGTGTGAATAAGGTGGGAGTTGATTTGAATACTGCGTCCGCATCTCTTCTGGAGTATATATCGGGAATCAACAAAACCATAGCCAAAAATATTGTAGATTATCGGGAGACAAACGGGCGTTTTTCCAATAGAAAACAGTTGTTGAAAGTGGCAAAGTTGGGGCCTAAGGCGTTTGAACAATGTGCGGGCTTTATGCGTATTCTGGACGGGGATAATCCGTTGGATGCCACCAGCGTACATCCGGAGTCCTATGAAGCGGCTATGAAACTGCTTGACAAGCTGGGGTTGACAATGGAAGATGTACGTGCCGCACAGAAAAAGAGTGCCGCCCAGGCAATGACCAAACAATCCGTTTCAGGAGGCACTGCTTCAAGCGTTTCAGGAAAAAGCGGGACTGTCACGGCCGGAAAGACGCCGCAGAAAAAGAATCCCCAGAAAACAATGCGGGTTGCAAATACCAATACCGCAATGGGGAAAGCGTTGGCTGCGGCCATGGGGCTGCCGGACGGAAAAGAAACGGTGGGAAAAAACGGCGGAAAAGGACAGGCGGGAAAGAAGCAGATGGTCTCAGGAGCAGAAGACAACCGGACAACATCTGTTGACAGTCAGAACACAGCCACAGGTCATGGGGCTGCCGGAAGTTCGGATATAGTCACCGGACTGGGAAAACGGATGATAGACAAAAAGCTTCTTGCAGAAGAACTTGGTATTGGAGAAATTACGCTTACTGATATTCTGAAAGAGTTGGAAAAGCCGGCTCGTGATCCCAGAGATGATATGCCCAGGCCAATTTTGCGCAGCGATGTGTTGGATATGAAAGATTTGAAACCGGGAATGATTTTGAAAGGGACTGTCCGAAATGTAATTGATTTCGGCGTATTTGTGGATATTGGCGTTCATCAGGACGGGTTGGTGCATATTTCGCAGATTACCGACCGCTTTATTAAGCATCCCTTAGACGCGGTCAGCGTGGGAGATATTGTGGAAGTACAGGTTTTGGGCGTGGAGGAAGCAAAGAAGAGAATCAGTCTGACGATGAAAATCAATGGGAATAAATAGTTGAATTGCCCTCTTGACAAAAGGGTGAAAAAGCGATATTGTTAGTGTGCTAACAAATATGTTAGTGCGCTAACAATATTTTTTTGTCAAAAAGGAAGGAGACAATGGAAGAGGAAAGAAGAGTATCATTTATACTACGGGTGCTTCATAATCAAATCAGAGACATAATTCATAAGAGGGCATCCAAATTTGACAAAGGGCCAAAGAGTCAGCTGCAGGGGGGCATATTAGGATATTTATATCATCATAGCAGCGAACCGGTGTATCAGAAGGATTTGGAGAAGGAATTTCGCATTTCTCGTGCAACGGCTACCAATACGCTGCAGGTAATGGAAGTGGATGGTCTGATCATACGTCAGGCCATGGATAAGGACGCCAGATTAAAACGGATACGACTGACGGAGGAAGCGTATGCCAATCATGCAGTGATTGAAAAGCATATGGAACTGCTGGAAGGCCGGATGCTTCAGGGACTGTCGGAGGCAGAGGTTGCGGAGCTGCGCAGGCTGTTGGGGTTGTTGCTGGGAAATTTAGAGCAGTATGGGACGGAGCTTAGCGAGGGGAACGGAGCAGAGGAATTTTTGCAGGAAGGACAGCAAAGAGGAACCGAATCATAGCTGTGGCTTTCATGGGAAGAAAGGAAGTGTGAAAAAGATGCTTAAAACATTGGGAGCTCAAATAAAAGAATTTAAAAAAGATTCCGTTGTGACCCCGTTTTTTATGATTGGCGAGGTGATTATGGAAACAATTATTCCGCTGCTGATGGCATCTATTATTGATGATGGTGTGGAAGCGGGAAATATGAGGCATATTTATTGGATTGGAGCGTTTATGGTAGCGGCGGCGTTGATTGGTCTTACTTTCGGCATTATGGGAGGTAAGTATGGCGCCCGTGCGTCGGCGGGATTTGCCAGGAATCTTAGAAAAGCTATGTATGAAAACATACAGACATTCAGTTTTTCTAATATTGACAAGTTCAGTACTTCCGGTCTGGTGACAAGATTGACCACGGATGTAACCAATATGCAAAATGCGTATCAGATGATTTTGCGTATGTGCATGAGAGCGCCGGCATCTTTGATATGTGCCATGATTATGAGTTTTGTTATCAGTCCCAGGCTGGCAAGCGTATATTTGGCGGCGGTTATTTTCCTGGGTTGTGTGTTGGGGCTGATTGTGAAACAAGCCACAAAGCATTTTATGCAGGCGTTTCCCAAGTACGATGCCTTAAATGAAAGCGTTCAGGAAAACGTATCTGCAATCCGTGTGGTTAAGGCATATGTCCGAGAAGAACATGAGATTGAAAAATTCCGGAAGGCCAGTAATAATATTTATAAAATATTCTGTAAAGCAGAGGGAATTGTCATGTGGAATAATCCGGTTATGAATTTAACGGTGTATACCTGTATCCTTCTGATCAGTTGGCTGGGCGCTCATATGGTAGTGCAGAATACCCTGAGTACGGGGCATTTGATGAGTATGTTGACTTATTGTATGAATATTTTAATGAGTCTGATGATGCTGTCGATGATTTTTGTTATGATAACGATGTCCATGGCCAGCGCCAGACGTATTTGTGAGGTTTTGGAGGAAACGCCGGATTTGGCCAATCCGGAAGCGCCCGTTATGGAAGTCAAAGACGGCAGTATTGTATTTGAACATGTATCCTTTGCCTATAAAAAAGATGCAAAGACGCCGGTATTAAAAGAGATTCATTTGGAAATTAAGTCCGGAGAGACCATTGGCATTATCGGCGGCACCGGAAGCGCCAAGTCCAGTCTGGTCAATCTCATCAGCAGACTATATGATGTGACGGAAGGAAAGCTTCTGGTAGGAGGCGTGGACGTAAGGGCATATGATATGGAAGCATTGCGGAATCAGGTGGCGGTAGTGCTGCAAAATAATGTTCTGTTTTCGGGAACAATTCTGGATAATCTGCGTTGGGGAGATCAGAAGGCTACGGAAGAGGAGTGCAGGCATGCCTGTGAATTGGCCTGTGCAGACGAATTTATTCAGAAGCTGCCCGATGGGTACCAAACCTACATAGAGCAGGGGGGAACCAATGTATCCGGCGGACAGAAACAAAGGTTGTGTATTGCCAGAGCGCTTTTGAAGAAGCCAAAGATATTGATTCTGGACGATTCTACCAGCGCCGTAGATACGGCCACGGATGCCAGAATCAGAAACGCTTTCCAAGAGGCCATTCCGGGTACGACAAAGCTGATTATTGCACAGAGAATTTCCAGTGTGGAACATGCTGACAGAATTATTGTAATGCACGACGGTCAGATAGACGGGTTTGCCTCCCATCAGGAACTTCTGGCAACAAACGAAATATACCGTGAAGTTTATGACGCGCAGATGAGCGGCAGCGGTGATTTTGATGAGAAAGGGGGGAATTGATATGGCGGAAGACAGATATCTTGCAGCAGAACAGGGAACATCAGGTGCGGGAGAACAGGGCAGGAACGGTTCGGTCAATGGACATGGGCCGGGCGGCGGGAATGGTTCCGGTGGTATGGGAGGTCCGGGACCGGGAGGACATGGTCCTGGAGGCAGAGTCAGGGGGCCAAGACCTAAGCTTGAACATCCTGGTAAGCTTTTTGGACGTGTGATGGGATATACTTTGAAAGATTACGGCATTTTCTGGGGCATAGTGGTTGTTTGTATTTTTGTATCGGTTTACGCAAGCCTTCAGGGAACCATGTTCATGAGAACATTAATCGATGCGTATATTTTGCCGCTGATGAGCGGTTCAAACCCGGATTATGGTCCTTTGGCGAGCGCTATTGGCAGAGTGGCCATATTTTATGCCCTGGGCGTGGCAGCATCCTTTACCCAGTCCAAAATATTGATATATGTGGCCCAGGGAACTTTGAGAAACATCAGAAATCACATGTTTGAGAAAATGGAGAAGCTTCCCATTAAATATTTTGATACACATGCCCACGGGGATATTATGTCTCTGTATACCAATGATATTGATACTCTTCGGCAGATGATTAGCCAAAGTATTCCACAGATGCTTAACAGTGTCATTACAGTGGCCGGCGTCTTGATTTATATGTTGATTTTAGATATTCCGCTTACCGTTCTGACACTTGTTATGGTGGGCATCATGTTAGCTACCACAAAGAAAATCGCGTCTTTAAGCAGTCGGTATTTCGTGGAGCAGCAGAGATCCATCGGCGCGCTGAATGGATGTATAGAAGAGACTATGACGGGGCAGAAGGTAGTAAAGGTATTTTGCCATGAGCAGGAAAGTCTGGAACAGTTTAACAGGCTGAATGAGACGCTTTTTGACAGCGCCTATAAGGCAAATAAATTTGCGAATATGATGGGGCCTGTGAATTTACAGTTGGGCAATTTAAGCTATGTGATCTGTGCCGTGGCCGGAGGAATTCTTGCCATTACAGGCGTGTCGGGGTTGACTTTGGGAGGATTGGCCAGTTTTTTAAGCTTTAATAAGTCTTTTAACATGCCCATTAATCAGGTGAGTCAACAATTTAATAGTATTATTATGGCATTGGCCGGCGCTGACAGAATATTTAAACTAATGGATGAAACGCCGGAGATAGACGAGGGATATGTGGAGCTGGTGAACGCGCAGAAGGGGCCGGGCGGAGAGCTGACGGAAAGCGCTGGCCGGACAGGAATGTGGGCATGGAAACATTACCACAAAGCTACAAATACCACAACGTATGTGGAGCTGAAAGGGGATGTGATTTTTGACCATGTGGATTTCGGATATCGTGATGATAAGATGATTCTGCATGATATTGAGTTGTATGCCAAACCAGGACAGAAGATTGCGTTTGTAGGCGCCACAGGAGCGGGCAAGACTACCATTACGAATTTAATCAATCGTTTTTATGATATTCAGGATGGAAAGATACGTTATGACGCCATTAATGTGACAAAGATTAAGAAAGCAGATTTGAGACGTTCTTTGGGAATTGTATTACAGGATACGCATTTGTTCACGGATACCGTGATGGAAAATATACGATATGGTAAGTTGGACGCCACAGACGAAGAGGTGATAAGGGCGGCGAAATTGGCAAATGCGGATGGATTTATCAGAAGGCTGCCGGAGGGTTATCACACCATGCTCCATGGCGACGGGGCTAATTTAAGCCAGGGACAGCGTCAGCTGCTTGCCATTGCAAGGGCGGCGATTGCAGATCCGCCGGTACTGATATTGGATGAGGCCACCAGCTCCATTGATACCAGGACGGAAAAGCTGGTGCAGCAGGGAATGGATGCTTTGATGAAAGGAAGAACTAATTTTGTCATTGCTCACAGGCTTTCCACAGTGCGCAACAGTGATTGCATCATGGTGTTGGAACAGGGACATATTATAGAAAGAGGAACTCATGACCAGTTGATTGCACAAAAAGGTAAGTATTATCAGCTTTATACTGGAAATGCCATTGGCGGCTGACGGAGGATGGTAATGATATTATGAAGTTTGGAGGAAAATTTTTCCAAAATTGTTGAATTTTATGTTGGGCTGTATTATACTGAACTTAAGAAGATAACAGTATGCACGACTGATTTCAGGTATGTGCAGGAAAGGAGTGTAGTATGAGGATAGGAGCAGTCAACAGCGTAAATCCTGTGTATGGAATCAGGAACAACAATTCTATCTATGGGAAGATTGCCAGCGGAAACAGAATCCAGCAGGCAAAAGATGATGCAGCAGGGCTTGCCATTGTCAATAAGATGAAGAAAGAAAGCAACGGCCTGAATGTGGGAGCAGCCAATATCAAAGATGGTATCGGCGTAGCCAATATTAAGGACGGGGCTATGGGAACTATGGTGGATTCACTGCAGAGAATTCGCGAACTTAGTATTCAGGCATCCAATGGTTTGTATGGTCAGTCTGACAAAGAAATGATACAAAATGAGATAGACCAGTTGCTGCAGGATGTGGAGCGTTCCGCAGTGGGAACCAAATACAATGAAATGAAGCTCATGGACGGCAGTATGGCAGATATGCATATTGCGGCCAATGCTGACGGCACAGGCATGAAGATTGGAATGGAGAATGTGACCTTGAAGTCATTGGGAATTGATGGCTATGATGTCACGAAGAATTTCAACATTGACGATATTGATGCCGCGATTGAAAAGATTAATTCGGCCAGAAGCAAGACCGGTGCGACCACAAATTCCTTAGAGCACGCATATAACAGCAATACGAATACGTCGCTTAATCTGGTAGGTTCCAGAAGCCGTATTGAAGATTTGGATATTCCAAAGGCGGTTTCTGAAAAAGAGAAAAACAGATTGCTGCAGGATTATCGTGTTGGTATGATGCGTAAGAAGATGCAGGACGACGCTAACGTGCTCAGGCTTTTTGGCGGCATGTAATTTCGTATAGCGTAAGGGCAGTTTTTGGTAAGGTATACAAGCTCCCGGTAAAGGATGGGGGTGTAAGATAATAGAATCCATGCGAAGCGTGGATTCTATTATTGTTTACGCAGATCTGTGCAGAGGAAATTTGTTGCTGAGGAGTGCCTGGTGAGCAGGGGAAAAGAATTGGTACCTTGGTTAGAAAATGTTATGGGTGTTCATACTTATGTATGTAGATAAGATTAATTTTGGAGGCAGCTTATGAATATTCATCTGAAGAATATTGGTATTGTCAAAGATTCATCAATTGAGATTAAAGGATTGACCGTAATTACGGGGCAGAATAATTCAGGAAAAACGACGGTGGGCAAGGCATTGTATTCTTTGATTGACAGTGTAGTTAATTTAAAGCAAAAAGCATTGAATGATAGATACTATTATGCCATTGAACAAATGGAAAAAGCGTGTGAAGTATTTCCGTTTTATCTGGCCATGAGGAGAGGGCGCAGGAAAATTGAAAATGAATGCTTGAATATATTTTTTTCCGATGCATATGAAGAGGCTGTAGTACCTAATAAAATAGATATGTATTTAGTAGATTTAATTCATGAATTGGAAAATTTGGATATTAGGGAAGAACCATATGTGGATATTATAGGTATGTATTATACACATTCTTATACGGCAAGAAAAATTGATTATAAAAGTTTTTGCGCCTATCGGGATGAGGCTATCTCCATTTTGCTGACGGCGAAAGAAAATATAACCAGTGATCCGGAGCTGATTCATTATGCGAAACAGTCTATACATGCTACCCTGATGTTGGAGTTTTACGGACAGATACAACCGGTAAACATGGATGGAGGGAACTCTCTTATAGAAATTTACAATCATGGAGAGCCTTGTTTTAAAATAAATATAGAAGATAATGAAATTTCTGATAAAGAAGAGGTGGTATATTGGAATACCCCATATAGAAAAGTTCATTTTATTGATAATCCATATATTTTGAATGAGCCGGTTTATGGAAGAGCTAATAAATACTTGGATAGAAATCTTTCGTTTGTAAATGAAGCAAGGATAATCAGCCATGATAATCAGCTGAAGTATACGTTGGATTCACCTCGTGATATGTCAATTTTTGAGGGAGGAATTATTGACGAACGTTATAAGGTAATAAAGGAAAAAATTGATTTGATTTTGCCTGGCGAGTTTGAGGCAAAAGATGGAGATAGATTTTATGTGGATGGAAGTATGAAATTAAATTCGGGAAATTTGGCTACCGGTTCAAAATTGTTTTCTATTATAAAAATTCTTTTGGAACTTGGAGAAATAGATGAAACTACATTGTTAATTTTGGATGAACCGGAGTCCCATCTGTATCCTGAGTGGCAGAATTCATTTGTCGAAATACTGATGTTGCTTATTAAGGAAATAGGATGTCATGTGCTTCTTACAACACACAGTTCACATTTTATGCTTGCGATTGATGCGTATATGCGAAAATATGAAATTACAGATATATGTAATTTTTATCACACGGAACATATTGACAACGGAGAGTATGTGACTTATCAGTGTGTAAATGATTCTCTGGATACTATATACCGAAATTTTGTTTCGTTTTTATCAGATGTTAAATTATTGCGCAATGAATATTTGACAGAGGGTGCTGAGGAGTGATAGATTGTGAGTCGAAAAGATATCTATGGATATATAAATAATAATTTTAAAAAATTTTTGGAACCGATTTCAGAGCTTTCTAAATCTGCGAAAACTGTTTTGGTAAATGATAACAGACATCTATTGTTGATGATTATGTAGATAGTATGGAAGATACATTATCTGAACTGGCAGGTGGTTTCATAAATACAAATACCTTTCAGCAGGTGAGAGATTCTTTATCAAGATTTATTGGTTTGAAGTCACAAGATGGAGAGAACTTTTATTATGATAAGATAGAAATTATGTCTCCATATGAATATCAAAAATACATATCTAAATACTTTTCATAAGGGGAATAAGTTCCTGACAATTGACATTCTCTTATTTAACGCAATTGCATATATTTTTGGGAATATTGTAATAATAGCAATATGAAAAAAAGACAATAACAAGAAATATATGGTGCATAAATGCTTTACATATATGGGTAATCTATGCTATTATATATAGTAATGAAAACTATATGAATTAGATTTTCAAATGCGAAATAGTGGTAGATAGGAGAACATGTCATGAGTTTTAAGATTGTTATGGACAGTTGTGGAGAGTTGCCGGCAAGTCTGTTAGGAGATGAGAGGTTTGAAAGTGTGCCCTTAGGTCTGGAAGTAGGGGAATATCAAGTGCCGGATGATGAAAATTTTAATCAGGCCGAATTTTTAAAGAAAGTAGCGGAATATCCCAAATGTCCCAAATCCTCCTGTCCGTCACCAGAACGTTTTATGGAAAGTTATCTGGCTTCGGTGGATCATGTGTATGTGGTGACACTTTCGGCTCATTTGAGCGGCAGTTATAACAGCGCAGAGCTGGGGAAAAAGTTGTATTTGGAAAAGCATGGGCAAAAGCAGATTCATGTGATAGATTCTCAGTCGGCTAGCGGCGGAGAAACGCAGATAGCCTTAAAATTGGTGGAATTGGAAGAAGCCGGCCTTTCTTTTGAAGAAATTGTGAAGCAGATAGAAGCCTTTAGAGACAGTGTTCAAACTTATTTTGTATTGGATAATTTGGAGACATTACGGAAAAACGGAAGGCTTACAGGAGTGCAGGCGCTGGTAGCGTCTACTTTGAACATAAAGCCGGTTATGGGAGCTGATAAAGGGGAGATTATTCAGCGGAGTAAGACCATTGGTATAAAGAAAGCATTGGGAAAAATGGCGGAATTGGCTGCCTGTGAAGTAACTAATTCAGAGGAACGCAGGCTGATAATTACCCATTGCAACGCGCCTGACAGGGCAAGACAGGTACGGGATATGGTAATGGAAAGAACGAAGTTTAAAGAATGTATTATTATGGACACCAGAGGAATCAGCAGTATGTATGCTAATGACGGCGGTGTGATAGTGACCACCTGATTGCTTTTTTGAAAGACTTTTGTTCAGTGAATGGGGATACGGAACAGGATGTGTGCTGGTGAGCATAAATTTGTGATAAAAAAGTTGACACAAGGAGAAATTGTGTCAACTTTTTTGTACACGGGCATCCGGCGCACATAGACTATTTCCAGTCATTTTCTGAAAAGAATCATTCATTTTTTGTTTGCAGTATAGGGGTATTTTAAGATATAATGGAAGAAGATTCTGGGGATTATGTTAGGGGGGGATGGTATGAGTTCCGAAGATGAACAGAAGATAAATGAAAAGAGGATTAAGATTTTAAAACAGGGAATTATTATTTTTATATTATGTATGGTGATTTGTACTCTTGTGGCGGTTATAGTTCAGTTGCTTCGCGGTAAAAGTTTTGAGTTCATAGACGGCGCGGGCGAAGCGATTGCAAATACCGTCATAGGAGAAGAGGGGGAAACGGCAACTTTCAGCGAAGCGGCGATCAGAAAAGTGTTTGAAATCAGCGAATTATCAACGGCGGATTATACATATAATGCTGTTGCCAGGGCATATCAAGAGGACGGTTTACATATTAAGTATTACGTGGCATATGAGGGAAGAGTAAAAGTCGGAATTGATTTCAGTAAAGTTGAAATTGCAGTGGACGAGGAAGAGAAGAGAATTACCATAACGGTACCGGAAATTCAATTTCAGGAGAAGACAGTTGATCCGGGAACATTGGAATTTATATTCAAGGATAAGAAAAGTGAAACGGAACATGTGCATCAGGAGGCATATTTGTTGTGCCAGAAGGATTTGGATGAGAGGACAAATGGGGAAAGAGAACTTTTGGAGCTGGCAGGCGCCAATGCGAAATCAGTGGTGGAAGCGCTTGTGATACCATGGTTGGAACAGGTTGAGGAGGACTATACAGTGGATATTCGGATGAAGGGGGCCAGTATGAAATGAGGAAGAAAGTGCTGATCCATGCAATGATGTGCTCAGCGATTGTGCTGGTGATGTGTTCTTGTGCTCCAGAAAATCAGGAGCAGGATTTTGCAATGACAGAATCAATAGAAGCATCGGCGGAAGTGGTGAATATAAATCCTCCGGATATCTCGCAAATAAGATCCATATGCGAACTTGCAACATTAGAATGTTATTATCACAATGTAGCAAAATCAGTGAAGGAAAAGGGCAGCGGCCTTCTTCATATCGGGGAGGTGGAACGTGTCTTCTGGATTGAGTATAGTGGTGTTGCAAAGCTGGGAATTGACATGTCGAAAGTGGCAATGGAGCTGGACGGAGATCAGGTTCGGATTACAATTCCAAAAGCTGCTTTGCTGGGATTGTCCGATTATTCCTTTACGGAAGACAGTTATATTTCTTCTGATGACGGATTAAATAAAAATCCAATTACCGCAGAAAATCAGACAGAGGCAGTAGCGGCGGCAAATGAGGACATTAGGAAACTTTTTGAAAGCGACCACACTATGCTGATGCGTGCCCAGGACAGGGCAAAAAAACTGATAGAAAATTATATCAATCAGTTGAGTGAATTGTCAGGGAGGGATTATAAAATTGAGTGGATTTATGAGAACGACAATATGGAAGACAGGTAAATTCCAAAGCATAATTCTGCAATAAAAATGGCGGGCATTCCATACTTAAAATACCAATGTTTTGTCTTGTGACGGAAATGCCGCATACCCAATGTACATCCCAATGCTCCGCCCAGAAAAGCAACCAGAAACAAAGAAGCCTCCGAGATGCGCCAGGCACCTCGGACGGCTCTTTTTTTATCTATGCCCATTACGGCAAAACCGACGATATTAATGAAAATGAAGTAAATCAGGAAAAATTCCATACCAAACACCTCATGGGGGCATGTATTTTATGCTTTAGAATATCTGTTCACGAAGATGAACCATAGATATTCTTAGGCATGTACTTTATGCTTTAGAATATCTGTTCACGAAGATGAACCATAGATATTCTTAGGCATGTATTTTATGCCTTAGAATATCTGTTCATCTTGTTCCGCCATCTTCATCGCCCGAACCTTACATGACAATCCAAACAGGTTAATAAAACCTTCTGCATCATGGTGGTCATATAAATCGCCCGTGGTAAAAGAAGCAATGCTTTCATTGTACAAAGTATAAGGGGAGGTGGTACCGGCTTTGATAATATTACCCTTGTAAAGTTTGAATTTTACCTCTCCGGTTACATATTTCTGTGTCTCTTCGATAAAAGCCTGTTCTGCCAGACGTAAGGGAGTGAACCATTTCCCCTCATATACAAGGCTTGCAAAACGATTGCCCATTTCCTTTTTCATTGCGTAGGTATCCCTGTCAAGAATCAGTTCTTCCAGTTGTTGATGTGCTTCCATCAAAATAGTACCTCCGGGCGTCTCATATACACCTCTGGATTTCATGCCAACCACGCGGTTTTCCACAATATCAATGATGCCGATTCCATGCCTGCCGCCCAGTTCGTTTAAGGTGTGGATGATATCGGAAACTTTCATCGCTTTACCGTTTACGGAGGTTGGAACGCCTTTTTCAAAGGTCATGGTTACATATTCACCTTCTTCGGGAGCCTTCTCCGGCGTTACGCCGAGTACCAGAAGATGCTCAAAATTAGGCTCATTGGCGGGATCTTCCAATTCCAGACCTTCATGGCTGATATGCCAGATATTACGGTCACGGCTGTAGGAAGAATCGGCGGAAAAAGGAAGGTGAATACCGTGGGCATTGCAGTATGCGATCTCAGATTCACGGGAATCCATGTCCCATTTATCGTTTCTCCATGCGGCAATGATTTTCAAATCGGGAGCCAGCGCTTTGATGCCAAGTTCAAAACGAATCTGGTCGTTTCCCTTGCCGGTAGCGCCGTGACAGATTGCGGTGGCACCTTCTTTTCTGGCAATCTCCACCAGTTTTTTTGCAATCAGGGGCCTTGCCATGGAAGTGCCCAGAAGGTATTTGTTTTCATAGATAGCATTGGCCTGGACGCAGGGAACAATGTAGTCGTCACAAAATTCGTCAATGACGTTTTCAATATATAGTTTGGATGCGCCGCAGGACTTTGCGCGTTCCTCCAGTCCGTCCAGTTCTTCTGCCTGTCCGCAATCCACGCAGACACAGATTACTTCATAATCAAAATTTTCCTTTAACCAGGGGATGATGGCGGTGGTGTCCAGACCGCCGGAATACGCCAAAACTACTTTTTCTTTCATATCATTACCTTTGCCTTTCCGTAATCTGCGGATAGTTTGCCGCAGAAACAATATTGATAAGACGAATGGATTTGTCTTTTGGTCTGCAAACACTATACAACATTCCAGGGACAAATGCAAGTGTAAATATGAATAAAACAATCTTTTTAATGTATAAAAATACATACATCCCTGACATCAAACTGCAAATACACTTCCGAAACAGCAGAACACTTTTTAGGAAAATATGTGAAAGGACTTTGAATTTTTGTACATCTTATGTTATACTATTTTTATTCAGGGAAGTATTACAAAAAATGGCAATGGTTTATAGAATTCTCTGAATAGAAAGGAATCATGTATATGGAAAACGAGGGTGTTATGGTAACGATTTCAAAGACGTATTCTCATGATTATGAGCAGTATAGTGATGAAAATAAGTCTGCCAAAGCGATTGTGGAAGAGATATTAGCAGATCCCGATTTGCCGGGGCTGAAAGAAATCGTAGTCGGAAATTGGGGAGGGGCATGGGAAGAGGACTGCCAGGAGCTGATAGACGGTATTGTAGAAAATGCGGAGCGTTTTTCCCATATAGAGAGATTGTATATTGGGGATATGGGGTTTGAGGAATGTGAAGTATCCTGGATTATGCAGGGCAATTACAGCGCGCTATGGAAGGCACTGCCTCATTTGAAGGAATTGACCATTAAGGGAAGCATGGATTTGGAACTGGGAGATGTGGAACATGAAGAATTGGAATCTCTGTCCATTATCTGTGGGGGGCTTCCGGTCTATGTCATCGAATCCATTCAAAAGGCCAGATTGCCAAAGCTTAAAAAGCTGCTTCTCTATATTGGCGTGGAGGATTACGGTTTTGACGGTGATGCGGACACCATAAAGACGCTGTTGGCAGAGGCGGATTTTCCGGCGCTTACTTATCTTGGAATTGCGGATAGCGAGATACAGGATGAGCTCACGGAAGTGGTGCTGGATAGTAAGTTTATGGGGCAGATTTCTACATTGGATTTGTCGGGAGGAACGCTGACTGATAAGGGAGGCAAGCTGTTGCTGGAGAAATTGCCCATGTTCCCTAATTTGAAAAAGGTGGATTTGCATTTTAATTATCTTACAGAAAATATGTTGGAAGCGTTAGAAGACCTTCCTATGGAAGTCGATACTTCGGAGAATGACGAACCGGAAGAATATAACGGTGAACTTTATATGAATGCAATGCTGACAGAATGAGACGGGCGGTATTGTTGGGGAATCCGGAAAGTAAAAGAGCTTTGTATCTGCAGCGGGCGGCGGAAGGAGCGGGCCTTCCGCTTCTGACAATGGACTGGAAGGATTGGAAAACCGGTATTCCCCAGGATAATATTTTTCTTAAAATTGATCCGATTGTATGGGAAAGCTGTTCATTGGAAGAACTGGACAGACTTACAGTGGAATATAGAGGATATTTGCAGGCATTGTCTTATATGAGACGGGAACATAATATAACGTTTCTCAATGAGCCGGAGGCCATAGAATTGTTGTTGGATAAAAGAGCCTGTAAAAATAGACTGCTGCAGGAAGGTTTGTCCGTAACGGAGCTGCTTTCAGAGGATGGGAAGCGGCTTATGTCTGTGGGAGAACTGCTGGAGCGAATGGAAGAGAAGAGGATAAATCAGGTTTTTATTAAGCCTGTCAGAGGGTCTGGGGCTGCCGGGGTATCGGCGTTTCGATGGCAGCCGGCTTCGGGACGGATGGCCCTTTATACCTGTGCCCTACAGTCGGCAGAATATGGTCTTGTCAATACCAAAAGACTTAGATGCTTTACAGGAAAAGAAGAACTGCTCCCTTTGTTAAAGTGCATATTGGCTTTGGATTGTATTGTGGAAAAATGGTATGCCAAAGCGGTATATCAAAATTTTTCCTATGATATCAGGGTGGTGATGCAGGATAAGCAAATGGATTTTATTTTGGCAAGGCTTTCCCAGGGGCCCATTACCAATTTACATTTAAACAATCATCCTTTGGAAATGTCCCAATTGGGATTGCCCTCGACAGTATTGGAATCCATAGCCCTGTTATGTGAACAAAGCATGGAGTGTTTTCCAGGGCTCAGGAGTGCAGGGATAGATATTTTATTGGAAAAAGGGAGCCTGAATCCCAGGATAATTGAGATGAATGCCCAGGGAGATTTGATTTATCAGGATATTTATCATGAGAATAAAATTTATCACCATCAGGCGCAGATGATGAAAGAATGGCTTGAGGCATAATTTTATTGTCAAGAATATGGATTGGTACGTGCGCTAAAGCGCACAGGGAGTGTAAGTTTGAAAGTAAACTTTCAAATATTGATTGGTATGTGTGCTAAAGCACACAGGGGGTGTAAAAATGATCGAAGAAGCAGAAAAGTCAGTGCAGGAGGAAGTTCCCATTGGGTTTTTAAAGCCTTCCGGGCAGAAAAGAAAGCCAACCGTGGATATGAATCAGGTGGTGGGGACTCAGGATATTATGCTGATCTGCCTGGATACTTTGCGGTATGATGTGGCAGTACAGGAGGAAGAGGCGGGTTCCATTCCCGTATTAAATCAATATGGGCCATGGGAGAAATGCCAGGCGCCGGGGAATTTTACGTATCCCTCCCATCATGCTATGTTTGCGGGATTTTTGCCCTGTAGGTATGATGCGAAAAATGTGGCGGACAGGGAGCTTTTATTTTTTCCGCAATCTATTGGTTTGGGAAAAAAGCCGCCGGAAGGCGCATATGGTTTTTCCGGCAGCACTATTATGGAAGGTCTTTCAAAAGAAGGGTATGAAACCTGGTGCGTGGGCGGCGTGGCGTTTTTTGATAAACGTTCCGACATAGGGAAGGTATTTCCAGGGTATTTTGAGAAGAGTTTCTGGAATCCTTCGTTTGGCTGTCCGGTAAAAGACAGCACAAAGAATCAGGTGGATTTTATATTAAATAGAATTTCCCGAATGGATTCGGAAAAACATATATTTATGTATTTAAATGTGGATGCCATTCATTATCCCAATTATTTTTATCTGGAAGGGGCTTCCGGCGACAGTGTGCTCAGTCATGCCGCGGCGCTGCGGTATGTGGACGGAGAGCTGGGGCGGCTGTTTCAGGGATGGAAGGAGAAGAGAGGAAGCGCTTTTGTCATATGTTGTTCGGACCATGGGACCTGTTATGGAGAAGATGGATGTCAGTTCCATGGAATCAATCATCCCATTGTAAACACCATTCCCTATAAGCACTTTTTTATCTGAACGATAAGCATGGGAAATTCTCTTATATACTAGGATCTGAAAAGGAAATTCTGATATGAATCCATATATGCAATATATGTATAGTTATCCCCATAAGACCGCTTATGGTCCCCTGCAGGGTGTGTCTCTAAGAGAGTATGCGCCCCTGTTGGCGGGCGGTGGGCACGGTCTTTATCTTCATGTGCCTTTTTGTCAGGCCAAATGTGGTTATTGTAATTTATTTTCTGTTACCGGGCAGGGAGAAGATGCCGTTGACAGGTATTTGGATGCGGTGGAAAGACAGGCGGCACAGTACGCGGAGGCGTTGGCAGAATGTGATTGTCAGTTCTCTGATCTGGTCATTGGCGGTGGGACCCCCCTTTATTTGACGGAAAGACAATTGGAGCGGGTGTTTATCTTGCTGACATCCTATTTTGACATTGCGCCCCAAAGCGAGATGGTGATAGAGACGGCGCCAAATCAGACCACAAGGGAAAAACTTGCCATAATAAAGCGGGCGGGTGTTACCAGGGTCAGTATGGGCATCCAGAGCTTTTCTGACAGGGATCTTGCGGCGCTGCGAAGGGGGCATACGGGGGAGAAGGCCAGGGAAGCGCTGGTACTTTTGAAGGAGTTTGAATTTCGATGTGTAAATGTAGATTTTATCTATGGAATTCCGGGACAAACCGTAGAAAGCCTGTTGGATTCTTTAAAAGAAGCACTGGAGTATGGGCCGGATGAGCTTTTCTTGTATCCCTTATATGTGAAGCATGGGGTGGGACTGGAGCGAGAGGGTGTGGTTTTGAATCCGGAGGCGGCCTATGAGCAATATTTGGCAGCCAGCGGGTATCTGAAAGAAGCGGGTTTTCGGCAAGATTCCATGCGTCGGTTTGTACGGCAGAAGGGGAGCAGCCATCAGATAGAAGACATAAATCGGGCTGAGACCATGGGTGGGCACATAAGGGTGGACAGAAAAAAGAAGCGGGAATTTTCTGAATGTGGTTTTGGTACATCTTTGGCGCTGGGGTGTGGGGGAAGGAGTTATCTGGGCAACCTTCATTTCTGTACGCCGTATGCAGTGGACAGAAGAGAATGTCTGAAACGGCTGGAAGAATATGAAAAGGAAGAAGATTATACACGGATTTCCCATGGGATTTTATTGTCGGAGGACGAAGTCAGACGCCGTTATGTGATTCGTCATTTGTTCATTCGGCCGGGAATAAAACGCCGGATGTATGAGAAACATTTCGGCAGCCATATGATAAAAGATTTTCCTTTACTTTCTGATTGGCTGAATCAGGGCTTTATAGAATGGCAGCAGGATGAACAGGAGGAAATACTTGCGCTGACAGAAAGAGGGCTTGGGCTTTCTGATTACCTGGGGCCAAAGCTGATTTCACCACAGATTCGGAAGAAAATGGAAGAGTGGAAGCCGTAGAACGCCCGAAAAGAGGAGGTAAGGTGTGAAAATTGCATTGGAACCGGGAGTGATTGCGGAGAACAGTGTAAAAATCAACGGACAATGGAGGGACAGTATGAGAGGACATATGGTATTGTATCGGGGTTATTTGAAAAGCTGCAATTATCAATGTTCTTATTGTCCCTTTTCTAAACATCCCATGTCTCAAAGGGAACTTGAAAAAGACCGGGAACGATGGATTTCTTTCGTCCAAAAATATGAAGAAAGAGCGGAAAGGCTGGGAATCCGTGCAATGATGATTGTGCCTTATGGGGAGGCTATGATTCATCCGTGGTATTGGGAAGGGCTTGCCCGTATGAGCGCTCAGGCGTGGACCCATGGGGTGGGGGCCCAGACAAATTTAAGCTTTCCTGTGGAGAAGTTTCTGGAAGCATATAAGGAAATGAATGGTTTGGTGGGGAAATTAAGGCTCTGGGCAACTTTTCATCCTGAGATGACCACGGTTTCTGCGTTTGCAGATAGGTGTCGTCAATTAACGGAGGCCGGCGCAGCCCTGTGTGCGGGGAGCGTGGGTGTACCGGAAAATATAAATGTGCTCCGGCAGCTTAAAAGCAGGCTGCCGGAAGAGGTTTATCTGTGGGTCAACAAAATGGATGGCCTAAAGCGGCCTTACACAGAGGAGGAAAAAGAGGCTTTTTGGGAGATTGATCCTTATTTTATCAGAGAACTGACCCCTGTTAGGGCTGATGTGTCCCGATGTGAAAATCGACTTTTTGTAGAAAGCGACGGCAGGATTCATACATGCAATATCAGCAAAGTCCTGGAAAGCCGTTGGGAGGAAAAGATACCGGCGCCGGAATGTAATCGCAAAATTTGTTCTTGCTATCTGGCATATGGCGGAAGGTCGGATTATATGAACAGGATATTATTTGGAGAATATCCCTTATATCGGATTCCAAGGCGGCCAAAAGCCGTGTTTTTTGATATTGAGGGGACTTTGCTGCCTGAGGAAAGCTTATTGATCCGTCCGGGGGAAGAGCGCAGTGTGGCAGCGGGACTTGAGGCGCTTGCAAGAGATGGAACAAGACTTTTTTTCGCAACCACCTTGCCCTATGAAGAAGCAATGAAGCGATGCAGATACATCAGACGTTTATTTCAAGGCGGAATTTTTGCCGGGGGAGCCCATATCCGGCTGGAATATGAACAAAATGCCGGGGAAGGAATGGAAAGTTGTTCGGAAGCGGACATAGATTCATTGAAAAGGGGAAAGGAATACTTTGCCTGGTTGGATGAGCAGGTGGGGGAGTACTTTACGACTTTGAAGCGAAAGTATCACTTCAACATTTTGACCTATAAACAGCGGGGAAAGACGTATAAGATAACCTTGTTACGCCCAAAGCAAAGGAAATGGGAGGCAGAGGAGGCGGAGGAGATGATGGCTCAGGCGCCTGAGTATGGGGAGCAAATCCGGTATTACATTGAAGGTAATTGTCTGCAGATTGTGGCCGGAAAGGCGGATAAGGCCTCCGGCGTTAAGACGCTGTGCCGATGGCTGGGGATTTCTCCGGAAGAAGTCATTGCCATAGGGGATTCGGAAGAAGATAAAGGAATGATGGCTTTATGCGGGGCGTCATGGTTTTAAATTTAGGACTTCCTATTTTGGAAGAAATGTATTATAATGTATTTGAACATAGTGTTCAATCAAGAATCAAGGAAGCACGTCAATGAAGATCTGGCTGTGAACCCCAATTTATTTTATGATGCTTTCAAAATCAGGAGGACTATATGAGAGAAAAGTATGAATCACTGGCACTTGTACAGTTGAAAGAACTCGCCAAGGCACGTGGGCTGAGAGGTACGTCTGCCATGAAAAAGGCTGAACTTGTAGAAGCCATGCTGGCAGAGGATGAGAGACTGGAAAAGCAGGAGAAGGATAGTACCGGAAAGAGCGAGAAAACAACTGTTGCCGGGAAAAGTGAGAAGAAAGACGGCACCGCAAAAAGTGAGGAGAAGCAGCAGAACGACGAAAATGCTTCCAAAACTGTGCATAAACGGAATGTTGTCACCAAATCAGGCGCTCCTTTGCAGGAACGCAATGAGCGTTTTCAGAGCGCGGCTAATGAGGGAAAAGATAGAGCGGAGGCTGTGGTACAGCCTGAGAATGGCCGGAGGACCGAAGATTTTACCAGAGCGGAGGTAACAAGGACAGAATCCACTGCGGGTTCCAGATCGGATGCTGTAGTTTCCAAAGGAGAAAACGCTGGTTTTAGAGTGGATACGTCGGCTGCCAGGGGAGAATCGACAGGTTATAGAACGGATGCGCCCCAGGCCAAAACGGACGCCCAGGCAGCGCCTCGTCCCATGCGTACCAACGAAGTCTATGACGAGAAAACTTATCCGAAGGAGTTAGACAGCGGAGAAGAAGCCAGCGGTATTTTAGAGGTTATGCCGGATGGTTATGGTTTTATCCGCTGCGAAAATTATCTGCCCGGAGAAAATGATGTATATGTGGCTCCCAGTCAAATTCGTCGCTTTGGTCTGAAAACGGGGGATATTCTGCGGGGAAATAAGCGAATTAAAACACAACAGGAGAAGTTCAGCGCCCTGTTGTTTATACGAACTATAAATGGTTATACCACTGAGGAAGCGGCAAAGCGAAAGGGATTTGAAAACATGACGCCCATTTTTCCGAATGAGCGCATACGATTGGAGATGCCCGGCAGCAGTGTGGCTATGAGGGTTATGGATTTGGTAAGTCCGGTGGGAAAAGGGCAGAGAGGTATGATTGTGTCGCCGCCTAAGGCCGGCAAAACCACTTTATTGAAGGAAGTGGCAAAGTCCATACTTTGCACCAGCCCCAATGTGCATATGCTGATTTTGCTCATTGACGAGCGTCCCGAAGAGGTGACGGATATTAAGGAAGCCATCAGCGGCGCAAATGTGGAAGTGATTTATTCAACGTTTGACGAATTGCCGGAACATCATAAAAGAGTATCTGAAATGGTGATTGAGCGCGCAAAGCGCCTGGTAGAACATAAAAAAGATGTGGTTATTTTGTTAGATAGCATTACCCGACTGGCCAGAGCGTATAATTTGGTGGTGCCGCCCAGCGGACGGACGCTTTCCGGCGGCCTTGATCCGGCGGCGCTGCATATGCCGAAAAGGTTTTTTGGTGCGGCAAGAAATATGAGAGAGGGCGGCAGCCTGACAATTCTTGCCACGGCCCTTGTGGATACTGGAAGTAAAATGGACGATGTCATTTACGAGGAATTCAAAGGAACCGGCAATATGGAAATGATTCTGGACCGCAAGCTTTCCGAGAAGCGTATTTTCCCGGCAATTGATCTTGCAAAATCCGGAACCAGAAGAGAAGACTTGCTGTTGACAGGTGAGGAACTGGAGGCAATCAATATTATGCGCAAAGCGCTGAACGGTATGAAGGCAGATGAAGCTACTGACCGTATTCTGGATATGTTTTCTAAGGCAAAAAATAACAATGATTTTGTTCAAATGGTAAAAAGAAACAAATTTATTTAAAATAAGACTTGCACCTTTGTTCTCTGTATGATACAATAATATAGCTGTTTGTGGTTCCATAAGCAGTGCGGATGAGAACGACAAATATAATACGATTCAGCCTGAAAATGTTAAGGGATGATTTGTTTGTCTTTTGGACAGGGTTGGAAAGTGATGCAAATATGAATGTAAGTATTATAGAGAGGTGAGAAAAATGAAAGAAGGAATCCATCCACAGTATTATCAGGCAACTGTAACCTGCAACTGCGGTAATACTTTCGTGACCGGCTCCACGAAGCCTGAGATTCACGTTGAAGTTTGCTCCAAGTGCCATTCATTCTATACCGGACAGCAGAAGACAGCCAGAGCGGACGGACGTATTGAGAAGTTCAACAAGAAATATGGCGTTAAATAAGTATCACGAAAAAGTTGAGGTTTTAATATCTCAACTTTTTTGTTACGGTAGTTGTCACGTTTAAAATGAATTTACGGTCATGTGGAGGTTTATTATGGCGAAAAAGAGAAATCATTATTCTGGAATCGGCGGACAGGCCGTGCTGGAAGGTATTATGATGAAGAACAAAGAGAAATACGCCGTAGCTGTGAGAAAGTCAGATGGAAAGATTTCCATAGAACAGGATAATTATCATGGTTTATTGGATGGAAATGTGATAAAGAAAATTCCTTTTATCAGAGGGATTTTTAATTTTATTGATTCTCTTGTGTTGGGAATGAAATGTCTGAATTACTCAGCGTCCATGTACGAAGAGGAAGATGAGGGGAATGACAAGAGTAATGGGAAGAGCGGATTTGGCGACAAGTTAATGACCACATTGGTTACCTGTGTATCATTGGCTATGGCCATTGGTATCTTTGTGGTGCTGCCCTATTTTCTGGCTTCAAAGCTCAACGGATTTGTGAGAAATCAATCTTTGATTGCTATTGTGGAAGGAGCCATCCGCATTGTTATTTTTATTCTTTATGTGTGCGGTATCAGTCTAATGAAAGATATCCGGCGATTGTATCGTTATCATGGTGCGGAACATAAATGTATAAATTGTATTGAAAGAGGCCGGCCCTTGACGGTAAAGAACGTAATGCGCAGTTCCAGGCTGCACAGACGATGCGGAACCAGTTTTATTTTCTTTGTATTATTTGTAAGCATTGTTTTATTCTTTTTTATTCGTGTGGACAATGTTGCGGAGAGAGTGGCCCTTCGTATTCTTCTGATGCCTGTGGTGGCAGGTATTTCATATGAATTGATCAGGCTGGCCGGCCGTACAGACAATATATTGGTACGGATTATTTCCGCCCCCGGCATGGCGATTCAGCGTCTCACAACTAAGGAGCCTGATGAGCAGATGGCAGAGGTTGCAATAGCCGCTGTGGAAGCTGTATTTGACTGGAAGAAGTATTTACAGGATCATTATGGCTATAGGGAAGAGGAGCTGGAAGAAGCGGAGGGATCATTTTGACATATAGGGAATTATATGTTCAGGGAAAAGAGCGTTTGGCTGCGGCCCAAATCGGAGAGGCCCAGTGGGATGCCAGACTGCTGTTGGAATATGTCTGTGGTACAAATCGGAATGATTTGCTGGTACATGGGGACAGAAATGTGGAACCGGATTGTCAAAGGGAGTATGAAGCGTTGATTGAGAAACGCCAAAGGCGAATTCCCCTTCAATACCTGACAGGGGTGCAGGAATTCATGGGATTGGAATTTTTCGTTAATTCCCATGTATTGATTCCCAGACAGGATACGGAGATTTTAGTGGAAGAGGTATTGCGAAATCTACATGATGGAATGTGTATACTGGACATGTGCACTGGTTCGGGCTGTATTTTAATCAGCTTACTCTATTATTCCAATCATTGTGACGGATTGGGTGTGGATATTTCCTCAGAGGCAATAGGGGTGGCTGAAAAGAATAGTGCCAAACTTTTGCCCAAAGAAAGCGCTGGGCAGGCGGAAGAAGGATTTGGAAGAATTCGTTTTCGGCAAAGTGACTTGTTTGAGAAGGTAGAAGGAAAATATGACATTATTGTATCCAATCCCCCATATATTGACAGTGTAGAAATGGAAAATCTGATGCCGGAGGTGGGAAAGTATGAGCCGCGTTTGGCGTTAGAGGGAGGA
Source organism: Lachnospiraceae bacterium (assembly GCA_022793065.1). Classification (GTDB taxonomy): domain Bacteria; phylum Bacillota; class Clostridia; order Lachnospirales; family Lachnospiraceae; genus Acetatifactor. The sequence continues at coordinate 36,423 of JAAWCE010000064.1, forward strand.
CAGGACGGTCTTTTTTTCTATAGAAGAATTTTGGATGGTTGTCGTGACCACCTTTTCGGCGGGGGAATGTTGTTTTTTGAGATTGGCTGCGGACAGGCAGAGGATGTCAGTAATTTCATGGCGGAGGCAGGTTTTTTGGATATTCAGGTAGTGAAAGATTATGCAGGACTGGACAGAGTGGTGTATGGCACGCTGGGATTTGGTGAAGTTAAGGAATCTTAGATATAAACGGCTCAATGAAATATGTAAGTGTTGGGCTATTTGAGATAAAGGAGTTAATTATGTTTGATAAATTAGAGGATTTATTGATACGTTATGAGGAAATTATGGGTGAGCTTCATGAACCCACGGTAGCCAATCATCAGGAGCGTTTTCGTAAATTGATGAAGGAACAGAGTGATCTTCTGCCTATTGTAGAAGCATATACGGAATATAAGAAATGCAGGCAGGACATTGAGGACTCGCTGGGAATGTTGGAAGAAGAAAATGATGAAGAAATGCGGGAAATGATTAAGGAGACCTTAAACGACAGCAAAAAACGGGAAGAGGAATTGGAGCAGACCTTAAAGCTTTTGCTGCTGCCTAAAGACCCCAATGATGAAAAAAATGTCATTGTGGAAATTCGTGCCGGGGCAGGGGGAGATGAGGCGGCATTGTTTGCCGCGGAGATTTATCGTATGTACGTGCATTATGCGGAGAGTCAGCGCTGGAAAGTGGAGACTTTGAACGTGGATGAAATTGGAATAGGCGGCATGAAAGAAGTGCAGTTTGCAATTACAGGCCAGGGCGCTTATTCCAGGATGAAATATGAGAGTGGCGTTCATCGGGTACAGCGGGTGCCGGAAACGGAAAGCGGCGGGCGCATCCATACTTCTACAATCAGTGTGGCGGTTATGCCGGAGGTGGATGAGGATATTGACATTGTAATTGACGAAAAGGATATCCGGATTGACGTCATGCGTGCGTCCGGTAATGGGGGGCAATGTGTGAATACTACGGATTCTGCAGTACGGCTGACCCACTTCCCCACAGGTATCGTGGTGTATAGTCAGACCGAAAAGTCGCAGATTCAGAATAAGGCGAAGGCATTTGCGCTGTTGAAGTCAAAGCTTTATGATATGGAACAACAGCAAAGACATGATGCGGAGGCAGAACTGCGTCGCAGTCAGATAGGTACGGGAGATCGTTCGGAAAAGATTCGCACATATAATTTCCCTCAGGGACGTGTCACGGATCACCGTATTGGCTTGACCATCTATAAATTGGATAAGGTGATGAATGGGGATATTCAGGAAATTCTTGACGCCTGCATTGCTGCCGACCAGGCGGCTAAGCTGGTAAAGATGGGAGAAAGCTAAAAGCCGCATGGTCGTGGGACCCCCTTCTATTCAATGCCGCGCCCGAAATCCGGTTGGGGGTATTGTGTTTTTTATGCCTGGGTCTTGCTGCTCAGTTGTTGGACTTTATAAAATCCTATATAGCTTCCAGGCAATACAGTGAGCAATTGCTGATAAAATTTATATGCCTTCTCTAAATTTCCCGATGCTTCGTTGTAAATTGCAAGTACTTCGGGAAATGCAGTGCAGGCGGTACGGCGACATTCCGGGCATGAAGGCATTGAGGAAAGTTGTTCAAGAGCTTCTTTTGCCCGATCCATTTGTCCTGTGAAAATCCAATATTTGACCATGTCGCAAGTATTTTCTCTTCTATTGTACGGATGTGTCAGATATTGTTCCAGGGATGGATATTTTTCTGTTTCGTAGCAGAAGCGTTCTTCGATAGCTTGCAGGTAAAGCCGGGCAAATTGATTGACTTCTTCTTGATTGCCCAATTCCCAGTAGATTTGCATACGTTCCAACAATTTTTCTTTGTGCTCCCACCAATCATTTTCTTTTTCTGCCATTTCCATTACTTTTCTCTTTGTGGAAAGGGCTTTTTCCATGTCCATTAGGAAGTAATACTGAATATCAGATAGATTTTCCCAAAGGTCTATGGAATCATATTTTTGTGCAAGCGACAGCGCTTCCAGCTCCAACTTTGTGATTTCTTCCGGACTCATATATCTGCACTGGGCAGTTTTGACTGCGAGACAATGTTCCTGATAAAGGGTTTCGGAAATATTTTCCTTTTCAAAGGATTCACGGAATAAGCGGAGCGCTTCGTCAAAGTCACCTCTTTCTTCGTAATTCCATGCCAGGATTTTGTAGCACCATGCCTGGTCGCTGCCATCCAAAAGTTCGATGCCTTTCCGCAGCCATTCTTCCGCCTGGTCTGGTTTGCCCATTTTGGTGCAGACTTTCATGGCGTTGGAGCATAAGGCCAGTCCATGACCGTTTTTCGTGGGCTGTTCCAGGTTTGCCAGCGCTTTTTTTAGGTAGAAGAGCGCCTGAGAATATTTTCCCTGATAATAGAGGAGCTTTCCTTTCAGGTTTAAGCCCAGGAAAAAGTTTTTGTTCAGCTTAAGCGCCTGATCAGCATCTTCCATTGCCTGCTCCAGAAGGCCCAGTCTGCGATAGATGATACCCCGATTCCAGTAATCGGAATGACTATTGGGACTGAGTTCGATTTGGCGATTTGCGAATGTAAGGGCTTTTAAAAGAAGCGGAATACTGTCTATATCATTATCCACCTTTTTGTATAGATTTGCAATTCTGCGGTTTGCAGTCTCATGTTCAGGGTTTATGATAAGTACCTGTTCATACAGACGGACAGCATCCTCCCAATTTCCTAAGTAATCCTCACATTGGGCCATATTGATTGCGGTGCCCTCTGTCATATCATAATAGGAGACAAATAATTGATAAGCCTCTAAGGCCTCTTTGTATTTACCGGCATTTTTTAAGATACATCCCTGGACATAGAAATAATCACAATATTCTTCCGGCGGATCGTTTTGCCTTAATTCGATGGCGGCGGTTATGTATTCTTCCGCTTTTCCAGGGTGCACAAATTCCGCGTAATATTGGCAGTCTTCAATAATGGCCATTTCATGATACAAATCTCCAAGCAAGCTGCTGCGCACATTGTTTTCGCGAAATTTTGCCAACAACTCTTGTGCTTTACGCAAAACTTCAAAGTATTGCAGGTCCGACTGGCTGCGCAGCCTTTCAAGGCGCAGTGCCAGATAGTCCAGGTCGGGGGTTAAAACTTCCTCTTCTTTTGCCTGGGCAAGAATACCTTCCGCATCCTGATATTGTCCGTAATCCATAAAAATTTTGGCGGCATATTCATAAATCTCAGAGTATTTTGTATAAATTTTTTTGGCCTCATAGAAGAGATCTATTACTTCCTGGGCACGGTTTAGGTGATAACATGCCTTTTGTTTCTGGGCCAGCGCCGGGAACCAGTTCTTATCCAATACCAATATTTCATCGGCAAGTATAGCGGCTTCCTCATATTTTTTCTCGGAAATAAACAAGTCAAGCAGTTCCTGACGGATTTGCGGATAGTCGGGCGCATATTCTAAGGCCTGCCCCAGAGCTTTTTCCGCATAACTGTTTAATGTTTTAGCCTGTTGGCGGTCTTTTGTCTGTTCTGCCATTCCCCAATAAGCTTTTGCCTGAAAGTCATAGGCCATGGAAAGGTCGTGACGATATCTGGATAAATGATTTTCTCTGTCATCGGAAGCGGCGGGATCGTCTGTTTCAGACGAGGTGTTTTCTAACCTGGCAATCTGTTCCTCTGCCGTCTGCTGCCACAATCGGCTTTCCTGTTCACTTTCCTGTAGTTTTCCGGCCTGATAGAACAATATGGTGAGATATTTATGCCCTGACTCCATATTGTCAAAATATTCAGGATGCGTCTGCAGGAAGTCGATGCCTTTTTGATTGTATTCCATTCCGATGTAGGAAGTGCACAACCGTGAGGCGTCTTCCTGTGTAAGTGTTCCGGCGGCAAGTGCATTTTCACATTCCGTTATATATGCCTGGTTCAATTCTTTGATCAGTGATTCCAGGGAATCGTCATCCGTGCGTTCCAAAGCCAGAAAACAATGTCTGAGCGCTTTGGAAACATTTCCCTGTTCTTTTTCATATAAGGTAAGGTATTTTTCCGTGAGATAATATGTACCGAATTTGTCTTCAAGTTTCAGGTAGATTTGGGCAGCTTCTTCGTGAAAGCCGCAGTTCCAGAGAATTTCTGTGCCCAATACCTGAATTTTCGCATTTTCCTCATAGGCAGACAACAGAGACCTTACTTCTTCTCCGGCGCGTTTATCGCCTTTTGCAGCCGTAAGCTGAAGGGTGGCCAGGTGGTAATAAGGATGTTGAATGTTCAGTTGTTCCATAGCGGCTGCAGTTTGTTCTGCCTCTTCCCATTTTTGCTCATGGATGAATTCTTCCAGATGATATAATTGATTTTGAAATTCATCGTAGTCGGCGTCGTCTGCACCCTGGACCCATTGATAAGGAAAATCGTCTTCTCCGTTCTGATCCTGAATTCTGTTAAGCATATAGTAGACAAAACCTTCCGGCAGGCGTTCTTTCAGGTTATCCACGTCTTTTTGAATATGAAAAAATTCATCTAAAAGGCGGTAAGTACTGGCATTGAGCCGATAATGAGAGGTGAGAAAATAAAAGAGTTTCCATTTGATTTCTTCTCCCTCTTCCAAATCCAGACAAATATCTTCTTTTAAAAGGGCTTCCCATGCGCTGTCGTCCAATCGTTTTGACAGATGAAAATAAATATCTGCGGCCCGTTTCATCCACAGTCCTGACGGCGTGTTGTCTTCTTCCTCTTCTTCCTCTGCGTCCGTTGTTCTGGCAAAGGCCAAAGCGTGTTCATAGGCTTCTCGCAGGCGTCGAAATCCTTCCGGGTCGTCTTCTGGATTGTGCGCGGCGAGCTTTTGGCGGTAGGCATCACGGATGATAGCTTCATCCTTTGTCTCCGGGATTCCCAATATAGCAAAAATCATGGCTGTATTCATTGTAGTCCTCCATTAGAAAATATGAATGAAACGCCCGAAGAGAAGAGGTGAAAACCTCTAATACAGACGGGCAAATAAGGGTTGGTAAGACTTTTTTGTAAAGTTACTCTTTACATATTGTAACAAGCCTTTGGCATGATGGCAAGGTATTTTTTGGAAGAGTATCTAAAGTTCACGTCCGGCGTTTTGCTTATACAAATGATTGATTGGTATAATTTAAAAATATATATTGACAAATATGAAATGTAATGATAGAATATGAAAATGTGTAAAGTAACAAGTGTGTTTTATACACATATGAAAGCAGAGTATCCACTCTCACCTTACGGCAATTGGGCTGGTAAGCGTTATCATTTTTAATACATGCGGAACCTGGATATGGTTTCGTTTGCTGAAAGTGAGTAAGTGGGTAGTTATGCTATCCACTTTTTCTTATGGAGGTGCAAGACCATTAGCGATTTAATGATTAACGAACAGATTAGGGACAGGGAAATACGTCTGATTGGGGAGGACGGCGCACAGCTTGGCATTGTGGCCACAAAGGAGGCTATGCGGATGGCGGAAGAAGCAGGATTGGATCTGGTGAAGATTGCTCCCACTGCAAAACCGCCTGTATGTAAGATTGTTGATTACGGTAAATTTAAGTATGAGCAGATCAGGAAGGAAAAGGAAGCAAAGAAGAAGCAAAGGGTGATTGAAATTAAGGAGATTCGTTTGTCTCCGAATATTGATACCAATGACCTGAATACGAAAATCAATGCGGCTAAGAAGTTTCTCAGCAAGGGAGACAAAGTAAAGGTAACGCTTCGATTCCGGGGCCGTGAGATTGCACATATGAACAACAGTAAGCACATTCTGGATGATTTTGCGAAAAGTCTGTCCGATATTTCGGTGGTGGAGAAGGCGCCTAAGGTAGAGGGCAGGAGTATGACAATGTTTTTAACTGAGAAGCGTTAGGGACAGCAAGTTCCATGGTTCGCCAAAGTTAAAATATAGATTATAAAAGTTTAGGAGGAATATGATATGCCCAAAATGAAGACAAGCAAATCGGCTGCAAAGCGTTTTAAAGTGACTGGTACGGGTAAATTAAAGAGAAATAAGGCTTATAAGCGCCATATCTTAACTAAGAAATCCGCTAAGACTAAGCGTAATTTGAGAAAACCTGCTATTACCGATGCAACAAATGTAAAGAATATGAAGAAGATTTTGCCCTATTTATAATTCCGGTAAGTGGAACCGGGCAGCATAAAATATGTCGTATTCGGTACAGGGCGGAATTTTTAATAGTCCAGTTATGAATTGGCAAGAAGAAATGAAAAAAGGTCTCGAAGCGGAATAGGAGGAAAGATAGAATGGCACGAATTAAAGGCGGCGTAAATGCCAAAAAAAAGCATAATAGAGTATTGAAGCTTGCAAAAGGGTACAGGGGTGCCAGAAGCAAGCAGTATAGAATAGCGAAACAGGCAGTGATGAGGGCACTTACCAGTTCTTATGCGGGTAGGAAAGAAAAGAAGCGTCAGTTCAGGCAATTGTGGATTGCACGTATCAATGCGGCTGCACGTATGAACGGATTATCATACAGTAGATTTATGTATGGATTGAAGCTGGCAGGTGTGGACATTAACAGAAAGATGCTGGCTGAGATGGCTGTAAATGATGCGGAAGGATTTAAGACTTTGGCAGAACTTGCTAAGAGTAAGATTGCATAATGAATTGTGGACATGCGGCCCGGCGGAGAAATCTGCCGGGTTTTGTATCATTGAATATGACAAAACTGTGCTGATTAGGGTGCCTGCTGATGTGGGTGAGGGAGTGTAATTATGAATAAGGTGTTGATTGTAGTAGATATGCAGAAAGACTTTGTGGACGGTGCGTTGGGGACGAAAGAAGCAGAGGCAATAGTGGAACGTGTGGCTGCCAAAATCAGAGGATTTGAGGGCAGAATATATGCGACCCTGGACACACATGAGCCTGATTACCTGGAAACGGCGGAGGGGAGGAAACTTCCCGTACCTCATTGCATCCGTGGAACAGACGGATGGGAAATTAACGGTAAAGTATTGCATGCTCTGACGGAAAAAGGATATGTGCCGATTGAAAAGAAGACCTTTGGTTCTACGGATTTGGTTGAGGAAATCCGTGATATAGTGGCCGGAGGGGAGACTGAGATAGAGTTGGTGGGGCTTTGTACGGATATATGTGTGGTATCTAACGCATTGTTGTTGAAAGCGAATTTTCCTGAGACTGCAATTTCAGTGGATGGAAGTTGTTGTGCGGGAGTAACCCCCAGAACCCATGAGGCGGCGTTGGAGACCATGAAAATGTGTCAGATTGATGTGACGGGAGAAGGAATAGAGATGTAAGGAGCCTGATTGTAAGCATTGGGTTTTGAAACAGCATGGGCGGATTAGTTCACTTTGAGAAATGTCTGTTCAGATATGGGGCGAAGTGATTGGAGGCATGAAAGGAAATTAAGGTAAGAACATGGCATATTATTTTTTGGCGGATACACATTTTGGACATGAAAATGCACTGGCTTTTGATAATCGGCCTTTTAAAACCATAGAAGAGCATGATCAGGCATTGGTGGAGAATTGGAACCAAGCGGTGGCTCAGGAAGACGAGGTTTTTCTCCTCGGAGATATCAGTTGGCACGGGGCGTCTAAAACCGTAGAAATTATAAAATCTCTCAATGGAATTAAGCATTTGATAAAGGGAAACCATGATAAAAGACTGATGAAAAACAGAGAGCTTCAGTCGTTGTTTGTTGAGATTACCGATTACAAGGAGCTGGAACTGCCGGGAAAGAAGGGTGTTGTTCTCAGTCATTATCCCATACCGTGTTTTAACCATCATTACTATGAATGGATTCATTTATATGGGCATGTGCATAAAAGTTTCGAGTGGAATATGATGGAACGTGTAAAGTTTGAAATGCAGGCATTGTATGATAAACCTTGTCTGATGTTTAATTGTGGGGTGATGATGGATTATATAGATTACGTACCCAGGACGATAGAAGAGATTGTTTCTTATCATGAGGGACTGGAATGAAGTAAAGTGCAGAGGAGCGTTCCTTTTGGCGGTGCAGTCATAATTGACAGCAATGGAAGGATGGCAAGATGTACGATTAAAAAAATAATTCCTTTTCGGAATTGTGTACCCATTCAAAATAGATTATAATTTCATTAACAAATTGAGATTCGTGGAGGAGATGGTGGAATGATATTATATAGACCTGTTGGTACAAGAGAATTAAAACTCATAGAAGAAAGCAATTATAGCAAATTTCCACCTAGATTATCTGAACAGCCCATTTTTTATCCCGTTCTCACTGAGAAATATGCAGTAGAAATTGCATCAAGATGGAATGTAAAATATAACGATGATCATAAAGGGTATGTGACAAAGTTTGAGATTGATGATACTTATTGTGAGCAATTTGAAATTCATCAGGTTGGAGACGAGTATCATAAAGAGTTTTGGATCCCGGCAGAAAGATTAGAAGAATTTAATTTAAATATTGTTGGG
>JAAWCE010000118.1 GCA_022793065.1 Lachnospiraceae bacterium
CTGTGTCAACTTTCGACACATCCACCATGCGTTCTGTCACATTTCCGCCTTTATCCCATACCTTCACTTTATATACCGGGTTCGCAGGGTCAAAGTCCTTCGGCTGGTAGACCGTAAGGGAATAATCCGCCCCACACATTGAGCCGATTGCCTTTCCGTCCTTATCGTTTGAAATATGTAACTCAAATGTACCGCCGGATGACTGTGTTGCCGGAACCATATTACACATCTGGTCAGCGTAATTCCTTCTTGCCCTTCTCGTTTCATACCCTGCCGCCGGGTATCCTGCTCCTATTCCATTTACATTCATTTTCTTAATCTCCTCCATTATTTTGTTTATCAGCCCTTCTGTCGTTCAGAGCCGCTCCTGCTCCCTCGTAATAAGTCCGAGCAGTTCATTACTTTATACAAAACTATCCTCTTATGTTCCCCGACCAAATTCCATACCAGCCTTCACCTCCTCTCACTGTTCTGCCGGAAACAGAGGAAGCCTGCCCTGTATCTCCGTAGCTTTTGTCTATTCACACTTCATTTGAAATGCCGGATTCTTTATTCAAACTCACCAACAATACTACCTTTTTGAATGATATGCCTTTCAGCCTTTTTCAGAAAATTTCTTTTCATAGAGTTGGCACTCATATTTATTTCACAATCCAAGGAATAGACTGTAAAACGGTAAGTATGCTTTTTCCCTTTCGGCGGCTTCGGCCCCGCATAACGGTGCAATCCGTATCCTACCCCCTGGCGGGCATTCCCAAACATTGGTATAGATTTGCCAACAGGAATATTTTCCTTTATTCTGTCAGCGGCAGGAATGTTCCAAATAATCCAATGCGTAAAGTCCTTAATTGGATGCGATAAATCTTCCAATGTAACAGCGAGGGTTTTCGCATTCGATGATAGGTTCTTAATTATAAATTCCGGCGATATGTCCTGCCCCCGCCCGGTATATTCGATTGGGAATTTCCCGCCATTATCCATACCGACACATTCAAAATCCAAAACAGTATTATTCATAATCCCTCCAATTATCTTTAATCCACTTTTCAGAGCTGCCCCCATACCCTTCATTTTCTTTGTGTGGTTCATATATAAAAAAGTTGTTTACTTTAGCATTCTTTAATGTATAAAATATCTGATAACCGGGCAGCTTGCGGATTAAAATTCCCTAATAAGAAAAATCTGATCATTCCAAGCACATCTGTTTTATTAACCTTATAATTCTTCCATTAGTTTAATAGCCGTAAAAATCATATTTGCACGTACATTTTTTTGCTTATCCCAATTTCTATTGTCCCATTTTTCACCGCTTACATCATCACCTGCATAAAGCAACTGAGCCAAAGGAATATCATAATACTTAGACACAGCAAAAAATGCTGCCGTTTCCATTTCAACTGTTATGCAACCCTCTTTTCTCCGTAACTCAATCATTTCGGGGGTTTCTCGATACATGGCATCTGTTGTCCATGTTTTTCCGACCGTATACGGTATCCCTAATCTTTCTAAACCAGAAATAATAAAATCTGCGGTTGCTTTGTGGCATTCCACTTCTCGTGAAGGTTCTATGTAATGATAAGATGTTCCCTCATCCCTGACAGCAGCAACAGGAACAATAATTTCTCCTACTTTAGAATCCTTCTTAACGGAACCTGCACCGCCGCATATAATAAATTTATTACACCCCATAGCGTGTAATTCTTCGATTGTCCCTGCCGCACCAGGAGCCGTAGAAAATGGCATTGTAATGCAGATTTTTTCTTTTGATATGTTGTACTCATAAATAGGAATGTCTAAAATCTCGGAATGAAGATGCCCAATTACAGGAAGATTTTTATCCACAACCAACTGATTAAGTTCTTTCCGGAAAAATGTGATGACACATTTAGAGGGCAGCGTTTTTTCTAAAAAATCTGTAGGTTTAATAATAGGATTTCTGCTTGTATCATACTCACAAACAGGGTATTCACTCATAATAATCATTTCTTATCCCTCCGTAAACTAAAATTTGCATTACTGCTTTGCATTCAATAATCTCCGTTTTGGGGCGTCAATCCCTGCACTGCGATTGAAGAAAGATTATTCAAAGCTGTCATTTGGATATCATGGCACTATCTCCCAATAAACGCCTCTCCCTTCATGCCGCACTGCTTCTATTTCTCACTCGTATTTATGTATTCTTCTCACGCCCTCGCGTCAAAGCTGCCCTGCATTTCCACAGTATCCTGCCTTGCCGCCCGGAACGCATCATAGTAGGCCGCCTTCAAAGCCCCGTGTACCTGCGTCTCCGCCTTCGACTCCTTCTCATGCCAGCCCACGCCCGCTGTGTAGGTTAGTATCTCGTCGCCGTTTCCGTCATACACATGGACGGCAGAGCCCGTCCCATCGGACTGGAACTTGGCCTCATACTGCTCCCCGAACAGGAGACACAGCCACCTCTCGTCCGCCTCCCGTATCTCCTTCATGTCCGCCATTTCCTGACTGACCTTCCCCATCAGCGCCGCCCTGTCCGGCGCGACTTTGGCGACCTCGCTTTTGCGCAGGGCAAGGAACTTATTCCCCATATAGAC
>JAAWCE010000050.1 GCA_022793065.1 Lachnospiraceae bacterium
ATATCTCTATAAAACAAAGCAAGGTGAGTATGCAGATTCAAAACTACTATTTCAGCCACATATATAGTGATGTTTTACTCTGTTACTATAGATGTCTGGCTTATAATAGTAGTTGATATAGGGGGTGAAACAAGACAAGGACAGAATAAAATTTGTAATCGTAACCTAACCAACTACATTTAGAAAAGGAGAAGAACATGAAACACTCTATGTCAGCTCAAATCTTTAGCTTACTGTTGGCGGTGCTCTTTGTCTTTTGCGGCATTCCAGCGATAGCCGCTGAACCGCAGCAGGAATCGACCGACCAAGTTGTCTCTACAAATATTCCTGCTATTGATAAAAATGGCCCCAGTATCGAAAAGGACCAAGGTAACATCGTTTTGCAAGAAAATATAACGAGTAGCACTGCGCGGCTTGAACAAATTGAGCTCTCTCCAGAGCTCAAAGAATCACTTTACTCAAAAAGCAATATTCAAACGCAAGGTGACAGCATCACTCCTCGGCAGGCTCCTATCAATAATTCTGATGTATATATTATTAATCAAGAATCACTCCGCGATGGTTTCCTGACTACTGGTACGAATCTGCTTATAGCAACCAAAATTGGTGGTGTCATATTGGCACCAGGCCCTGACGAAGCTCATCTAGAGACCTCTGTTTATGATGGGTTTGTTATAGGGTATGAAGATGATGGATCAACGGCTGGTTATATAGTCAATTTTTTTATCGAGGGCCACTATGAGTTTGCCTATGCTTTTGTTAATTCTAACGGGGAGTGGTCTGAGGCAGTTGGCTATGAATTCGATGTATTACCGCAAGGTGTTTTCGAAACCATTGAAGGTACGTTACCAGATTCCGATACAGTTGATACGCATGAAATAACTGTAGATTACGATGCCAGCAGTTCATATACTATTGGAATGTTAAGGACAGGAACGAATGGCTTTGTAACAACTGTTTACGATGAAGCTGGTGAAAAAGTTAACTCGGCAGAATGCTCTGATCCAAGCTCGTCACAGAGGATTAGAACATCCATTGACTTACCAAAACCGGATGGTATCACTGGAGATTATACGTATACGGTTGAAGTAAAAGCTAAATCTTCTGGCAAAACTAATATTGGGTATAAGCTTGCATATGGTTCTTACACTGAAAAAGCACATTTATTTGAAGGCTTTTTTAACATGGTCTATTTGCCGTACTACCACACGGTAAGAGATACCTCAAAAGTGGAAGCAGAATATAGTAGTAGTCATCTCGCGAGTGATATTGGCGATTACCATTTGTTCGATGTTAGTGGCAATGAAAAAGAAACTATTACAATGACCACCACATATGATAACTATCGTTATAAAGTACTGAACGCACATACACTTGAAACAATAATTGATACAAAACAAGCTGTTGCATTCCGCGATCCCGATTTGGGAAGATCATACTATTTACGGACTGATCGTCCCCTTGACAAAGGGACGTATATACTTGTAGTATACAAGGTGCGTGATACTGTATACCCAGGTATTTATTCAATCGCTGTCGGACAGCCTAAAGTTAAATTTGCGGAAAGTAAAGTAACTATTTCACCCAAAAGTGTTGTAAAAGGGGAAACATACGAGTGGGACTTAGAAATGGCATCCCCTAATGGCAGAGCGGCATATTTAGATGTGGTTTTTTGTTCTGCATCTGGCGCTGGTTGGCCGATTGAGGGAGGATATTATTCATTTAGACCGTCAAATAGTAATACTTGGTTTAGAAATCCGCAAACATTTTTCCCGGAAATTAAATTTAACTTCCAAGACCCGTCCAAAGCGGTTTACAGAGCTGATGGAAAATTCTCTTTTGCTTTTACTGCAAATAAGACGGGAGCCTATAAAGGAAGCAAGCTTTCAATCCGATATTATTACGAAATTGGTCAGCCAGAATCGTGGCCACAGTAATAACCACAATAAAGAAGTGTTCGGTTATAAAGTTGTAAAAAGGAGATGATCGTATGTCCACGGTAGGAAACACCTCCCTTGACGCCTACCTCGGCCCGCCGAAGAAGATCAATGGGGTAGATGTCTATACAATGGACCGCTATAAGATGGAGCCGCCGCCAGGTGGTTTTAACAAAGACAGCTATACCTGGCATACCGTAGACTTTAGCTCCTGGACACATATGTCATCTGTCCAAAACGCGGCGGAGAGGTCTTTCTCCAGCACCCATCTGTCACTTTCAGAGCATATCGGCTCCGTTGCCCAACCGCTTCTAAATGAGGTGGTATCTTCCGCGAAAGAATTCTTTTCCGGCAGGATATCTGCTGACAGCTTTGCAAAGCGTTTTACACAGCTTACTGATGAGTTTGTCAATGCCTGCAAGGAAAGGCAGTACCCCAATGCGCTGGCCGCAAGCTTCTCGGGTGAACCGGCGCTGCTGGGGTTTTATGAGGAGGCCCGGCGTCTGGTCTTGAAAACTGCGGTTTCTGCTAATTTCGAAGAAGGAAAGCAATTCTTGACCGGAGAGATGAATTCTCAGCGGATCATGATCTACTACAACTCGGATTACTACTATATGAGCGAAGACGCTATCAGTGCCATTGATGAAAATATCTTAAGCTATGCAAAGGGAAAGGGCATGGAGGAATTTGAGATCCCGGATTACAACGCGCTGGGATGGAACCAATACGATAACTTCAATTCCGTTTTTTCCTGCAATCCAAATGGCCGCTGGAATAATGGTATTCTCTATGACGATTATATTCTGGATTATGATATGGTCCCGCCAAAGGGGTTCCGCTGGTTTTACCAGTCCGGCGGCAGTGCAGGAGGAGATATACGGGAAATATCTCATTCGGATAAGCATGGCAAGCATTATATCGATTATAGCAAGTTTGACCCCACCAATCACCTGACGGCAACAACATGGGCCGCCTATACGGATTCGCGGGGAAAGCTGAATTACATCAGCACAGATTTCAATTTTGGTCCAATCGGGAAACACCTCTACAACCCGAGCGAACTGCTGACTTTCTCTGGCGGGAAGAACAAAGAATTTGCAGAGGTGAATAACTTCTTAAAGAATTTCCGTGTGTTTCAACAGGGGTACTGCTCCTGGGACACCACGCCGCGTACTGGGTGGAGCGCCAAAGCCTAAAATAGTTTTAAAGAGCCGCCATCGGACTTTTGTTTCGGTGGCGGCTCTTTTTCAATCTGGAAATTTCTATCTCAAAAATGACTTCGCTAATCACATCATTTTCCAGTATACTGCGGCCAAGCCAGTTCCGCGAAATTTTGCCCTCCAATACCAGCGTCACCATTATGGTATAACGCCAAGTGCAAATGTGGCCCGGTAGAGTTGCCAGTGCTGCCAATATATCCAATGAGCTGCCCTTGAGTGACAGTTTCCCCGCTCGCAACCGCC
>JAAWCE010000097.1 GCA_022793065.1 Lachnospiraceae bacterium
TATGCCTTGTAGATCATTATTTAGCTCCTATATTCTTCTTTTAAATACTTTCCACGACGAATTTTGTTCACAATTCCTATGATTCCACCCTGTTTTTTCTATCCATACAGTCCATTTAGTCTACAATATATGGTACAAATGAAACAAAATAATACTAGATATAGTTTTAAAAGTCCTTTCGCTTAGTAGGACACAAAGTATTCCACCGCATTCTCAGGGAAGAATTCCTTGAACTCCCCGTACAACTGGGCGGCAAGGGTCTTATTGTGCGCGATTACCAAAGTGGGCTTGTTCAGCTGTGCGATCACGTTGGCCATGGTAAAGGTCTTGCCGGAGCCCGTAACGCCCAGTAACGTCTGGAATTGGTTGCCTTCCCGGAACCCACCCACCAGGGCTTCTATGGCCTGGGGCTGGTCGCCGGTGGGCTGGTATTCTGAATGAAGTTGAAACTGTTTTTGTTCACTTTGCACAAAAGCCACCTCCTGAGTTTATAGTAAAAAAGTTCGACTATCCGCCAGAAATTCGTCGAGGCGCATAGTCTTGTTTTCCGCAAAATGCGCTTTCGACGAATTTTGGTTACTGAAACCGATTTTCTGAACTGTGCGGAAACAATAACCCTCTGCGGATCACTTGAAAAGGTCTGTCGAGATTATACCATACTCCCCCTGATTTGTCTACGAGAAGCAAACATTTGTTCTGCTCGTTTCCGTCACTTTACTAATGATCCATATAGCCTTCATCTGATTCTGCCTCTCCTGATCCTTTCCGCTTTGGCAAATACGAATCCACATCAACCAGGGTATCTTGTGTCTTACTTTCCGTATCGTCACCGGATTTATCCGGCATTACTTCAGCCATATAGGAGAGAAGCTCCGGGATCTCCTCTGGGATAATATTGGCATTGTCCCCATACACATCCATGGTAATAAGTTCCTTTTCGTGGCCCATCAGCTTTGACACTGCTTTGGGATTAAATTCCATATTCAACAGAAGTGTACAATAGGTACTGCGCAGACCATGCCAGCGAATATCAGGCAGCCCTGCTTTTTTCAAAAGTTCTTTGTAATGCCGCCAATGAAAATCTTTTGATCTGGGCTTGCCGCTATAGCTGGAACAGCAGATATAGCCTTCATCCTGGAACGTAGCGTTTCTGCGGCTTTTACACCGCTCATACTTTTTCCTTTCTTCCAAAATAGCTTCAAACACATAATCAGGTATGGGCAGCACCCGCTTGCTGGACGGTGTTTTCAGCGGCAGTTCCCTTTTAGTCGTACTTTCCTTTTTACTGTATGGAACTCTGTCCAATTCTTTTCCCAGCTGTCGTTCGATTGTCAAGGTACGATTTATGTAGTCCACGTCTGAATACTTCACTCCATTGATTTCCTGCCGCCGCAGGCCCATAAGCACATTGAAAAGCACCTGCATATGAATCGGCGTGTCTTTGCTTGCCTCCAACAGCAATAGGATCTGGTCCATATTTAAGGTTTTTGCTGTATCAATGTTCCTCGTATGGTAAGATTTTGGCTCTACTGTTTTGGGTAAGTCTATCCCGTCTGCTGGATTCACAGGAATCAGCTTACGGCTTACTGCATAGTTAAAAGAGACATTCATCACCGTCTTGACCTGTCTCACAACGGATTTGGAGTATCCGGCACGGTCTTTATACAGTCTCTGAACATCCCCTTTGCTTATCTGAATCAGCTTCTTGTTCCCTATTGCCGGGATAATATGATGTCTGACAATGCTGGAATTAGGAATCATAGGTATTGCTGCTCTGCGCTCTTATCCGAATATCATACTCAAGCCAATATTCTAAAAAATCCTTTACCTTCACATTGTCATTGATCACGTATGTTCCGTTGGCAAGAGCCCCTATGGCAGCTTTTCTTGAGTCCTCCGCCCTCTTTTTCGTCTCAAACCCAGAATACATTCTTGTATGCTTTGTGCCGTCCGCAAACTGCAGGACGACACGATAAACAAATTTGTTTCGGTCACTTCTTTTAAATACCGGCTTCACATCCCAGTCAATATAATTCTGTAATTCTAAGTTAAGCATTATTTTTTTCCTCTGGTACAAATAAATCATTCATAAAGCTCATGATCCTCTCCTGCTCATCCATAACTTCACAGTAATACTCGAACGTTGTATGGATACTGCTATGCCCAAGAAGGGCACTCACCTTCACAAGCGGGACACCCTGTTCCGTAAGAATCGTTGCGTACATATGTCTCAACCCATGAACCGTAATGTGTGATTTCCGTTGCAACAGCCTCCGGTATCCGCAACAGGTGATAACTGTTATCCGTCTTTGGCGGTTTCTCCATGACCTCATACGTTTTAATTTTGCTTTCGCCCTTTGGAATAACAGGGTTTGATATAATCTGCCGTCGAATATGGATTGTCCTGTTTTCAGCATCAAAATCTCCGAATTTCAAACCTGAAATCTCATCTTTTCTAAGTCCGCAGAACAGCCCAAGCAGAATCTCCAGATACCATCCGCTACCGTAGGCGGCTTTCAGGAGTTTTTTCACATTTGCTTTGTTTAAAAAAATGATTGTTGGCTTTCTTCTCAGATACGGCTTTGTTGCAGGTATCGGATTCACCCTGATATATTCCTGTACTACGGCTTCTTTCATTGCCATGTTCAGGAACTCTCTGGACTTGTTGCCCGCAGACTCGCATGTCTTTGATACGACAGCCAGCAAAGAATCAAAATATTCCTCATTGGCATATCGTAATTTTATATTCTGTTGCATATTTGGAAGAATTAGGTCATACCGCACATAGGCACATACCATGCGGGTTGTATTCTCAATCCTTTGGGAAAATACATCCTCAAACCAGTAAAGCAGATAATCCTTTAAATCAACATCTGGATTTGGCTTTGCTGACATCTGATAGGCTCTGGACGCTTTTTTGA
>JAAWCE010000128.1 GCA_022793065.1 Lachnospiraceae bacterium
CCCCTGCTCCATAGCTACCGGATGAATCAGTTCGATCGTCATCTCTACGTTATCGCCAGGCATACACATCTCTGTACCGCCCGGTAACTGGCAAACGCCTGTTACGTCGGTTGTTCTGAAATAGAACTGCGGACGATAGTTATTGAAGAACGGCGTATGACGGCCACCCTCGTCTTTTGTCAAAACGTAAACCTGAGCTGTAAACTTGCTGTGGCAGGTAACGGTGCCCGGTTTAGCAAGAACCTGTCCGCGGACGATCTGGTCGCGGTTGATACCACGAAGCAGTGCACCGATGTTATCACCAGCCTGAGCCTCGTCTAACATCTTACGGAACATTTCGATACCGGTTACAACGGTTGTCTGAACTTCTTCCTTAACGCCTAAGATCTCAAGCGGATCACTTAAGTGCAGAGTACCTCTTTCTACCCTACCGGTAGCAACCGTACCACGGCCTGTGATTGTAAATACATCCTCAACTGGCATTAAGAACGGTTTATCTGTATCACGCTCCGGATCCGGAATATAATCATCAACTGTTGCCATTAACTCCATAACCTTGTCAGCCCATTCGCAATTCGGATCTTCAAGAGCCTTTAATGCAGAACCCTGGATGATTGGACAGTCATTGAAACCATACTCTTCTAACTGCTCTGTAATTTCCATTTCTACTAACTCAAGTAATTCCGGATCGTCTACCATGTCGCACTTGTTCATGAATACTACGATATAAGGAACGCCTACCTGACGGGACAGTAAGATGTGCTCTTTGGTCTGAGCCATAACACCGTCTGTAGCAGCTACTACGAGG
Source organism: Lachnospiraceae bacterium (assembly GCA_022793065.1). Classification (GTDB taxonomy): domain Bacteria; phylum Bacillota; class Clostridia; order Lachnospirales; family Lachnospiraceae; genus Acetatifactor. Next base: position 809 of record JAAWCE010000128.1, read on the forward strand.
ATAGCGCCATCCATCTGTGCAGCACCTGTGATCATGTTCTTTACATAGTCAGCATGCCCTGGGCAGTCAACGTGTGCATAATGCCTCTTGTCAGTCTCATACTCAACGTGTGCTGTAGAAATTGTAATACCACGCTCCCTCTCTTCCGGAGCTTTATCAATATTTTCGAAATCAGTAGCTGTGTTGCCGGCAACTCTTTCAGAAAGTACTTTTGTGATAGCTGCTGTTAAAGTTGTTTTACCATGATCTACGTGACCAATGGTACCAATGTTACAATGTGGTTTTGTTCTTTCAAATTTAGCCTTTGCCATTTTAAAACGTCCTCCTTAATCTTTTGCCCGCATCGGGGGCAATTACTTTGTTCCTGATATTCCGTGGGTCTTCCGCTCGGTTAACTCTGATTATATAAGAGATTCCCACGTTTTTCAAGCTATTTTCATATTAATTTACTTTTCTTTGGAATTGAGTACCTTTTCCTGAACATTCTTCGGTACCGGCTCATATTTTTCAAAAAACATAGAGTAGTTACCGCGTCCCTGTGTCCTGGAACGTAAGTCTGTGGAATAACCGAACATCTCTGCAAGAGGCACATATGCACGTACAATCTTGCCTCCGCCAAGGTCATCCATTCCTTCAATACGTCCGCGGCGGGAATTGATATCTCCGATAACATCACCCATGTACTCTTCCGGCATAGTTACTTCCACCTTCATAATCGGCTCAAGCAGTGTCGGGGATGCTTTTTTCATCGCTTCCTTAAACGCCATGGAACCTGCAATGTGGAATGCCATTTCAGAAGAATCGACTTCATGGTAAGAACCGTCGTATACTACTGCATGGATACCCACTACCGGGAATCCGCCAAGTATACCGGCTTTCATTGCTTCTTCAATACCTTCACCGACTGCCGGGATATATTCCTTCGGAATCGTGCCGCCGACAACCTGAGACTCATATTTGTAAAGTTCTTCACCGTTGGCATCCATCGGCTCAAAGCGCACTTTACAATGACCATACTGTCCACGTCCACCGGACTGTTTTGCATATTTGTATTCCTGATCCACTGACTGGGTAAATGTCTCTTTGTAAGCAACCTGTGGTGCGCCTACGTTTGCCTCTACCTTATACTCGCGCAGCAGACGGTCTACAATAATTTCCAGATGCAGCTCACCCATACCAGCGATAATGGTCTGTCCTGTTTCCTGATCGGTGTGTGCACGGAAAGTAGGATCTTCTTCTGCAAGTTTTGCCAAAGCTTCACCCATCTTACCCTGTCCTGCTTTTGTCTTCGGTTCAATTGCAAGCTCAATAACCGGCTCTGGGAATTCCATGGATTCTAAGATAACCGGATGCTGATCGTCACAGATAGTATCGCCTGTTGTGGTAAATTTGAAACCAACTGCTGCCGCAATATCTCCGGAATAAACCACGTCTAATTCCTGACGTTTGTTTGCATGCATCTGAAGGATACGTCCAACACGTTCCTTCTTGCCTTTTGTTGCATTTAATACGTAAGATCCGGATTTCATCGTTCCGGAATAAACACGGAAGAATGCCAGCTTCCCTACAAACGGGTCAGCCATAATCTTAAATGCCAGCGCAGAAAACGGTTCGTCATCAGAAGAATGACGCTCAACCTCATTTCCATCCATATCTGTACCTTTGATGGATGCAATGTCGGTCGGAGCCGGCATAAACTCCAGAATGGCATCCAATAATTTCTGTACACCTCTGTTGCGGTATGCGGAGCCGCAGCAAACAGGTACGGCTGTACACTCACAGGTACCTATACGAAGCGCTTTTTTCATCTCTTCTACAGACGGCTCTTCTCCCTCTAAATACATAAGTGTCAGATCGTCGTCAAGTTCACAGATTTTTTCTACTAACTCTGTACGGTATAATTCGGCGTCGTCTTTCATATCGTCTGGAATATCAACGATAGAGACATCTTCGCCTTTATCATCATTGTAAATATATGCTTTCATCTCAAACAGGTCAATGATTCCCTTGAATTCATCTTCCTTGCCGATTGGAAGCTGAAGAATAATCGCATTCTTCCCTAATCTTGTACGGATCTGCTCTACTGCACCATAAAAATCTGCTCCCAGAATGTCCATCTTATTAATAAATGCCATTCTCGGTACGTTATAGGTATCAGCCTGACGCCATACATTTTCTGACTGAGGCTCAACTCCGCCCTTTGCGCAGAAGACGCCGACAGCGCCGTCCAGCACACGGAGTGAACGCTCAACTTCAACTGTAAAGTCAACATGTCCGGGTGTATCAATGATGTTGATACGATGCTCTAACGCACCCTTCTTAGGTTTACACTGCTCTTCCAAAGTCCAGTGACATGTCGTCGCAGCCGAAGTGATTGTAATACCCCTTTCCTGCTCCTGCTCCATCCAGTCCATGGTAGCAGTTCCTTCATGAGTATCACCAATCTTATAGTTAACACCGGTATAATAAAGAATACGCTCTGTCAATGTAGTCTTACCTGCATCAATATGCGCCATAATACCGATATTTCTGGTCCTTTCTAATGGATATTCTCTTCCAGCCAAAGGATCTCCCTCCTTAAATCTCTGTCAAATAAGCTATGCTGCAGATTTACTAAAATCTGTAATGAGCAAATGCTTTGTTTGCCTCTGCCATTTTGTGCATATCTTCTTTTTTCTTTACGGATGCGCCTGTATTGTTCGCTGCGTCCATAATCTCGTTTGCAAGGCGATCCTTCATCGTCTTCTCGCCTCTTTTACGTGAATAAGCAGTCAGCCAGCGAAGCGCTAACGCCTGACGTCTGTCCGGCCTTACTTCAATTGGTACCTGATATGTTGCACCACCGATACGCCTTGCCTTTACTTCCAGAACTGGCATAACGTTATTCATGCATGCTTCAAATACCTCCAGAGCAGGCTTGCCTGTCTTTTCTTCTACTTTGGCAAATGCACCGTATACAATCTTTTGTGCAACACCCTTCTTACCATCCAGCATAATGTTGTTGATAAGCTTGGTTACCACTTTATTGTTGTATAACGGATCTGCCAAAACGTCTCTCTTCTGAGTATGTCCTTTACGTGGCACGGTACTTCCCTCCTTAATCATTTTACTGACAAAAATCTGATAATTCTTTGATTAATTCAACGGTACTCACATGTGTCCTCTAATGTGTTTCGTGCGGAAATCTATTACCCTCCCATCATGCAAAATGCACAGGTAAAGGCATTTCTTCAAATGTGAAGCATAATCCCAACACTAACCTTAGACTGTTTGTGATACTATTGCTGCTGTTCCTATTTCTTAGCGTCTTTTGGTCTCTTTGCACCGTATTTGGAACGAGCCTGTTTCCGGTTTGCAACTCCGGCCGTATCAAGCGTACCTCTGATCACATGGTATCTTGTACCTGGCAGGTCTTTTACCCTGCCGCCTCGGATAAGGACAACGCTATGCTCCTGTAAGTTATGGCCTTCGCCTGGGATATAGCTTGTTACTTCGATACCGTTGGAAAGACGAACCCTGGCAATCTTCCGCAAAGCGGAGTTCGGCTTCTTAGGAGTAGCTGTCTTAACTGCTGTACATACACCTCTCTTCTGTGGAGAAGAAGTATCGGTTGCTTTCTTCCTTAAAGCATTGTAACCTTTCTGGAGAGCCGGTGCTGTAGACTTTTTCACAGATGTCTGACGTCCTTTTCTGACTAACTGGTTAAATGTTGGCATTTGTTTCACCTCCTGTGATATTATTCATATTTTGTGCAGTTGTATGCACATTAGGTTATTATATCGGCCAAAAATCACTTTGTCAAGCAGTTTGGCAGAATATTTTCAGGGAAAACGGACAAAATAGGAGAAATAAACAATACAGGAGGTTTCTATGGAAGACGCAAGAAAATGCGCAGATTCAAATTGCCACAGACAACATTCGGATATACGTAAGAAGGACGAGGCTGCCCCGTCCAAAGAAGCGCTGAAGCAACAGAGTTTTTATAATAAATCAGATAAAGCCGTACCAGATAACAGCCCCTTTTTCGAAGGACTTTCAAACCCTTTGAGCAGTAAAGGAAATTGACCATACCTTTCCATTTTTTAAAAATCAGTTGATGTTTCACTCTTTTTGTCAATTATTTATACTCAAATTGAGTATAATTTTCGTTATGTAAATTTTATATTAGCATATCGAATACTTTCAAACCCTAACACTTTATTTTGTTTTAAAATAATTTATATTAATAAAGGAGGGGTTGTTCTTGAACATTGGACATCGACTGGAAAGCCTTCTGGAAGAAGAAGGTATAACGCAAAAGGAACTGGCAAACACTCTGAATCTTTCCGCAACCACGTTGAATGGCTATATTAAAAACCGCCGTCAACCGGATGCTAACACCTTGGTCCGTCTGGCATCCTACTTCAATACCACTACGGACTATCTTTATGGAGTGACATCTTTAAGGGAAGCCCCGACTGCTCCCTTTAACGCTGATGAACGTCACCTCATAAATATCTACCGGACAATTCCGGAAGACAAAAAACCTCTTTTTATTGAAACAGGAAAGTTATTTTCCGGTTTTGATAAAAACAGACTGGCTGAAGGACAGGCTCAGTTTTCTAAAACTAAAAACAGGGTGAAATGACCATTTTGTGTATGAACGAAAGGCATCCGGACTTGTTGTCCGGGTGTCTTTCATTTTTATCCGCGTACATCCAGAAACTGCGCTCTTCCATGCAGTCTTATTTGTACGGAATTAGCCGGCACAAAAATACAATCACCTTTAAAGAAACTAAATGCTTCTGCGTCTTCCATAAACACCGAACCGCAGCCGCCGATACATAACAGAACCCGAAACGAAATAGAATCGGCCTGATAAGGCGCCATCTCACGACAGCGTTCTGTATTTAAAAGTATTCGGTAAACCTCAAAATATTTACATCTGCAAAGCAGCTCCGCTGCACAGCCCTGGCGGTATTTGAGGACACGCAGCGGCTGTTTGGGCGCAATGCTGCTTCTTAAATTTGCAGCTTCTAAAGCCTTTTCTATATGCAATTGCCGTTTTTTTCCATCCCTGTCTTCACGGTCGTAATCATATAAACGGTAGGTCAGATTCGAGCTCTGCTGAATTTCTGCAATTAAAACGCCTTTGCCGATTGCATGGATGGTTCCTGCCTCAACATAAAACATGTCATCCTTTTGAACCGGTATTTTCTGTAAATATTTTTCCAGCGTTCCATTTTGGATGCTCTGCCTTGCCGTTTCCCTGCTGATGTCATGATATAAACCGTAAATCACTCTCGCGTCTTTCGAAGCGTCCAGCACATACCACATTTCCGATTTTCCCGGCTGCCCGCTTTCGTGTTTGAAAGCATATTCATCATTTGGATGAACCTGAATGGACAAATCCTTTTTAGCATCAATCAATTTAATTAAAACCGGAAGCTCTCCCTTCACAGAAAGATGCGTTCCCAGAAAATCAGAATGAGCCCGCAGAACCTCTGCCAGAGTCTGTCCTTCAAAGCACCCGCTTGCCACAATGCTCGGACCATCCGGATGTGTCGAACATTCCCAGGTTTCTGCCAGAGGGGAAAGCTGAATTCTTTTGGAAAAATCATCATTTAAGCGATTTCCTCCCCATAAATAATCTTTTCCGCACGGTTTCAGCAGAAACGGTTTATTCCTGTTCAAACGGAAATTTTTGTTTATCATGCACTGAAATCTCCTTGCCAAGCTGTACTTCAATCAGCTTTAATTCTGTAACACCAATGATGGTATGGCGGCAGCCTGCCTGCATGGTAATCACATCGCCTGTATGAACTTCCTGAGCCATCCCGTCAACAACGGTGCGGCCTGTGCCGGAGATGACCATCCAGATCTCATCCCTGTTTTTGTGGCTGTGATAATTCATTCTATGTCCAGGGTTTAATGTTACCTTTACTGTCATACTCCCCGAATCCAAGTCCAGGACGCGAAAGCTGCCCCATGATTTTTCCGCAAACATAACCTGCCAATCCAGCTTGTCTACCAGAGGCTTAATAAAAGCAGACTGCTCTTTGTCAGCTACTAAAATACCGTCTGCGCTGGCTGAAATCACGACATCATGCAAACCCATAGCAAGCACTGGAACACTGATCTCATTGATGATATGCACATTCGTGCATGTCCCATCCATCATGGCATCCCCTACTACACTTTCTCCCATAGCCTCCGTCAGTGTGTTCCACGTACCCAAGTCCTTCCATTGCCCCGCAAAACGCATGACCCGAATTTTTTCTTCTTTTTCTGCGACCGCGTAGTCAAAGCTGATTTTTGTTAAGGTATCATATCGGTCAAACAAATCGTGATAGTCTGTAAATGGAATATATTCATGCGCTTTAGTCAACATATATTTCAACTGAAAGGCAAATATGCCGCCGTTCCAAAGCGCGCCCTGCGCAATATATTCTTTTGCTGCTGCGGCGTCCGGTTTTTCTTTAAAAGCCAGAACCTCACTTATCAGATCTGTGCCTTTTGGAATAATATATCCGTATTTTTCACTGGGGTATGTTGGTTCTATGCCCATCAGTACGAGGTTTGAGCCTCCTTTTTCCGCCTGCTCACCAAGGCGGTTCAGCATATAGAAGTAGTCTGTTTCTACGTAGGGATCTACCGGGCAGACAACAACGGCTTCTTCGGGGTCCACTCCCTTTATATCCTTTAAATAAGCCGCTGCGAGCGCAATTGCGGGAAAGGTATCCCTGCGGCATGGTTCCACTGAAATTCCCACATCATTACCTAATTGATTGCGGATAGAGGAAACCTGTGCTTTGCTGGCGGCAATTGTGACAGTTGCATCCTTATTTACATTGCGGATCTGCCGGTATATACGCTGTATCATGGATTCATATGCACCGTTCCCGTTTTTGAAAATTTTAATAAACTGCTTCGAACGTATCTCATTTGAAAGCGGCCAGAGGCGTTTGCCGGAGCCGCCGGATAATAAAACTATATTCATAAACCTGTCCTCCTCCATATTCTAAAACGTTCTATATGATGCATAATCCAAATATATCGTCTACATTTTTTTCAAAAATTTGATACGCATAATATGTTTCGTACACTTCCCTGGCTGCTTTTCCTAACTGCGGCAGCATACTGGAATGCTCCAGTACATATTGTATTTTCTCCGCCAAGTCCTTCGCATTTTCGCTTTCAAACAATAAACTGTCCTTTCCATCCTGCAGCTGACGCGCTACCCCGCACACATGCGAACAAATACATGGAATATGCAGCATCATTGCTTCTACGGCAACTGTTGGAAGTGGATCAACTCTTGAAGGAATTATCATACAATCTGCCTGCGCAATTTTTGTTAACATCTTTTCATGAGAAATAAAGGGCATGATGGATACATTTTGATATTGCTTCGCCAATTCCTGAACACTCACATAAACTTCTTCATCTCGTACCTTCAAATCCCCATAAAACTCCAATTGGAACTTATCCCTCCAATCCGATGGTAATTGCCGGATCGCTTCCGCAAGGATATCCTGCCCTTTCAGTTTGGAATACGTTCCTGAAACAACAAATTTCAATAATCCTTCCTGCCTTGTTTTCTCCGGAACATACCTATCCTCCATTCCTATCGGCAGCAATGGCGCCCGATATCCGTAAAGATCCTGCAGTGCGTCCTGAACATAACCACTCACCGCATATACATGAATATGCGGTGGAAGGCCGTAAAAATCTGGAAGAACCTTTGCAAAATATTCAAAATACTGTCTTCCTTCATGCAGCCACCAAATCACAGGCACCTTGCTGTATTTCAAGACGTGAATTGCCTCAAATGCGATCAGCGTATTGGCAACCACCAAATCAAATTCCTCCGCTTGTTTTAAAAAAATCGGATAATCCCCTAAAAAATGCTCCCGTAGCAAAACCGGAACACCCATATTTTCCAAATCCTTCTGCAACTCGCCTTCTGCCATGCTCATAACAAGAATTTCATTCCCCTTGCTTCTGCAAAAGCAAATCAGATCCAAAAGCACAATTGGCGCCCCTGTCTTAGACAGCTGATGTGTAATAAACAAAATACGTTTTCCCATTTCTCTCCCTTAATTCTCCAAAATATATCTGCAAAAAGCTGCCAGCTCGATCCTATTCTGACCTTCTAACTCACATCTCCTGTTAAACTCCGAGTAAACCTTTTCAACAAATAAATCTTTCCATTTGCCATAAATCTGTAATACTTTTTGTATCCCGTCTATCTGCCGTTCTATTTGTAAGTCAGTAAGGGTATTTATATATTGCAGAAACATTCCCATACCCATCATCCCGATATTTTCCCCATCCGTTAATATTCTGATAAATATACAAATCGCTTCCGTATATTCCATCCCCTGCAGTCTTCCGGCCAGGTTCAACAGCAAACCTAACCAATCCCGCGTACTGCACTGTTCCATATAGGTACCGGCAAATCTCCCAAGCAGTTCCGCCTCATAGTCAAACCGCCCATAAAACTGTATCATCTCCTGAATTACCGGATGCTGTAATATGGTTCTTACCTGCATAAACCGCTCTGTTTCATCCTTTTCTACGGGAGTCATCTTTCTATCCATGCAGACGCCCCCGCCTAACAGGGCCTCCAATTCGGCTATAACCCCTCGTAATACAGCAGTTGCACAAAACCTTGCATCCTGAAAAGAAAAATAAGCGTCCCTAATATATGCACCCTTTATACAATTCCACTGAGGCACAAAAATATACTGTATTCCATCCCAAAAATGCTTTCCCCTCGTCTGCGATGTATTGGCAACCAAACCATACACATTCTCATCCAGCAAACACATCTTCCCGGCTTCTGTCATGGCTTTTGTCATCCCAACACAGTCTCCGAAAAAAGGAGCATAAAAATCAATCCCATTTTTTCTAAGGAAGGATACGTTCTCATAATGGAACATAGAATTATAAAATGTGTGTTCCATCACACATTTTATATTTGATGCCTTCCTTCCCTCCAACACAATCCTTTGCGTCAAAACAGATGCCCCAAGTTCAACGAGCCCATGTTCCCCATACTGATAAAACCCATTCCCAACCCAAACAATATCCGGTTCTTCCTGTTCAATACATCGTTTTACCATACCCAGTGCATCCGGCTGCAAAAAATCATCTGCTGCCAAAAATGACAAATACACTCCGGAAACATATTTTAAAAGCCATGACGTCCCTTTTGCCCATCCTACATTTCTGCCATTTCGAAAAATATGGATCCTACTGTCGTTTGCCGCATATTGCCCCAACATCTTCCAGCTAACGTCCCTATTCTTATCACTGTTATCCAGAATCAATAATTCCCATGACGTTTCCCGCTGATTTTGTACAGATGATATCGCATAATCTAGCAATTCTGTCTGATTGTAAACACACATCAGTATCGAAAAAACAGGTACCGATTTATTCTCCTTCATATTCAACCCTTTTCCCTTGCGTCCTCCTGTTCCACCCCGCAACAAAAAAGCAGAAAGTTCACACTTCCTGCCTTAACGTTTCCCTTATGCCGTTACCTCTTCCGCAGCTTTTCCCAAATTTTCAAATTCCGGAATGAGCGCTTGGACTGCATCTGCCATTTTCTGGTCATCCTTTGCGGCAATGGCATCACTAAATGCAACGATCTTTGCATTAAACTGCTCTTTCTTAATACGCTCCTTGTCCTCGTTCAACAGCTCCATTGTACCATTTACAACTTCTACCTCCCAGTTAATGGCATCAATAATACCTCTTAAAAACTGATTCGTATCATCCAGACGCTTACCGGACAATTCCTTTACAACAATATTCATGTTCTTCAGTACGCGTCCGTTAAACTCCTTTAAAACCTCTAATGCTTCTTTTTGTTCTGCCCTGTTATCTTCCATGATCCTTTACCCGGCCGTCATAGCCTTCCCTTTCTATTCTTTTTCTCTTATTAATATCGGACAATCCCCCAGTGATCTTAAGTCCGCCTCTGAACAAAAATCTTTTTAATCCCAAACTTCCAAATACCCATCTGTAGCTTCTTCTTGCGCAATTTCCAGCATACGCCTTGCCGTCAGCTTTTCCTGATACTTAGGATTATCAAACAAATTCTGATGGTCTTCCCGAATAGAATGCCCTTTTTCAAATGAAATCGCATAAAAATCCTGGCCCAGCCATTCAAAATCCCGATCCGCAATGGTATCCGGATTAAAATATAACCCACCATACCGAAAAGAATGCCAGTCCCGAAAACTATATGCCTTCGGATGCCTGCACACTACGTACGTTCCATAGGTTTCAAATTCACTAAAGCTGTTCGACTGTAGCTTGTCTGCACCAATTGCATATATGATTTTCTCCCAAAAAGAAATTCCCGAAACCGCATGGTTACTTTCTATCTCAGTTACCAACTCTTTCATAATACTGCAGTTCATTAACATATGCTCTGAAATAAATGATTTTGAAATGCTTTTCCCCATTCCGGGTATGAGCTTCGACATCACCCGGAAATATTCTTCGTGATACTCTTGTTTTAAATCAAAATAAGGGGTATTGCCATCTTTCCCAAACATGGAAAATGGCTTACATGGGATCGTGTCTCCGTCCCATACCAAGTAATATGCATCCTGGCACATAAAACAATACTGCATTTTTAAAAACTGCTGGTAATACCAGCCCGTAACCCCTCTAGGCAGTTCCCTTCCATTTAGTATATCCTTTAATGCGTGTTTCATAACTTCATGCACGCGTTGAAACGGCAGGATGTTATTTTCATCCAAGAACCCCGCTCTATCACCCGCCCCTGAAGCCGTCACCAGAGAATGAACCTCCTCATTTCCGACAAACAACACCCGTCTGCACGGCATATTTGAAAGCAACCTTATATAATTCCTCTGTAACCTTGCATAATCTGCCGCTGTTACTACAATAATTGCATCATATGACTGTATGATATTCATATATCCTGTATTTTCCTCCTTGTAATATCTATCCGAAACAGTTCAGCCAGATTCCTGTCTATTCTGCTTAACTGGCTGCTAACCGCGCAGCAAGTGCGCGGTTACAGACTGAACTGTTACTCTATCCGTCCTACATCTGCAATATCCCTTGTACAAATACTGCTTTTATGCTAAAATAAGCACGATTTTACTTATTCCACAAAAGGAGAGCGTGATCCAGATGCAGACTATATCTATCCTCCGCCGGCTGATCCAAACAATACAACTTCATCCTCATATGGCATCTTCTGTTCCTTGGGATGACATACACTCTTGTATCCTTGCCGAATATAAATGCTGTGCCAGCATCTATCCCGCCTCCCAGTTCCAATCCATCCAGAGAATTTTAAACGGAATCTTTGTGGATGCTGGACAAAGCCGTATCAAAGCCGCTGCGGCAATTGAACATCTGGAAAAGATCCTATTTGCTTTGGAATTCCTTCCAGAAGAAGAACATATTGATTCCCTGCTCCTTCAGGCAAACTTTGACCATGCATGTTTAAACCACTATAAGAATAATACCATTATCGTACTTGGCGATTCTCATGTCAACTTTTTTAGCGGAAATGAAACGCTTTCTTTCCTGCCTATCGGACATGATATCAATACCTGCCCCCTTCACACGGCAGAGCCTTTTACCCCGCTGCACATTGGCCCCTGTCTGGCATATAATTGCAACCGGGCAAATACAACATTTCGCTTTCAGGAAAAGGTGGCCTATTTATGCCAAAATTTTTTCCGTCCACATGCCAAGATTATCTGCTGCCTTGGTGAAATCGATCTGCGCGTCCATGTTTTCAAACAAACGAAATTACAGAACAAAAACTATACGCAAATTGCAGACGACATCCTAGGCGAATATATCCGGTTCCTGATCTCGCTCCAAAAACAAGGATATCAGATTTATTGCTGGGGTCCGATTGCCTCACAGACGGAAAGCTGTCCCCCAGACCCTATGTTCCCAAGAAACGGTTCGGAAACGGAGCGGAATCAAGCCACCGCATATTTTAACCGCCGGCTGTCTGCACTTTGCCAGGAGCATGGCATCCGGTTCTTATCTATTTTTGATCAAATGATTACGGATGAATACCGGACTTTGGAACAGTATCTTTCTGCAGACCGCTGTCATTTAAGCCAGCGCGCACTCCCTCTTGCAAAAGAGGAATGGAAAAAGATACTTTTCTAACCGGAGGAATCCTATGAGCAAAAAAATATCCATTATTATTCCTTGTTATAATACAGAACAATATATTGACCGCTGCTTAACATCATTAATCAACCAGACTATCGGTTTAGAACACCTCTCCATTATTTGTGTCAATGACGCCTCAACAGACCACACATGGGAAAAACTAGAAAGCTGGCGCAAACGCTTTCCAAACAATATTATCCTGATTAACGCTATCCAAAACGGCCGACAGGGTACTGCGCGCAACATTGCATTCCCGTATGTTACAACTCCCTATGTCGCCTATCTGGACAGCGACGATTGGCTGGAACCGGATATGTACGAAAAAATGTATCAAAAAGCCGAATCCCATCAATGCGATATCGTATTCTGCGGCATGCTCCGTGATTCCTGCGAATCACCTGTTATCTACAGGCAGAATCCATCCACATGGCTGCTGATCATCCACTCCATTCCGGAACGGAGAAAACTCATCGTACATAATACTATAAAATACAGCTGCTGCGACAAATTGATCCGGACTGATTTTCTGTCATGCCACCAGATTTCCTTTCCGGAACAGTTAGCTTATGAGGACATTTACTGGGGCAGCATGCTCTATTTATATGCAAACACCATATGTCTTATGGAAAACGATTTTTACCATTATTACATAAACCCAAATTCCACAGTATTGGCAACAAACTGCCCCTATCATAAAGATATCCTTCAAATCAACGAATTACGCTGGCAGATGTATCATTCCAGAAATGTATTAAAAAATTACCGACATGAGCTGGAATATGATTTCCTGATTTCCGGGTATCTTTTAGCACTCAAAATCCTGGCGCTCCGGTATACCACCGATACGTGGCAAGAATACAGGCAGCTTTGCCAAAATACGCTCGCACATATTCCCAATGTAACCGCAAACCCTTACCTGCCCTTATTCACCGCCTTCCAAAAGCTTCAGCTTCAAATGCTAACCGAACCGCTGCCCCACGAAGCATGGCAGGAGTTTTGCAGCTTTTTAAAAACACATCCAACTATGAAATGAGGTAACTGATTATGAACATCTTATACTATTGCTGGAACGAAAATTCTGCCGCTGACATCGAACAGGCTTTTTCCAACGCCGGCTTTTCCTTTGTAAAAGTAACCTACCGCCCAAACAGCTACGATGCCGATCCCATATTAGAACAGCAAATAGACGATTTACTTCACCAGTATAAATTTGACTGCATCTATACCTTTAATTATGTTCCAATCCTGTCAGAGATTGCACAAAAATACCGGATTCCCTATATTGCATGGATTTACGATTGTCCAAACCTCACCATATACTCCCATACCGTCACCAATGCATGCAACTACCTGTTTTTATTTGATCGCGCCATGTACCGCAAAACATGTTCTCTTGGTGCAAAACACGCATTCCACATGCCGCTTGCCGTCCAGACAAACCGCCTGAACCTGCAGCTAAACCTATCCGGGCAGATTCCTGCTGCGGATACTTATTCTTATGACATATCCTTTGTGGGAAGCCTGTATGAAAACAATCTGTATGATCAAATACGCTACCTCCCGGATCGCCTGCACGGATATTTTGACGGAGCCATGCGGGCACAGCAGGAAGTGTGGGGCTATCATTTTCTGGAAGAACTGATTGGGGATGATCTACTAAAAGAAACGCTTTCTTATATCCAACTGGAAGAAAACCTTGCATATGCCTTTTCTCCCAGACAGATTATTATAAATATGCTGGATCAAAAGATCACTTCCGATGAACGGATCCGCCTGCTGCAAAAAACAGCACAAACCTATACGCTTGATCTTTTCTCCGGCTCACATTGTAATATCATTCAAAACTGCAGGGTACACGGCGCCATTTCCTATACCGACGAAATGCCTTTTGTATTCCGCAATTCCAAAATCAATCTCAATATCTCACTCCGTTCCATTACAAGCGGCATTCCACTTCGTTGTCTGGATGTTATGGGCGCAGGCGGTTTCCTGCTGTCAAATTACCAGCCGGAACTGGCAGAATATTTCGTTCCCGGAGAGGATTTCATTTATTTTGAATCAGACGAAGACATGCTTGCCAAAATAGACTATTTTCTTGTACACGAAAAAGAACGCAAGGAGATCGCAGAAAATGGATGGGGGAAAATACAGTCCGGATTCTCCTACGAGAAAAAGCTTGGAGATATTTTTTCGGTTATAGATTTTCATCTATAAATCCTTTAAAGCTATCATACACGTCCTCTCCAGAAATACTGGTAAGGCGCTTCTGCCTCCTTGGCATGTGCTTCACGGCAAAAACTCATTTCCTCAAGTACAATGCCGCATTTTTCTGCCATTTCCACCCACTCCTCTGCCGTATAGTATTTCAAATGCCCTGGATCAAAAATGCCTATATCATACCCCTTAAGGCACTCTGGTATCCCATTACGGAGTGGGTGACTGGCGTTGTAAAAACTTCCCGTTACAATTCCCCCTGCTTTTAACCAATACCGTATGTTCGCAAGCAGCCGAGCTCCATCCGCCACATGCTCCCAAATCCCTCCGGTCAAAATCACATCCGCGGACGCCTCTTCCAAAATGCTTTCATCCAATTCCAATACGTCCGCACAAATCACATCCGCAACATTTTTTGCCAATTTGGCGGCCCACGGTTCTCGTTCAATGCCTACCACAGACGCTTCCGGAAACAGATACTGTAACCGCGCTAACGATGCTCCCACACCGCACCCAATATCCAGAACACGGAAGTTATCCCCCCCGTCTTTTAAAACCTGCTCAATTTCCCACGTTTTCAGGTAGGAGTATCTGGAAGGATGCAGATGCCACTTCTCTGCAAACTTCTGTTGGTTTGACTCCATAAGACGGGTAAACTGCTGTTTCCTGCGGCCAAAGCTCCTGCTGCCGTAGTGGAACACAAAGCTGTTTCTGCATAACAGCTGTAAATATCCCGCTTCCGCCAAACGATACCCCAAATCCGTATCTTCAAAATTTCCGGGGGAAAAACGCTCATCCAGCAAACCGATCTCATCCAAAGCTTTTCTTTTGAGCAGCAGAGAAAACCCCACCAGCCACGTCTTCTTCTCATACGGATTTGCAACCGAAACGGGATGCCGTTTGGCATATTCCTGATAATTAACGCAAGTTATCCCCATTTCCTCTATATTCTGATAGTTTGGACAATAATTGGACATACTCCCGCATGCGCCTGCCCGCTCAGTCTCATATAATCCCATCTGCAACCAAAACAATGCATGTTCCGGTACTAAGGTATCACTGTTTAACAGCCAGATATTACTGTCCGCTTCCGCGAGAGCAATCCCCTGATTGCACCCGGCAGGAAATCCATGGTTTACCGTATTACAAAGCAGTTTGATATCGTCCTGCCGTTTTAGCCAGGCGGCGCTTCCATCGGAAGAAGCATTGTCCACCACAACCAGTTCGTATGTACCGGAAGCGCAATTTTTACGAACACTTTCCACACATTCCTGTGTTTCTTTCCTGGTGTTATAGGAGAGTATGACAACTGCCGTTTTAGGGACGTTCACATGGTATTTTACCTGCATTTCCCTAGCCAGTCCTTCCAGCTCCTGCTTCGCACCGTCCTGACAAAGATACGCCTGATGCCGGTAATATAAATATGCCTGAATAGGATTCTTATTTTCGTAATATTGCCCCAGGCGACGTACTGCCGGAAGATAGGCGCCGCATTTCCAGTAATAATCCACCGCTTTATCAATTTTTAACAAACATTCATATATCACTCCTATGTTATAATATGCCATGTAAGAATCCACGCCTGTCACACTGCCCTTGTGGAGTGAAACTGCCTTTTCAAACGAAGCAACTGCGTCTTGATAAAGCTCATTGTTCATGTAGATGAAACCCATCAAAAACCAAAAATCAGAAGTCCCTCCAAACGCTTCCTGTATTCCGGTAAATCCCAATGCTTCTTTTGCACGCCCCGCATTCAGCAATGCATAACCATAACAATTAACCATATCTATGACATACTCCAGTTCCGGTTCTAATTCAAACGATAATCCTTTAGAAAAATAATCGCATGCCATACCATGCTCCCCCATCATATAGTACGATTTTCCTAACTGATATAACAAGTACGGATCGTCGCCTTCCTCTTCCAATACTTCTTTTAGAAGTCCGATATTTCGCAGCGCTTTTTTTCTTTTTTCTTCTTCTGTTAAAAAATACCCGCTGTGTTCTACTTCAACCGGCGCAATGTATGTCTTGTAAGGAGACTTGTCATTTGCTACGAGTTGTTCATGGATTCGGCCTTCATAATGGTAATACCTGCGGTCAAATATACGGTTGATATATTCTTTTGCTTCCATCTGCCCCTGCGTCTTTTGCAGATAGTTTTTCCGCAAAATCCTACCCACTCCTTTCGGATTCTGCTTCAAAAGAGTCTTCAACTTTGGAATATCTACAGCTTTGATAAATTCATCACTATCCAAGACAAAAACCATATCGTTGGAAGCCTTTGCAACAGCAAAGTTTTTCGCCTTTGCAAAATCGTTGCACCATGGGAATTCGTAAATCGACGATGTATACTTGGCCGCCATATCTATTGTCCCATCCGCAGAACCAGTATCCACTACAACCACTTCAAAACCATATCCTATAAGCCTTTGCAGACACTCCCTTAAGTTCTCTTTCTCATTTTTTGTAATAATACATACCGATATATTCATGTGTGAAATAATCCTGACCCTTTCTTGCCAACATTAGGCAAATTTCAACAAAGTATCTTTGCCACATATAGGCGCTTACTTACGTCTTAAATTATCCATATTTATCTGCTCTATTAAAGCAATCATACGTTCTGCCCAGACGCCCACACTATATTCCTTTTCTGCCTTCCTTCTGCCACTGTCTGCTATCCGCTCTCTGAAGTCATCCTGCTTCAAAAGCCCCTTTATCAAATCCGGTAACTTATCTAATTCCTCTAAATCATAACAGCATAACTCCCTTCCATCTGCAAAATGTTTTTCTATATAGCTGCTTTTTTCTGTAACGACAGTTGCCCCGGCAAGCATAGAATTAATAATTCTTTCATTGCATCCGCCTTTGTGCCAAGATAGAATATTTAAGGATATCTTCGCCCTTTGTAATATTTCGCTGCTCCGTTCTGCAGCCACTTCATCATGGCATATTAATTGTCTGCAATCAGCAAATGGGCTATTTTTCCAGCTCTGTCCATATACATGCAGATATATACCCGCATCCAGCAATATCCGAATGATCCTTTCACGATAGTAATCTATAATACAGCGATGAACATTCCCCATGCCATACATCATACGCGCAATCTCCTCCTTGCCTGCCCAAATTCCATAATCCAAAAGCATTTGGTTAAATGCTGCTTCGGCAGGCTGATTCGTCCATTTTCTCAAATACTTCAAATATCGAGCTGCCATTCTCCTATCCGTTCTGTTACATCTTTTTAGTTGCGCAAAATACTCTCTGTAATCCCAGTATGTTCCCATAAACACAACATCCAGATCCCTGTTTCGGTTGTGTGTCTTTTGTATTGTCCCACCAAGCGGCATTAAAAAGCAACCTGCAACCGTTGATGCATACTCCCGAATAAACTCTACATAGGTCTCGTCATGTGTGAGAAAATAAACCTCCTTCCCATGCCGATTTAACTGCATATGAAACCAAAAGGGATGGTCAAACAATATTTGTATTTTAGGTCCATGTATCAAATCCGTAAAATAACATCCGGAATCTTTTAAATAACATTCCAATAATTTATTTTGAAACCCGATCACCGCTTGATAATGTTTTCCCACGAACTGTACCAGATGATCCGAATCTGTATGTGCCAAATTATAGATTTCTACGTTTTTTCCGCATTCCGAAAGCCCACGCGCTAAGTTCTGTGCCATATCATTTACGACATTATAACAACTGGTTTTTGTCATCAATAGTAAAAACGGCTGCGTGGCCTGATACACTCCCCAATATTTCTGTCTTTTACATAACATATCCTCCAAATAAGAGATGAGATCCCCGTCCTTACATTGCTCAATATAATACACACAATTTTCCAAAAAAGGTTGGTAATAACTTGCATTACGCAAATCCTGTTCATAGCGACTTAATACATATGCATCTGTATAAAAATCACTTGTCGCCGCCCAATTCTCATCTACCCGATCGTCTACAAAATACGCGGCTCTTCCTTTTTGGGCCAGCCGAATCAACAATTCATATCCCTTCCCATTCACTAACCTGTTGTTTTCTCCTCCCACCTGGCAATAGAGTTCTTCTGTCACCCAAAAGCCAAATGAAGCATACCGTTCATTTAGGATAATTTGTAACCAATCCAAATTTCCCTCCATCTTTTCAGGCAAAATGCAGATTATATTTGCTCCACTTTCTCTACTAAACTGTTCAATCTGCCATTCTGATATAAAATTAATCCGGATATTGCCCACAAACCTCCACTTGCCCATATTTGTATCCCCTTCTACGCCTATCCTTTTTTGCCATTCCACCGCTCCATTACTTTGTCCCTATTTTTTGCATAGCATACCGCTATTCCAAACACAGCGACCTGTGAAATCATACCCTGATGATGCTTTGCTAAAAGCTGCCGTACTGCATTTCTGTCCCCATACTCTATCCGCTTTACCAAAAATTTATCTTCCCGAAAATTTTGCAGTAATTCCTGTGATGTCATCCCATCCCCATAAAAAGGAGGCCGACAACCTAAATGATTTTCTATCTGTCGGACATAACAAATATTTTCCAGACAAATCAATTCTGCCTTTGAGCCCAGCAAAGTATGGTATTGCTTCAAAAGCTGCCCTGCCACTTCCATCTCACCGCAATCTACCAACCTAAAAACTTCATCCCCAAATTCATCCAGAATCTGCGCCCCAATATCATGATATGAATAAACATTCCCCAATATAAACGGACGTATATCTTGATATTCTTGCGAAAAAATCCTGCGTTCCCCCTCATAATGCATATATTTACTTGTTTCATTATCATGCCAGCACCACGGCGTCGGTTGATACGGTACAGCCACCTGATATCCATGCCTTTTCATTTCAAGTGACTGGGAAACATCATAAAAATCCCATTTTTTGAATAAATCTTCCCGCCAAGGCAAATCATATTGCGTCGCCATAAACAGTCCGTCAATTGCTTCAACAACTGTAAACCCCTGTTTCATGACATCTGATTGATAGTTTAACTCTAATGGTTTACAGTTCGTGTCTATTCGTCCTGTATCCCACGCACTATGCGCCATTCCATTTTCCGGTATCCGTCTGGCACCTACTACTCCAAGCATTCCTACAGATGCATTCTGTTGAAAGATATCAAGCATTACGTTAAGCATTTCGGGATAAATCAGGCATGTATCCTGATGCAGATAAATTCGATATTTCGCATCTGACTGCGCCATACCGCAATTATATCCCGCCGCCATAGATGATGCCCCTTCTATTACCGTAAGTTCTGTCCGCATTCGTTCCGGAACCAGCAAGCGGCTGATATAAAATTTAGATTCTTCCAGTTCCCTCTTATCATTTACACATAAAATAAATTGTATTTTACCCTGATCACCCATTCATGTCCGCTCCGTATTCCGCTAAAAATTTTTTCCTTTCATTATAGTAGTTGCTTAAATTTAAAAACCCATCATCGTGAATACACCATGGCTCTTCCATAGCAGGAACCACAACCCGATATCCCTTTCTGCGAAACTCAAATGACTGGGAAACGTCATAAAAATCCCATCCCGTAAACAAATCTTCCCGCCAGGGTATGTCATATTGTGTTGCCATCAATAATCCGTCCACTGCTTCTACCTCGTTCATTTCCGGCCCGCCCATTATACTTACTCCTGCCTTTACCACATTACTGGTATAAATCCGTCCCACCCGTTCTCCATACCACATAACCGCATGTTCCGGCAATTTAGGTGCCCCTACCATACCAACCAAACCAATCCGCTCATCTTCAAATACATTTAATAGATCGGACAAGAAATTTTTATTTATGATAAAGACATCCTGATGCAGATAAATCTTATATTTTGCATCACTTTGCTGCATTCCCGCATTATATCCCGCAGTCATGGAATCCGCGTCAGAAATCGTAAGGATATCTACACAAAACCCTTTTGGTATTGACAGATGGGCGATATAATACAAGCATTCTTTTTTATATCGTTCATGATTGGTACACAATATAAAACAAATTTTTTTCGGATTCATGTTTCTTCACACAACTTTCTTAATTTTTCTGTAATCTGTGTCGGCTGCTTCACCTGAGCCAAGCAATAAACAGCCTCTTCTTTTTTACCTACCTGTATACATAATTCCGCCATTGTACCTAATATTTCCTCTGTACCCGGACAAAGTTCATTCGCATATTTTAACATGGAAAATGCCATTCCCTGCATATTACACTCTAAAAATATAGCTACAAGACGTCCTAATAACCCTACTTTATCCATGCCTGCCACATATACCATATATTTTAAGAAATATCCGGAAATATGATGAGTACGAACCATCTCAATAAATTGGACTCCCGGTGCTTCTTCCATATCAAACTCCACACGCCATAATCCAAATTTTATCTCCTGAATCAATGACATTACTTCTTCTATGCTACTCCGCCCGTCAAAAATTGTGTGATTAACGCCCCCTTGCAATTCTTCCTCATATATCTGGTTTGCAATCATCATATATGCCATATCTGTCACACTATCAAATTTGCTGCAAAATTCCGCTGACGCTAATAATGCAGATAACTCCCCTCTGTTTTCTTCTTTTAATAGACGGTTGATACGCGTGCGGTATTCTGGCAATTCAATTTCCCAAACCCCCGCCATTATCTCCCAACTTTTCTCAATTTCAGAAACCTCCTCTTTCGTTTTATAAAAAAAAGGAACAGGCGCCAGTTCTTTGCGCATTACATCAAATGGTATGGATTCTGCTAAGGAAATCTGCTGCGCAATCATTTTCAGATAATCTAACCCTTTTACATCCTTTCCTGTCACTGCATACTCTGCAAGCACCGGCAGTAATTGTTCAAAATGAAACATATGGTGAATTCCAACCAGAACTATAAATGGAATACTATATAAATCCTGCTTCATAACATACACAAAACCCTCTTTTCTGGAGTTTCGGCATCGCTCCATATCCCAAAGCAAAAATTTCAGATTATAATACCTTTTTTTTACCGTTTTATAAGTTTCTCCCTTATGCCAGCTTTGGACTCCCCCATATAGCTCCCGTTCCACACTACAAACAGAAATAATCTTTTTTAGGATAGACAACTCACTATCCATAATGACCGCATCGTCATACTGGTTGCAAAGCAAGCCTGCTTCATCCAGAAGGCCTTGCTCCATACTCTGCACAATTTTATCCGTCATGTTTTGATACTGCCGTTTTAAATCATAGTTATAAAAAAAATCTTCCTCCCTGTAAATTGGATTCTGAAAAAAACATGCATATTCCTGTAATAACTTTTTGCGTCCCTGATTATAGTTTTGAAGTTTCGTTCTACCACAGTCATGCATACACCAGGGCTGCTCCTGATGCGGAACCACAACCAGATACCCTGCTTTTCGAAACTCAAAAGACTGGGAAATATCATAAAAATCCCATCCGTCAAACAAATCTTCACGCCATGAAAGATCGTATTGCGTCGCCATCAACATCCCGTCGACTGCCTCTACTTCCTGACAAATGTCCTGCTTCGGATTTTTACCCTGTTTGATTCCTGTATCTTGCGTATCGCTTGCATAGGTCATTCCTACATTCCATGCACGATACAAAACTCCATCATTGGGAATATTTACACCGCCTAATACGCCTATCATGCCTACAGCTTTATTTTCAAAGATTTTTAAGACGTCATAGATAAAACGGCTGTTCCAAATAAATACATCCTGATGTAAATATACTTTATATTTTGCATCCGTTTGCTTCATCCCCTGATTATAACCTGCCGCCATTGATTTTGCGCCTGTTACAGAAATAATCTCAATTTCAAATGCCTCCGGTAATTCCAATTCATTCAAATAAGAAACACATTCTGCTTGATATTGATCATCATTACAGCAAATAATAAAAGCCATTTTCTCTTTATTCAGCGTACTAGAAAGCTGTCGCAGGATATCCGCCACCTTCAAATTGCCCATTTTATAGTAAATAGACGCAAACTGTCCCAGCGCTTCTTTTCCGTTAATTGTATTATGTGAAATAAATTTAACCAGTGCTTCTGTTGAAATACTCTCATTTTTTATCAAATCTGCAAGCCTGGCTTCTCCGTCTCCTGCGCCAAATTCCATTTGATACAGCCAAAATTTCACCTGCTGATAACGCGTTCTTACATCCCTCCACGATTCTCCGGATGAAAAAAAAGACGTCTTACTTCCTTCAGCCTGCTCCTCATACCATATTTCCATCACATTGCGCAAAAAAGACAACTCTGTATCGCTGCTAAGCTTCTGATAATTTTGATATAGGAATACATATAAATCCTCATATTCCCCACAATCGAATAATTGAATTAATTGTTCCTTTATCTTCTGAGTAATGTTCCACTGTTCTAATTGAAACCCTACTTGCTTTTCCAGATTATTTCCCAAAAGATATTCGCTGTATTGCCGAACAAAAATTCTTCTTTCTTCCTCATAATTCCTCAAATTCTGATAGCCGCTATCATGGAAACACCAGCACTTCTTTTGCATTGGCACTTTCACTAAATACCCTGCTTTACGAAACTCAATTGCCTGCGAAACATCATAAAAGTCCCATCCGCAAAAAAGATCTTCCCTCCAAGGGATATCATACTGCGTAGCAATTAAACAGCCATCTACCGCTTCAACTGCCAAGCCATCTTCCCCTATCATGATCTGACCGGCAACCTCAAAGGATACATAAGAATCGTTTGTTTTTATTCGTCCACAATTCCATACCGAATATATAATACCATTTTTCGGCAAATCAATTCCACCGACTACGCCAAACATTCCAACCTGTTCATCTGAAAATATTTCAAGCATTTCATAAATAAAATCAATATGTAGCAGAAACGTATCCTGATGTAAATACACCTTATATTTTGCATCAGACTGGCGCATTGCCAGATTATATCCCGATGCCATGGAAGTTGCCCCATGGATCATCTCTATCTCTACCTGCATCCCATCCGGTACATTCAGCCGTTCTAAATAACTTCGGCATTCTTTTTCATACATGCCGTCATTTGTACAACATATAAAACAAACTTTATATTGATCCACTATCATTCATCTTCTTTCACTCAAAGATTTTCTGTTTTCTTTTTTCAACGATTATGATATATTTGTTTTATTATACAACAAAATAGGAGGAATTACCATGCATTTTCTATTTATCCGAACTAAAAAATCTGTATTCGACATTCCTTGGGCTTTAATGGAACTAAAGCACCATGTTTCTATTCTTGAGGAATTTGAATTTGATCCCTTAGGAGACGACAATAATCCGGAAGCTTATGAATCTGTTACCCAACAAATAAAAGACCATGTGTTTGACTTTGTAATTTCCTACCTTTTTATTCCGAAAGTATCCACTATTTGCGAGAAACTATCTGTCAATTATATTTCCTGGACTTATGATTCTCCGTTGGTATCATTATTTCATCCGTCCATTTATAACCTTCATAACTATACTTTTGTATTTGACCGCACCGAATACGAACGCCTGTTAAAAAGAAATATTCCCCATCTTTACCATCTTCCACTGGGGGTCAATCTCTCCCGTACAGGCGCATTAAATATCACGCCTGAAGATGAGAAAAAATACGCCTGTGATATTTCTTTTATCGGAAATCTTTATGAAGAAAATTCATATAACACCATTATCCACCTTTTTCCGGAACATCTGGCTCTAGAACTAAAGACATATCTGATGAAAAATTTGTGCTGCTGGCAAAACGTAAAATCATGGCCAAGCGTTTCCCCCGCCGTTACAGATTTTATTACGCAGACATTATATGGCGGCAACTGGAATAGATGGGATATGGATCAATCCCTTTACTATGGATTATTAATCCTTACCCGAAAACTTGCCGAAATGGATCGCATTACTGTATTGAATACTCTTGCTGAACATTACTCTGTTGAATTATATACGACCAGCGACACTCGCATCCTGAATGGAATTCATGTAAACAAAGGCGTAGATTATTACACTGATATGAATAAAATATTTTACTTAAGTAAAATCAATTTAAACATTACCTTACCGTCAATCGAAACCGGAATTCCCCAAAGGATTTTTGACATCATGGGGAGCGGCGGATTTGTTTTGACAAATTATCAGGAAGAAATTGACGATCTCTTTACCATCGGCAAAGATATTGAAGTATTTCACGACCTGCAGGAACTATTGGAAAAATGCGCTTATTACCTTACGCATGAAAAGGAGCGCCTGACCATTGCCATGAATGGATACATGAAAGTCCGGGAGTGCCACAGCTACATTCACCGAATAAACCAGATATTACATACGATTGAGAGGGAAAAACATTGAATATCTTATTTTATCGTTATGGAAGCATATGTGAACCTGACATCATAACAGCCCTTTGGGAACTTGGACATAGCACAACAGAAATCACAGACGAAATCACCAACAAAGGTCTGCTTCCTCAGGAATGTATTAAAATCGTTAGCGATTTCCTGCTAGAACACCCTGTAGACGCTGTATTCAGTATAAATTTTTTTCCTACACTTTCCGAAGTCTGCAACATATTTAAAATCCGATATCTTTCCTGGATCGTAGATTCTCCAGTTATGGAACTTTATTCTACATCCATAAAAAACCCATATAACCGGGTATTCTTGTTTGATTATGTACTATATCAGGAAATTTCCCCCTTAAACCCTGCTTGTATTTTCCATCTGCCGCTTGCCGTAAATGTCAAAGCAAAAGATACCGTTATAAATACTGCTTCTAAACAAACACGTTATAAATTTACCAGTGAAATATCATTTGTAGGATCGTTGTATACGGAAAAATGCCCTTATGATCGTTTTCATTCCCCATCCGGATACCTAAGTGGTTATTTAGATGCTATTATGAAAGCCCAACAGAAAATATATGGATATTACTTTATTCAAAACGTTCTGACAGATGATATCGTAGCAGATTTTAAAGCACATTTTCCCCATTTTTATACTTTTCCGGCAAAATCCTATTTAACAGACAAGATTACCCTCTCACAGCTCTACATTGGAAATAAAATCACTGCAATGGAACGCATAGAAACTATGAAAATATTGAGTGAAAATTTTACAACTACAATTTATACCGGAAGCGACACTTCCATGTTACCCCACATACAAAACCGAGGACTGGCAAAATCCCTCACTGAAATGCCGATTATTTTCCACGAAAGCAAAATCAATCTGAACACAACTTCAAAAGCCATACGAAGCGGTCTGCCATTACGTATATGGGATATTTTAGGTTCTGGTGGATTTGTGCTTTCAAATTATCAGGAAGAAATACCACAATTTCTAAAAATCGGAGAGCATCTGGACATTTATAGCAGCATGGAAGAACTTGTGGACAAATGTCATTATTATCTCTCCCACCCAAAGGAACGAAAAGAAATTGCTGAACAAGGATTTAAAGAAGTATGTGCCCACCATACCTATGAAATAAGACTCACAAATCTATTTTCATTGGCATTCGGACTGTAAAGTTCCCATTTCAAATCAGAAAGGATTGTAACAAATTATGAATATATTATTCTTAGAATGGGGTTGCTTTGGAAAGGTTGATGCCGTATTTACCTTAGAACAGCAAGGGCATAAGATTTTTTTCTTCGAGCATCCAGATTATGTAGAAAGGATAAGTCCGAATTTTGAAAAAGCGTTTGACAATTTTGTAGAAAAAAACCATATTGAACTGTGTTTTTCCTTTAATTTTTATCCAGTATTATCCTCATCTGCCAAAAAAAATCATCTAAACTATGTATCCATCGTATACGATTCTCCATTTGTTATGTTATATTCTTATACGATTATTTACGACACCAATTATGTTTTCCTCTTTGATAAGCATGAATATTTAAAACTGCGAAATATGGGAATCAAAACCGTTTACTATATGCCCCTGCCTGTCAATGGATCTATCATTGACTATCTGCTGACCAAAGAATATGATCTCCAGAAGCTTTCAGCAGATATTTCCTTTGTGGGCGCACTGTATCATGAAGACCATGATTTTTTCTCAAAGTTAGACGGCA
Source organism: Lachnospiraceae bacterium (assembly GCA_022793065.1). GTDB lineage: Bacteria > Bacillota > Clostridia > Lachnospirales > Lachnospiraceae > Acetatifactor. The sequence goes on from JAAWCE010000128.1 coordinate 27,281, forward strand.
TTTCCAATTATACAAGAGGGTATTTAGAAGGCCTTATGAACGCACAGCTACAAGTATCCGGGTATAATTTCATTGAAGAAACCCTGCCAAAAGACATTGTGGATGACATGCAGAGTATTGTAAAATATAACAACTCCAAGTATGGCATTGAAACACCAGAATATATTTTTGCCAATTACTTTATTAACCGCAAACTGACCGCGATTGAACGACGTAATCTTTTAACAGCGGCGGCAAAATGTGCAAATCTTCGCCTTTATACACTAGATAACACAGTACAGATTCCAAATGCCCAGAACATGGGAGCCATAGATTATTATTCCGAAATGCCATATGTTTTTCATAATAGTAAAATCAACTTAAATATTACACTTCGGAGTATCCAGTCCGGTATTCCTCTTCGATGCATGGATATAATGGGCGCCGGAGGATTCCTGCTCACAAACTTCCAAGCTGATTTCTTGGATGATTTTATTCCTGATGTTGATTTTGTTTATTTTGAAGATGAACGTGATCTGGTTTTTAAGATTGATTATTATTTAACCCATGACCAGAAACGAAGTGAAATTGCACGAAACGGACACGAAAAAGTATTGAAAAATCACAGTTTTGAACGGTGTTTTGAAAAGATTTTTAATATTGTATTAAAATAAGGACTTCCCGTTTTGCTTTTCGCATGATATAATCCGAAAATATGCAAAGAAAGGAATGGTACAACAATGAAAAGTTTATTAGTAATTCCTCCCTACAATGAGTTTCATGCAGCTCAATTTTTCTACATTATGCCCATGGGAATGGCCTATATCAACACCGCCATGAGACAAGCCGGATTAGATGTTACATGTATCAATTTAAATAATTACGATTATGATAAAGCATATGACGTTTTGGCTTCAAAAATTGTTGAGGATGATATCAAATTTGTTTTATGCGGCGCTTTATCCGGTTCATGGAGGATTCTCCAGCGAGTATTTTACACGGCTAAATCTGCAAAACCTGATGTAATAACTATTGGCGGAGGCGGCGCTTACACATCGGAGCCAATACCGACAGCCGAGCTTACCGGTGTTGACTATGCTGTCATAGGGGAAGGTGAAATTACAGATGTCGAATTAGTGCAGACCCTAATTTCTGGAGGAGATGTCAGTAAAATAAATGGTATTTTATATCAAGAAAACGGTATTTTTAAACAAACTCCTCCTCGTGAAGAGATTCAGGATTTGGATTCCATTGCGTTCCCAAGTTATGAAGATTTTGATATGGAAATCTATTTAGACAACCAGAAATTATCGGATGGATACTACCTGAATAAACTGGATAATCCCAGGGCAATTTCAATGATATTAGGTCGTTCCTGTCCATATCACTGCAAATTCTGCTTTCACCCTTCTGGTAGCAAATACCGCATACGTAGTCTGGATAATTTCTTTGAAGAACTGGATCTTGTTATGGAAAAATACCATCCGAACTGTATTCTGGTGTTAGATGAATTATTCAGCGCCAAAGTGGAGCGAATCTATGAATTCTGTGAGAGAATAAAACCGTACCACCTCAATTGGCTTTGTCAAATGCGGGTTGATATTGTCACAAAAGAGCTGATGCAGACAATGAAAGACGCTGGCTGCCACAGTATTTGTTATGGATTGGAAAGCCATAGCGAAACAGTCCTGAAAAACATGCGTAAATTCATCAATATTTCTGAAATAGATCGCGCATTGGAAATAGCTTATGACGTAGGCATTGATATCGAAGCCAATTTCATTTTTGGCGATGAAATGGAAGATATGCATACCTTTTATGAAACAATGAGTTGGTGGTTTAAAAACCGCAAATACGGCATCCATTTACTTATGATTGAAACGTATCCCGGAACGGGTTACTACGAAGAGCTTTTCAAAAACAAAACTTCCGCCGATCGGAAAAATTTTTTGGAAAACACTAACTTTTTAGTAAATTTAACAAAAGATCCTATTGTTTGGAACAAAATACTTGTAATAACTACATTGCTCAACGTATATTTTATTCAGGACCTGATGGGAGAACTTTTGGATTTATATACAGATCAAGATGACAATGTCGTACTCGTCACAAAATGCAGACACTGTGGCAAAACAAATAAATATGTAGGCGTTTCCAAGACAGCATTTAAAACGATTGTACTTCAATTAGGGTGCCGTCATTGCGGCCATAGAAATGTATTTTATACCGTAGAGCCCAAATCAATTGCAAATTATGATTTATTTGAATTTTTATGCCGGATGTTATCACAGACACAAAATGAACAGGATTTCTGTCACGCTGTAGATACTATATATATGATGTATATGCAGCTTAGAGATCCTAAAAATCCCTTTCCCATTTAAAAATTACATACTATATTGCTACAGTCACGAAGTGGTTTATGGCGGAAAACAATCCACCACAAACCATTTCGTATTTTAATCACCTATTCATATACTTCTATACTTTTCATCATTGAAAAAATCCTACTATCATCTTGAGCTATGTTCCGATAGTCTTCATTTTTTAAAATACAATGATATTCCACTGACAACGGATATCCTGCAGTCATATGATTGCAGTCATACTTCTTATCAATGCAATCTATATAATAGATACAATCCGTCTCTCGATTTAACTCAAACAGAAAATATAAGCAGTGTTCCTGTCTGTTACACAATGAAAACACTTCCGCCCCCTCTATCTGTTTACTTTTTACACAATCGTCATAATTACCATTCATAAGCTTATCTGTGGTAGGAACAAATGCAACGAAACATTCCGAGCCATTTTCTTGTGCCTCTTTAATTTTCGAGGACAAATCGTATTGAGAGGTTTCTGCAATCAAAAACAAGATTCTTTTTCTGACCTGTAGATCAATTCTTTCATTTTGTTTTTCAAAAATAAATGTCCTGATTTGCTCAAAATATTTCCTCTCTTCCTCTAATTTCTCAGTCAATTCCCACAAATCGAATAACGTACTATACCGAAATTTATTTAAACTAGACTCGTTAATTTTACGTGAATCAATTGCATTAATCATTACAAATGCCGGCGTATACCATTGCTCTCTTGATTCTTGAAGAGCTGTTCCTAATATACCGCCTTTACCTGTTAACTCCAAAAAATCTTGTGCATTGTAATAATAATTCTCTTTTAAAACCGTTATAAATTTCTCATTCCTGCAGTTTGCGAAATAAATATCCATTGCTATCTGCTCTTTTACTGATCTCGCATTTGGTACCTTACCCAATAAAAGAATAAACTTTTCCGCTAACAATTCTTCCTCTGTATCACATAACACATAGGGAAGCTCCGCATAAAATGCCCTGCGAAACGTTCTTTTATCCATCTGGATTATAATTTCTCTTTCCATCTGATATAATTCATTTATATTTCTGGCAATGACTTCCACAGTTCGTTCACTTAAATTTGCACCATGACGTCTATAGCACACTAATTCTTCTTCTAATAGATAAAACGGATATTTTGTACACAGGGAGTACCACAAACGATAATCTGATATTTGATAGTAATTTTGATTTTTTCCCCCAAATTCATAAAATGTTTCTTTACGCATCAGCATAGAACATTCGTTCAGACAGTTTCCATTAATAAGAAAAAAATTCAGCCATTCATATCTGTTTCTGTTTTTTTTATGTGAATACGTGGTATCATATTGATATATCCCTTGGGCATTATCACTAAATATCACCTTATCCCATGTAAAACATGATTGATACTCCGGGCACTTTTGCATAAAATTAATCTGCTTTTCTAACCTTTCTTTATCCCATATATCATCCGAAGCCATGGACGCAATGTAATCAGCATCTACTTCCCTGCAGATTTCAATCAAAAATTTAATAGCCCCTATAAATTTCGTATTCTCTTTAAAGTTATAAAAATGAATTCTCTCATCCTGATAAGAAGCCAATATATCTCCTGTTTTATCGGTAGAACCATCATTTACCACATACAATTCCCAATTGCCATATGTCTGGCCTATGATGGAATCCATTGCTTCTCCAACGTATTTTTCGTGGTTGTAACAAGACATATAAATTACAACTTTAGGTGCTGCTCCATCCATTTTAACTTATACTCCTTTCTTATTTGCCGTCACACATAATCTATTTTTTATAAATTATCTTTATCAATCAACTCTTCTAATTTTGCATATAAAATTTTCCCGGATTCATTTCTGACTAATGAATCTACATATACAAAATGAAGCTTCACATGTACAATTCCCAGAAACCTCTTTACTTCTTCCTTAACCTGTTCCTCTTTTCTTTCATCTTGCTTTGACGCAACAAATACCCAAATACAATCCTTTCCACCTATGCAAGCAGATTCCACCGTATCAAGCAATATTCCTATATAATGTTCAATATCGTCTAAATTGACCCTTTTTCCACTCAATTTGACTATCCTCTTCTTCCGGCCAATAATATAATAAAACCCATCGTTATCCCTTTTGACAATATCCCCAGTAAATACTTTCCTGTCCTTCGGTATGCATTTAAAATCTTCGGCATCTGTCACATAACCTAACATCGCACACTGTCCGCAATAAATCAATTCCCCATTTCCCGAACCATCTGCAGCTTCCATCTCAAAAGAGCCGCTGCTGATCGCCCTTCCTATACATTTTTTCCCTCTATCCTCTTCCAACGACAACAATCCACAGGTACCTCCTGTTTCAGTCTGTCCATACAATATATAACATTTCTTTCCAAACTTGCCACAATATTCTTTTACCCTTTCACGCATTTCGGCTGAAAATACATCTCCTCCCTGAGTAAAAATCCTCATATGAGAACAGTCTTTTTCAAAAAATTTGACGAGCTGAAGCATTTCATAATGTAAATTCAACCCTGATATACAGGTCGGTTGATATATTCCAAACAGCTCCCAAAATTGCCGTTCCATAAAACTTCGATTTGTCAAAACAATCGTTGCACCTAGCATAACATGGAAATTTATAAAGGATAATGTATAGACAAATGCCATAGGCATAGTTGTAATTGCAGAATCATCTTTTTCAAATCCAATTGCATTAGATAGAGCGAATGCGTGCTTTTTCATCTGCGCATATCCTAACCAAACACATTTCACATCACCTGTACTTCCCGAAGTAGATAAAACCACTCCCCCTGATCCACTTATCTCGTATGGCGCAAATCCTGTTCTCATTAAGTAATAACCATATATATCAAAACTACTTTCCAATCTTAATGCCCTTTTCCAGGAATCTTGCGCCCATATAAACTGTGGTCGATACTTCTCTATCATATCCTGGCAAAAAGAAAGCTTTACAGATGATTCCAACACAATTACAATACATTCATAATGTGTGAATGCAACGTAACCGGCAAACGAGCCAACTGAATTGTCGCTCAGCATCAGTACAACACATTTGGTATTTATTATGGAATGAATTTTTTCTGCCTCCATCAATGTCTGCTCAAAAGTAATCGAATTGGCTTCATCTACGGCCGCTACTTTATGTTTATTTATTTCGCTAAATTCCCAGAACATGTTTACCCCCTTTTCTTCCTGTTGCATAAAAGCCTATTTTTGTTTTACTTTAATGAATATTAGTGGAAAACCGATACTTAGTAATGTCCCTATAAAAATGAGTATATCATTTCCTACGTAATATGCATATGCATACAACGGAGTAGCAATCAATAAAGAACATAAAATACCATAGAAAATAGCATTTGCGTCCACCCCTTTATCTTTCTCCAGACAAGTAATTACCGTAGGATAAAACGTGCACATCCGTATTACCGTATAAAACATAAAAAGGTACAACGTTTGAATGCCCGGAATATTTGCAATCAAAATACTCGTTACTACTAAACCAAACATGCTTATATATGAAATTATCCGTGCCTTTGCTTCTTCGTTTGGAAAGAAATCATTCACAACCACACTGGAAAACGCACATAAACAGGAATCCATCGTTGAAGTAATCGCCGCTGCAACCATAACGACAAAAAAATATGTACTGAACGTCGGCAAATAATATGCAATATACTCAATTGCAACGTTTGCACTGTCACCAATCTGTAAAATATTACCCTTTACCTGAGAAGAAGCTAAAAAGCCGGTTAAAATCATCGCTACCGGAATAATAGTAAAAAGAACTGCTGCTAATATAAAGGCTTTATTTCTTTTATCCCGTTTAATGGCAAAAGCCCTTTGCCAATACATCTGATCCCCAAATGGCCCTGTAATTAAGCCGAGAACCGATGTTAATCCATACGATAGAAAAACCATCTTCCCTTCTTCGCTAAAAAGCGAATCAAACGCCTTGCCTTCAAAGCCTGTCATACCATCTTTAATTGCCCAAAGAACAGTTTGTCCCTGACCTTCAAAATTAATACACAAAAGTACAATAATGACGATAGAACCAATACATAGCACCAAAGTTTGGATTACGTCCGTATTAACAGACGATTTGAATCCTCCGCGCATGGTATACAACAATACAATAAATGCAAGGATCATAGTACATATCGTATAATTTACATCCAGTAACACACATATCAATTTTGTCCCGGCAATAATATTGATCGCATAACACATCACCTGAAGAAAGGCAAGTATAAATGCATACTGTTTACGAATTCTCTCTCCCCATCTCTTACCCATTAAATCAGGCAAAGTATAATTGTTCAAAAACTTCTCATCAACCTTTTTCAAAAACCAATAGTAAATAAAAAGCGTCAAAACACTCGGAATCAAATACCAAAATGCACCTGCAAACCCCTGTTCATAAGCTTTTTGAGACGGAACCAAAAGTGCTATTGCCCATGTCCATGTCGCTGTTATAGTAAATCCACCCCGGATCCACCCGACTTCCTTATTCGCTACAAAATAAGACTCTTTAAACTCCTGACTATTTTGTTTCATGAGCAGCTTCCTCCTTCTACTTCAACCCCATATTTTTTCAAAATCGCAATTCCTTTTTCAAAAGAAAGAAAATCTATCATATCTTCCGAGTTCAAAGATATATCAAAGGCCTCCTCCATTCCCGCTAATAATCCCATATGCCCTACAGAATCCCACTCAGGAATGCTTTGATATTTTAATTCTCTTGTTATCTTCTCTTTTTCCACCATTAAACTTTCTTTAAAAACATTGATATATTTTTCCAGATTGGACATCTGTCACGCCTCCTCCTTATCTTATCTATTCCTCAATTTACGCAAATGATCTACCAGAAATTTTGAATGTTCTATTGCAAAATTCCCTGTAACTTTTGTCCCGTGCTTTACATTGTTTACAACAACTCCCCCTAATGAAACCACTGCCCCTTTACCTATTGTAACGGAATCTTTAATAGTTGCCATTGGATTGATTCTCACGCCATCTTCTATCGTAACAGAACCGCATATATTTACCTTTCCTCCAATATAACACTCCTTGCCAATTTGGCAAGCATGCGAAACTGTAACCAAACTCTCAATGCAAGTATTTTCTCCAATTACAGTTCTTTCATAAGCAAATGGCGCTCTTCCAACAATCGTATGACATCCTATTTCTACATGATCTGCAAGATATGTCTGGCCTACTTGTTTCATTTTAACGATGTGCCCGTCCTTATCCCAGCAAAAATCATAATTATCTGCTCCTATTACCGCCCCGGAATGAATTGTAACATGATCTCCAATGCAACTTCCTTCCCGAATTACCGAAAATGCTTCTATTGTAACATGATTCCCGATTATAACACCCGTTTCTGGTATAGATGCCGACGGATGTATGTTGCACCCTTCTCCGATCTGTGTCCTTTGATATACCGGACAATACCCATTCTCCTGATCTACAAGGTAATTATGCAGATAAATAAATGCTGCACGCGGAACTTCACCAACTGCTATTCCTTTTTCTGACTTTAAAAGCATCTCATGCCCGGCAAATTCAGGCGGACAAAGAATGCACGATATGTTCGGCTCATGACACGCTGCCTCTAAAAAATTATCTGACTGTACATAACCCAAAGAACATTGCGGTGGCTTCTTTCCGATAAGTCCAAGTGCATGAAATTCTCCGTCCCGTACAACTTTACCACATATCTTATCATAATCTGATAGTCGCATCCCTTATACCTCATTCCTGATTAGTATCTATTTTTCTCAATTCCTGCTGAGCCCTTTCCAAAACTTCCATTACCCTTAAACTTTGAGCAGGTCCGGACAGGGATTCTTTTCCATCTAATACGCAATCTGCAAAATGCTCCAAACTATTCTGCAATGAATCAGACATCTCAATATGTGGAATGAATATATCCCCCGTACGTGTTTTATATTCGTATTCCCCATACTCTTTCCCCTGAACAATTTCAATCCCCCTGTCATAAATAGATAACTTATCTATTTTTAAATCATCAAAAATCAGCATTTTATCAGTTCCTCCAATTACCATTCTTCTGACTTTTACAGGAGATATCCAACTGGATTGAATGTTAATGAGTGTTGAATTATATTTCATTGTCAAATATGTTATTGTTTCCTGATTTCCAACAAAATTCGTTCCATAAGCGCTTAAACTATCTGGCTTTCTACCCTCCCCCATCAGAAAATCCACTACTGCAATATCATGTATAGCCAAATCCAATAACGCATTAATGTCTTTGCGAATCGGTCCTAAATTGACCCTCTCGATATCAATATACATAATTTCGCCAATTTCCTTTAAATCCACTAATCGTTTAATGTATTGAATCACAGGATTATAAACCATTAAATGATCACAATGCAATACCAGAGCTTTATCTTTTGCTGCTTCAATCAGTTTTTCAGCTTTAGCAACATTATCTGCAATTGGTTTTTCAATAAAAACATGCTTTCCATACTTTATTGCATCCATTGCAATTTCAAAGCTATATTTTGTTTGTGTGCAAATTACTACTGCATCTATACTGGTATCTAAATACTTTTTATAATCTTCTACAATTTCCACTTGCCCTGAAAACCTTTTTTCTGCAACCCTTCTGCGCCCCATATCGCTTTCTGCCAAATAGCGCAATTTTAATTTCTCAGAAGCATATATTTTTTGAGCTACATTTGTTCCCCAATATCCATATCCTATCTGCATCACATTTAACATAACATACCTCTTTCCCTATTATCTTTTAAAGACTCTGATTCACATTCTTTCTGCCAGTCCACTTCCTTTAATTTTCGAAACATATACTTTCTTTCCTTAGCCAAATTTACCAACGTTCTGAATTTTTTCTCTATTCCATCACGACGAATGTCCCGATACCGTTTTAGCATTGTATAGTTTCGTGTATAAGGCTTTGCTTCATCATACTGTTCAATCTTATCCGTATTTAAAAAAAGATGTAATGGATGAAAATTAAATATCAGTGGCGCCAGAAATGTTTTTCCTAAATACCACTTCATTGTATATTTCACATCTGACATTAAATAGATATCATCTTCAAAAATAAATGGAATCTGGATCATTCCCCATGTATCCTTGAAGCATTTAATTTTGACTCCATTGTCTACCGGATAAAAAAGATTCACTTCGTATTTCATCCCATTGATTGCAAAGTATTTGCTCAAAATACTGCTTCTTACAAGAGCATGTGATCTGACAGCTGAAGCTTCCGGTACAATTTTGATTAGTTCACGGATCTTTGTTTGCGCATTCGTATGATACGGTTCTGAATGATCTATCAATTTGTTAAAGTTAGGATGTATCCCTAACTCCAAACGCCCTTCACTTCTTATGATATCCAGAACCGGCGTTTCATGCGTCACAAACAATGTTCCGCAAACATCCAGTTCACAGATCATGTCATGAAAATATTCCAGAACTTCATCGTTCACCCAATCCATATCAAAAGTTAGAAAAATTTCATCCCCCTCCCACACGATTTTCACAATCTCCTTTCCATTGAAACCTTATATTCAATAATTTAACGATTTCTGTTGGGCAGCATTTGTTCCCCTGATACTCTACCTGTTCTATTTCTAACGCACTGTTCTCCCCGCAAATGACACCTATTGTTTTGCGTGCCATGTCTATATACGCTACTTGACCACATGTCCCGTAAAATATGCCTTGTGCTTTTTTTGCCTTCCAAATAATCAATTTGTTTTCTTTAAAAATAGTATAAGCACCCGGATAGGGACACGACTGCGCCCGAATAAAATTATATAAGTATTGGGCGTCCTTCTCCCAGTCGATCTTCCCGTCTGCTTCTATCCTTTTTGCCGCAAAAGAACCTTCCCCCTCCTGTTTTCTCCAACCCAGCCTGCCTTTTAAAATATCGCCGTACCTTTTGTCCCAGAAATGCAATACACTATTTTCCACTTTTTCTAAAACGTCATTTATATAATCTTCTTCTTCAATTCTTATCTTCTCACTATACAATATATCCCCGATATCTACGCCATCGTCCAGTTTAAAGACGGAATAACCCGTTTCTCTTTCTCCGTTTATCATCGCCCACACCAACGGTGCATGTCCCCGGTATGCCGGAAGAAGAGAAGCATGAATTCCCACAAATCCAAACGGAACCATATCCAGAATCTCTTTTTGAATAATAAAATACCAGCCAATGACAAAACAAATGTCAGGTTTGTTTTCTATAATAATCTGACTTATATCGCATTTCCCCGATACACAATAATATGGAATTTTATTCTTTTCACAAAATCCTTTTATCAAACCATAACAATTTCTGTCATCCTTTCGGTCATCAAATGTAATACATCCGCATAATGCATGGGGCGCCAGCCGAAACATCCTGTATAACGACTCATATCCCAACTGCTTACTTCCAATAAACATTACCCGATCAATACTGTTTTTTTTCTCCATTTATTATGAATCCCCTTTGTACATTTTTCCCAGAAAACCTTCTGGCATATAATCTATTCTCCAATGTTCGCAATTTCTGCACAGAATATCGTCTTCTATGCGGTTTGTCAGAAGCATCTCCCTAATTTGCTCATAACGCTGCGAATGCCATGCATCATATATGGAAGACTCTGTAATATTTAAATGCACCCCGCCTGTCCAATCATAATTGCATAATGCCAAGTCCCCGTTCCAGTAAACCAATAAATCAGTAAATACCTTTCTACAAGGCTTCCGTGCGCCCAACAGAGAAAGTTCCTGTTGTACTTCATGATTCCTGAATTGGCCCTTCTCATCATGTTCATAGTAAACACGTACAACATCTACATATTGCTTCCAGAACTTAATAAATTCCTTCTGTTCCTCTTTATATTCTTTCAATTCAATAGTAGAAACCTGTAATGTTGGCGCCGGCAGCCCGTTGCTTTTTCTTCTTTTACACTTCTCGCTCAAACGGATCACATTCTCCATGCTAACTTTCAAATCACCGTATTTTCTCGTAGATTGATATACTTTTGGATTTAAAGTATCCAAACTAAAAGAAATATAATTTATTCCACCTTTTATTATATTATCTGCCATTTCCTCATCCAATATAAATCCGTTTGTTGCAAATTGTATCGGCCCTAATCCTTTTTCCTTTGCATATTGCAGACATTCTATAAATTGAGGATGAAGCATAGATTCCCCGCGAAAAAAAAGTACCAACTTTACTGGAAGGTGACTTGATGCTTCATCAATAATTTTTTTGTATAATTTTATATCCATAAATCCTATTTCCATATTGATTTTCTGCCTTGGACAAAAAGAACAGGATACATTACACTGATTTGTCAACTCAATTGTAATTCTATTCGGAAAGTCTAATTTTTTCATCCATAATACCTCTCTATTTTTTCTGGTAGTGTCAAATCTACCACTATATTTTTTGTTACAAACCACATAGTTTCAAGGATTACAACACTTTTTCAAAAGAAAAAGCAATGACCTCCCTTTTTGTGTCAATACTATTACTAACCCACAAACACTGAAAGGAAAA
>JAAWCE010000094.1 GCA_022793065.1 Lachnospiraceae bacterium
CGGATGGTTCCCGCAGGAAGCCGACACTGCAAAATGGCAGGAGGAATTTATAAAGATCCGGGAAGAGAATGCAGTTTATTTTACCGCCCCTTCGGGTTATGAGCCAAAAGCCGGGGATCTTGTATTCTTGCAGAAGCAAAACGAAGAAACCGTAAACCAGATGGCAATTGTAACTTCTTATAACAGCGAAACAGGCCAGATAACGGTAATAGAGGGCAACAGTGATAATGAGGTAAAAGAGAACCCATACCAGGCTTCGGAGGGTTATATTATAAGTTATCTTAAAATGGCAGAGTTAGAAACGGCGTATAAAAATAATACAGGGAAGGCAGACAGCAATTGGGCTTTGAATGTTCCGGCCAAAACTGAGGTACAAAACAGCGGCTTGCCAGAGGGTTCCGCATTTTTGCCAATAGGCAATCAGGGAGGCGGCCTGGTGCTGGAGCTTCTATACGCAGACAAAAAAACGCATTCACAAAAACCGGAGGGGGATGAGTCATATACTTATGTGGATATGAACGGCTATTTCCGGTTATCTGCAACAGGCATACAAGGAACGGGCCAAATAGATGAATTTACGATGTCGCTGTATTTTCCAGCGGAATTCGTAACGCCTGAACGTATCGGGATCCCTGAGTTTCCAGATAGTTTTGCCAAGCATGAGATCAGCCCGGTGACAAAAGAAAGCGTAGACGGAAAAGACTATTATAAGATAGGAATTACGTTTAAAGATTATCTGCCTACTGGAGCCGTAGAGTTTCCTTTTCACCTGTCATTTTTAAATGCTACTGTGCCTGAGGATTATCAATTAAAAATTTTTGGCGTTCTGGAATCCAGTGAGTTAGAAGAGAACAAAAACAGTATGACGGCAGAAAATATATACCGTCCCATATATAAGAAACCAGTAATCAAAAAATATGTTAATACTAATGCCTTTGAAAGCATGGGAGATGATTATACCAGGGTTTCTACTGTATTAGAAGAAGACAATACTTTAAAGGATTCAGAATACGTCAGCTTCTGGTATAAGCTGGGCAGTGAACCTTGTTATCTCAGAGAATATGAAAAAATTACTTTGACGGATACTCTGCCCGAGTATATAGATGCGTCTGGAAGTACAAGAAGGGCTGTGTTTGATCCAGAAGCCAATCCAGGGTGGACGTTAAACGAAGATGGAACAGTAAGCCGCACATTTACATCGACAGCCGAAAGTAAGGGCTGGAATGTAGATTCGGATTTGATGGAGCAAATTAGAACCGCAGAATTAAAACTGCGTTTTCCAGATTGCAAGGTAGATGAGCAGGGAGAAGATGGATTTTTAACCACTAATCTTAAGAACCATATTGCAGCAGACTGTGCGCCAAGGAATCCATCTGAACAGGAAGGGAATGATACCTGTGAAGATGATATCATTTTTACATTGACCAACCAGCCTTCAGGCGAAGGGAATTTCGCCAAATTAAATTCTGCTCATTCCATCATGGATACGGAAGCTATGAGAAGCGGGAAATACAGATGGGAATTGAAACTTACCAATCCGTCAACCAAGGCTTTCAAAAACGTTGTAATTAAGGATGAAGAAATTGATAAGCGCCTGAAAATTCAAAGTATTTCAATCATGGGCAATAAATGTAATTTTATAGTAGAAAATATACAAACTATAAAAGCGGTTACTTATGATGATCAGATAGTGGAATATCCATCAGAGGCGTTTAGCAATGCTATCTATGATGGGGAATGGCACCGCGATCTGGAATTAGAGGCAGAGAAAGAATTTAAAAGCTTTGAAGTTGTTATGAAAGACGATTATCAGATGGCAACAAATGATACAATTAGTATACGTCCCTATTCTACGTTCCGTAAACCAAAGCAGAAACATTTTGTAGAAGGGGAAGCTCATGATTTGGAGAATGTGTATATCAATAAGGCTGTTGCGGCATATAAAATAGAAGGCAATGAAGGTGTGACCAGCTTTTTATTCAGTGAAAACCGTTTTAAGCTGATTCCATCCCGTGAAAATATTTGGATTGAGAAATCGCTCCCATATTTTGACGGTTTACAATATCCTGAAAAGAAGCCAGACGGGACATTCACGTATGATTCGAGGTGTGAAGCTTTTTGCTATATGTATGTGAAAGGCTCACTAGAGGATAAGGCATATGACGATATGCAGATTATTGATCTGCTTCCCGAAACTTTAGTTGTACCAGATAATAATATAAGCTATGGTACAAATGGCAAATATATAAAGGATACAGAAATAATAGAAAATTACCATAATTCTGGAAGGACTGCGATTATCTTCCATATGAATTCGGATGAATTAAAGAAAGCGCTGGGTGCATCCGAAAATGGGAACGGAACGGTGCTCTTTACGTTCAAGCTGCGGGTGGCGGACAACGCTACTCCCGGAAACTATACGAATAAATCCTACCTGTTAAGCAAAGATTTTGAGGAGCCCCCCATAGATCATGGACAAATTCAGGATATTTATGATTTGGACAGCGATGGTAACAGGGAAGAGTCTATCCGGTATGCAGAAGCGCAAAGCACCCTCAAAGCCCCATCCGGTATTTACAGTGAAAAATATATTGCTATGAAAGGCTCCGATGCCTGGAGGAAATCAAAGCTGCGTTTAAATGTTGGTGATAATTTCCGATATAAGCTGAGTATAAATAATATAACATCAACCGCAAATCAAAATCTGGTTGTTTATGATGTGCTGCCACAGATAAACGACAGAAGTATAAATAATCTAGCGGCAAGGGGATCGGAATTTACAGTAAAATTATCTGCCCCCATTACTCCTCCTGATGGATACCATGCCCTTTATACAGATTCAGATGCGGTATATCAGCGTGATATGGAAGCAATTTTAGGAAGCAGCGATATCAAATGGACTAGGGCAGAAGAAATTGACTTAAATAATGTTACAGCATTTAAGATTGTAGCAGACAGCGGAACAGAATTGCCCGGAAATGCCAGAGCTGATTTTATTATTCCGGTTAAAGTGACGGATGTGTTGTTGGAGGATTCTTATGATAAATTAAACCAAAAGCAGCATGCCGACAAAGAAAGCGGAACTGTTGCCTGCTTAGAGGCAACCAATAGCTTTGGATACCGTACATCCAACTTTTATGGAAACAACCTGGAATCCAATTATGTAAAAGCAGAGATTGCTTTCGCAGGCTTTGTTATAAAGAAGGTGGAAAGCTTTGAAAACAAACCGTTGGCAGCCGCACAATTTAAGCTGGAAAAACAAAATGGGGATAGCTGGGAGCTGGTACAATTTAAAGAATCAAAGGAAGACGGCATTGTTAGTTTTACTAACCTGACAGAAGGGGCTTACCGGCTTACAGAAACTAAAGCCCCGAATGGCTATAGTATTTTAAAGGAGCCAATAGCGGTTAATATCATCCTTGACAGGTCAACCATGGAATATAAGGTAGATATCCCAGGCAATGAACACGCCGGAAATACCAGTGATCCGTTCTTGGTTGTCAATCAGGCCTACTATGAACTCCCCAATGCAGGGGGCCAAGGGGTTTATTGGTATTCAATTGGAGGCATACTGATGCTGTTAGCAGGCGTTTGGTGCGTATATAGAGAGCGTCAATATTGATAAAAGGCAGCCGTTTTATAAAACGGCTGCCTTTTATCATTCACTTCCACATAGTTATCTTACACTATATTTCATTCTAAAACCTTTCCATACACCTGCCAGCATTAACAGTACCCCACTAACAGCATACCAATAGATACCACTGCCTCCTGCATTTGGGAGCTCATA
>JAAWCE010000063.1 GCA_022793065.1 Lachnospiraceae bacterium
ACCTTGACCCTATACAACGGATATGACCATGGTATATTAATTGATGACAGCGATTCGCTATGGTGCTATCTGCCCGGTCAAGGAGCACCGGAACATATTCTGAACTGGGGGGATAGCACCATAGGACTAAAACAGTATACTATAGATGCCATTGGGGTATTGGAGAACAAAAGCTTGTATATTGCTGCGCACAGGCCGTCTCAAGATATAACCTTAGTAAACATATCTAACAAGGATGCTTTGGAAATCACAGAAACTCCAGAAATACAGGTTGTTACTGTAGGAATTCTGAAACAATATGAGAAAGTGATGGAATTAAGCTTAAATAAAGAAATTGAGGAATATAAAGAGAAAACAGGCCATCAGGCTGAGCTGTGTTCTTATGATTCTGTTTTGGACTTGGAATTGGCTTTGGTCAGAGGTGAAGGACCTGATATAATATGCTTGGGACTATTTGGACTGGATGCAGATATCCTTGCTGCAAAGGGAGTGCTAGAAGACCTGGAGCCTTACTTTGAGATGAGTAGCAATTTAAAAATGGAAGATCTGCTTTTAGCAGTCAGAGAAGCAGGGACAATAAATGAGAAGTTTAGGTGTGTAATAGAAAGCTTTGCTATATCAGGTGCATTGGTGAAAGAAGGGATTACAGATAACGGGAGCTGGACAGTGGAAGATTATATCAAATTGGGAGAGGAAAACCCTGATATCCCTTTGTCTCTAGCATATGGTAGTAACAAGGATTGGTATCGTACATCTGTTTTAGATTATATTCTTGAATGGAACAGGATGTGGTATGTGGATTGGAAAGAAAAGAAATGTTATTTTGATAGTGTCAATTTTGTTTCTTTATTGGAACGAATTAGTCGTCTGGAAATCCACTGGAATGAGAATGAGGATTATGGAGTTAAAAAAGAAGATTACATGGAACGGGTATTTCAGCAACAGGAACTGGTTGGCGAGTGGAGTGTAGGTGATCCTTCTAGTTTTGTATACTATATGGAAGCGATGGATACAGAATATGGTTCTTTGGAGCTGGCAGGGTATCCAAGTCAAGAAAAGGGACCTTATTGCAGACTGAAAGCCATCATGTCTCTTGGAATAAATAGTGCGTCTTTAAACAAGGATAGGGCATGGCAGTTTTTAGCGTTTTTACTTTCCGAGGATCATCAGAAGGAGATTTCTAGTAATATTCCTGTTCGGAGTGATTCATTTGAAAACTTTTTAAATACAGAAAAGAATGGTGTATGTTTGTCTG
Source organism: Lachnospiraceae bacterium (assembly GCA_022793065.1). Taxonomy (GTDB): domain Bacteria; phylum Bacillota; class Clostridia; order Lachnospirales; family Lachnospiraceae; genus Acetatifactor. Next base: position 1,256 of record JAAWCE010000063.1, read on the forward strand.
AAAATGAAAAGGAGCTTTTCCGTTACCTTGTGGAACATGCCCATTGGAAAGCCAATTCGCTTACTGATAAAATTTTGAGTATTATTCATGAAGAGGTAGCACCTGTATGGGCAGGCGACAGGACTGCGGAACAGGCGGCAAATATTATCCAAAACAGAGTGTCAGTATACTTAAATGAATAGTATAATGTTGGGTCAAAAGCTCCATCAACTTACCAGGTGCATACGAGGAATTCTGATATAGCGTTATTTATATTTTGACCTTAACATCATATATTATATAATTAAAATCAACTTTAGACAAGGGGACAGAGTTCTACAAAAAATTTAGAACTCTGTCCCCTTGTGGAAATGAAAAAAGCAGAATATAATAATTATATACGAAGTGAACCTGCAGGGAATGACGTATAACAGAAGGCAAAAGAGATGTATTGCTTTCTGAAATAATGCTGTAAGAACCCCAGATGTAACAGAACCTACAAAAGACAAAGCCATATGGCAGGGTGCAAAAACCATATATAAGGGAAATGAAATTACAGGTAATCTCTGAAAAGGGAAAGGGGAATATAGAGGTATTGGTTCTGAACCATGAGTGAAAAATGAATAAAATGGGGGCTTAAAATCAAAGAGCTTGTATACCAAAAGGAGGAATTTAAAAATGAAAAGTAAGATAATTGCACCAATCGTGGCGTCCTTTATGTTATCGTTTGCATTATTGCCCATGAGTGCCGGTGCGGCAGCAGGGGGAATCTCACCGTTAGGCGCCGGCGGCGGATGCCATTGTGGGGGGATTCGGCAGGAGACAACGGAGACTGTTACAGAGTATATGTATTGTGAGGAACACAAGGGGGCTTGTGATTTTCATATGACATATGATGTAACATATTATTATTGTTCAAATCCGAACTGCACGGATACATGGTCTGGTCCAAGAGAGCACGTGGTTTTTGAACATAATTATTAAATAATTAATAGCTTTTCATTACGACAGTAGTGAAAGTAAGATAGGCATCAGGGATATGTAAATATAACAAGGACAAATGTTGAGTAGGCATCATATATTTAGTGATAGGGCAACTGAGTGCACGAAAAATATTTTATGCCACAAATATGTGTATAAGTGAACGTACTAAGTAGTAGGAAATGAACAACAAGTGTGGCTGTAGTTTGCTGAAAACTTAAGGTTGATGCAGATTAACAGCCATGTTTGTATTCAGGCATAAGGGATACAGTTTTCACTCTAAAAATTTATAAAACAATTTATCTTAGAATATTAAATTGCCATGATATAAGGGGGGATTTTGTTGGTGAAATATATAAAAGTTGTACTTTTGTTGGTGGTTTTCTTTTTTGCCGTGGGATGTGCAGTACCTAAGGATGTAGACAGTATTGAATCAAATTTCTCATCTGGTCAGGTTCCAGTGGCATCAGTAGAGGGGAAGAATGCTGAAATATCGAAATCAACTTATAATAGAATGGTAGGAGATATACTCTATTATATTGATTCAAAATGGGATGAGGAAGAAAAAAAATTGAAAAATATCTCCGTTTATAGGTTGCAGAGGGGCAGCGAGGAATCTGAAATATTGACAGACTTAGGGGATGCAGATTTAATCAGCTTTTTTGCCGACGAAGTTGGGGAAACATATTGCTTTTATTCGGAAGAGAAAGAGAATACAGAAAGATTTTATATTAGAAAGATGAATCAGGATAAAGAAGTTGCTTACGATGTGGAAGTTTCCTATAAGGGCATATCAGGAGGGGAAGGCCCACTGGTTCGTATTGGCACAGTAGCGGCAGGAGAGGCAGACAGAGAGGGGAAAGTATGTCTGGCTGGTACTCAGGGGGACTTATACCTGTTTAATGAGGAAGGGCAAATTGTGCGTATTGAAAAGGCGCCATGGGATGGTGACACTTACAATGGTTCTACATGCGGTTTGGTAAACGCTGGCGAAAACGGGATATATACTTGGATGCTAAATGGGAAAAAAGTATCTTTGCAGAAAGTAAATATGGATGATGGTACAATAGAAAAAGAAATAGAGGTGAATGTAGAGGGGATAACAAATATATCATTAACGATATATAGCGGTTATGATCGAGGTATATTTATTGCCGATAGCAATAGCCTGTGGAGTTATTTGCCCAGCAAGGGAGTGTTGGAGTACATTTTGGATTGGGGAGATAGCGCTGTGGGGCTGAGACAGTATATTATAGATGCTATTAGTACATTGGAAGATGGGAGTTTATATGTAGCGGCGCACAAACCGTCTCAGGATGTGGAGCTGGTACATATTTTTAACAAGGATGTATCAGAAATCCCTGAAACTTCGGAAAGGCAGATTGTCACTATAGGTGTGCTAAAGCATTTAATGACTGGTAAGAGTAGTTTGGTTATTTTAAAGAACGGAATTGAAGCATATGAGAGGAAGACAGAGTATCAGGTAGAATTGCATCCTTATGATTCTGTATTTGATTTAGAAATGGATTTGATTAGAGGTGAAGGTCCTGATTTAATCTGCCTTGGAGAGAGTGGTGTGGATGCGGAAATCCTTGCTGCGAAAGGCGTGTTGGAAGATCTGGAACCTTACTTTGAGGTGAGTGATACTGTAAAAATGGATGATCTGTTGCCAGCAGTACAGGAAGCGGGAATGATAGATGAAAAATTCAGGTGTGTACACTATGATTTTTGGCTGTCAGGCTTACTGGTGAAGAAAGGAGTTACAGATAATGGCAGCTGGACTGCAGAAGATTATATTAGGCTTGGAGAGGAAAATCCAGGTATCAGGCTGACTTGGACAGGTAATGATAGGGATTGGTATCGCACTTCTGTCTTGGAAAATCTTATCAAGTGGGACAGAGGACATTATGTGGATTGGATAGAGAAGAAGTGCTGCTTTGACAGTGATGATTTTATTTCGCTGGTGGAACGTATCAACAATCTGGAGATTCAAAGAAATGACGAGGAATATAATACAAGCAAAGAAGCATATATGAACCGGGTTTTTCAAGGGGAGGAATTGACTGGTCGTTGGAGCATTAGTAAGCCTTCTCAGCTTGTTGACTATATAGAGGCAATGGAAGAGGAATTTGCCTCTTTGGAATTGGCTGGATATCCAACTTGGGAAAAGGAACCATTTTATAAGTTAGACAGCGAGGCTCCCCTTGGAATAAATAGTGCTTCCTTGAACAAAGAGGCAGCTTGGGGGCTAGTGGAAATATTGCTTTCGGAAGAATTTCAAAAAGAGGTTAAAGGGAATATTCCAGTCAGGCAGGATGCTTTTTATGCTTTTTATGATAAGGATTATTATGGTAAAACAATATTGTCGGAAGAAGGAAAGGAGCGTTTCTGCTATCTTGTAGAACATGCTCATTGGACCACGATTTCCTATACTGATAAGATTCTTAATATTGTTGGCGAAGAGGTAGCGCCTGTGTGGGCTGGCGATAGAACAGCAAAGCAGGCAGCGGATATTATCCAAAACAGAGTGTCAGTATATATGAGTGAATAGTATGAATTAGTGAGTTTAGATAAACAATAACATTAAATATAAACTATAATATACAATAAAAGGACAACGCTGCTGACAAATCGTTGTCCTTTTTGTGTAAAAATCTTTTTCTGTATTCCCAAAGTGGGAATGTAACAATATGATTTGAAAAAGTCACTGTTTATTATAGGCGGAAAACAGAGTTGCCTTCTTTCTTGTTGGGTAAAGGTAGAATTTTAGAATATTTTATTTTATATGGGACATTTTTAAATTTTAGAGCATCTATTGTATGTGAGATAAAATTTGGAGCTCCTATTTCACAAATGATTGCATGAAGGGAGGGAAGGGTTGCAGCCAAAATGAATCATGAAATTCTTGTTCAAAAAGCTAAAATGGGAAATACGGAAGCATTTACAGAATTGATGAAATTACAAATGCAAAATATGTACCGTACAGCAAAAGCAATTTTAATGAATGATGAAGATGTGGCAGATGTCATTCAGGATACATTGCTGATTTGCTGGGAAAAATTAAATGAATTAAAAACAGATCGGTATTTTAAAACATGGATGACAAAAATTCTGGTTAATAATTGCTATAGTGTTATTAGAAGTAACAGGCGAATTACATATACGGATGAACTGCCTGAAAGGGTTATTGAAGACAGTGCCGGCAATATTGAATGGCGGGAGGCATTGTCAGCTATTGATGAAAAATATCGTATCGTGCTTGTTTTATTTTATTCTGAAGGTTTTCGCACAAAAGAAATAGCAAAGATATTGGGGATTACTGACAGCACGGTACGGACAAGGCTTTCAAGAGGAAGGGAACAATTAAGGGAATACTATACCACGGAATAAATGCGGACATTTGAGACAGGAGGTAGGGCTGATGAGTAATAAAAATGAAGAAATTTTATATCAGGATTTGGAAGTGCCTGAAATTGTATGGGAAAAAGCAAATATGGCTTTTTCACAGATAGGTACGGAGGAAAAAATACAGAATCATGTAAAAGGGGGAAAGCGTAAGAAACTATTCCGTATTCCAAAGGTGGCTGCCGCTGCCATGATTTGTTGCTGTATATTTGGAACTACTGTGGCTGCAATGGAGATAATCAGCTTATATAAGCAGCGTATGGAAGATATGGAGGAACAGGAAATAGAAGGATTGTATCAGTTGGCATATGCTGATGAGGCGAACAGCCTTAATCGTCCGTTTATGGCAGAAGAAGGAGAACGTTATCAGGCTTTGACAGAGGAATATGAAAAAAATGGTCGGTTCCCGGAAAAATCTTTAACAATCATTGCAAAAGCAGAGGATTATAGTGGCCAGGGTGTGGCTATTGAGGCAGGCACAAGGACAATTTATCTTCCTGAAGGTTCGCTGAGCGATGAGGAACTTCTGGAGATCATAGATTTCAATCATAAAATGACATACAGTATCTATGAAAAAAATCGGGAGCAGATTCTTGCACAGGGCGATTGGGAAAGCCGTATGGAAGCCATGACCGATTGGGATGTTGACAGGATTTATCTGGCTTACTGTGCGTCAAATTTAGAGACGGGCGGGGGATACAGCAGAGAATTGATTCAGACGGAAAAACAAAGATACGAAGAACTTAATCATCAGTATGAAACCGAGGGTGTTTATGCAGAGATTGAATTAAATATTATAAAAACAGTGGATGAATATACAGGCAGCAGTGTTGCGTTTTGTGAGGAAAACAGTAGTTATTGCCTTCCTGATGGGGTATTAACTGATTATGAAATTTTGCAAATAATAGACTTTGAACATAAAATTCCTTATTGTTTTGACAGAATAAATTATGAAGTAATGATAGGGCTCCGAGAATGTTATCCGAAAGCTGAGTGATAGGAATGTGGCGCTTTTGGAACAGAGATTTATGCAACGACAAACACTTAAAAGGTGAAATTGATATGGTGACAAATCGTTTAAGAAGAAGGTTTTCTTTACGAATGGCATTTTTATTATTGATGATGGCGCTAACGGGATGCGGCCGGCAGGAGGACAATGAACAGCAAAGTTTTTTAGCAACAGCGGATGGGGCATTGGCGGTTGATCATGGTGAAGCGGATACAGAACATAAAGAAAATGCGGCAGATAGTTCTTGCAGCAATATATCTGCTGAATATTCCGGCGTAACAGTAACGAGGCTTATAGAAAATTTTGATGGGGGAAACATATCTATTGATGCGCAGGTATGTGCAGATGGAATTGATCAGGTGAGTTGCTATCAGTATGTGCCAGAGGTATTTACGGAGGAACATCGGAATAACTTGCTGAAAGAAATGCATCCTGCAGAAACATGGGATGTTTTGGATGCCGTGGTGTACAGTCCGGAAAATGAAGCATGGGAATTTGTGACGCCCACAGGGAAATCATGGATATATCAGATTATACATTCCGACATACAAGGGGAAGATATTTTAAGTCACAGGGAAATTGCCGCAGATAAATTTTCTAACATGAAACATGTATTTCCGGTAATTGATGAAGGCAATGTGATGGATGAGGCTACCTTTGCGATGCTTTTGAAGGTGGGAGACATTGCACCGGCGGAGATAGAACAGTTTGGCTTGCATGATATCGGTGCCTTAGATAAAAAAGGCAGTTATTCGTGTGAATTTATCCATATTTGTGAAACAGAGGATGGACATTTTTTTATAAAGGCTGTATTCAGAAAAATGATAGATGGAATTCCTGTGACAACATGGCATAATTTCAGTACGATAACGGGGAATCACAGTCTGTTTCCCATTAAAATATGGGGAAGTCTTTTTTCAGAGGAAGAAATTGGATTAGATAGACCTATTTTGTCGGTAAATGAAGCCGTAGAAGCCATGCAGGAGCAGATTGATCAGGTTCCGATACAGGAGGAACCGTTAGTCGTTACCAAAATCAGTTTGGAGTATCTGTCGGTTGTTTCTTCTGATGGAGATTTGTTGATTGTGCCAATTTGGAGGTTTTGGGCGGGAGAAGACGAGAAAGAGCGGAGCTTGAGGAGTGAGGAGGTGATTGCTGTCAATGCGTTAAGCGGAGAGTTAATATGGGAAAAACGAGAATCGTTTCATGATTTATGATAGATACAATGAACTTTCCATTAACGTTTTAGCTTGTTATAAATTAATGTAATCAAAGTGCCGGATACATAGACGTAAAGCTGATGAATTTGTGATAGGTCACAATTTCATCGGCTTTTTGCTTTAAAAAATATATGTGGGCGGATGTCCAGAGGTTATATTGGGTAAATTTTCCTTGACGGTATCGTTGACACGTGCTAGAATAAATTAAAATTAGAATAATTCTAATTCTAAAATGGCAGGGGTAAAGTGTATGACGAAATATGAGCAAGAAATCTATAACATAATTACCACATCCATAGACCACTTGACTGTAGAACAGATATATATGGAACTTAAAAAAACATGTCCAAAAGTTGTTATGGCAACAGTCTATAACAATGTGAATAAATTGTGGAAAGCTGGGCTCATACGCAAAGTATCCATTGAAAATGCGCCGGACAGATATGATCGTATAAGAAAGCATGACCATTTGGTTTGCCAGAAATGCGGAAAACTGGCAGATATTTCGTTTGAAGATTTGACAGATTCGTTGCGTGAACAAATGGGGGGAGATTTTCTGTCCTATGATTTGAAAGTCTTTTATATATGTCCGGAATGTCAAGGGCTGGAGAGAAAACATTAGTGCAAAAATATAACAACAAAATTTGCATAAAGAAGGGATAGAAATGAGTATTTTAATGAAATCAAAAAAGAAGAGCCTATTATTGTCAATGTCGGAGCTTGCAGAGGCGGATTATGGAAAAGAGTCCGTCCAGTTGGAGCAGATGTATCATCGTTTGCTGGCAGGGCGCGCCGGGTTTGAGGAAGTGATGGCAAACATTTTGGACTCTCTGATGCAGATTAGTTCTCTGGATCTTTCTCTGAACCACTATTCTGAAATTCTTCGGAAGGTGTCAGATAGTGTTTCAGATGCTACCGGGTTAATTCACACAGCTTCCAATGAGGCGGATTCTATATCCAAGATTGTATCCGTGCAGCACGAAGAGTTGACCACCACAATTATTGAAGTTGCAGACGAATCAAACACAGTCTATCAGCGCATTGACGAGGGGCAGCAGGAGCTGACTGCCACGAAGGGTTTGTCTGACAGCACAATCAGCGCATCCAGAGAGATGCAGCAGGATATGAACCAGCTTTCTGAGATTATCAATCAGATGAATCATGTAATTATGGGAATCAATTCCATCTCTTCTCAGACAAACCTCCTTGCGCTGAATGCTTCCATTGAGGCGGCAAGGGCTGGAGACGCCGGCAAGGGGTTTGCGGTTGTAGCTGAGGAAATCCGACAGTTGGCTGACGAAACACAGAAGCTGACCGCCAGCATGGGACGTTTTGTGACAGAAATACATACTGCGTCTGCTAAAAGTGTAGAAAGTGTGGATAACACCATCCAATCGCTGGAAACTGTTACACAAAAAATCAGCCATGTGTGGAAACTGAATGAGGAAAATCGACAGTATTTAGAGAAAATCAACAATAATATTTCTTCCCTGGCAGGGTTGAGCGAGGAAATTAGCAGCTCCATTATTGAGCTTGAATCCCGTGCATCGGATATCAACAGCCAGTGCGGGGTGCTGCATGAAGATACAGTGCGTTTGCGGGAACATGGCAAAAGTATTGATAATATTGCAAAACCTTTGGAAGACATTGAATCAACGTTGGATGAGGCCGTTAAATTCATGGGAACTATGACGAAAGATGCTTTCTATAGGCTGGAGGATGAGAATTTTGCCGGATACATCCGGAAAGCAATTACCGCCCATAAGAACTGGCTGGGAAATCTGGAACGGATTGTCAAGGAACGTACAATTCTGCCGTTGCAAGTGAATGAACGGAAATGTGGATTCGGTCATTTTTATTATGCCATGGAACCGAACAAACCAGAGGTTTTGACGCTTTGGAAGGAGTTGGGAGAAAAACATAAAAAATTCCATGACTACGGGAAACAAGCGATTACTGCTTTGTTTGAAGAAGATTATAACAGGGCCGAGAATATTTATAAAGAAGCGAGCCGACACTCTGAAACTCTTATTAACGACCTGGAACATTTTATTATACAGTTGGGAATGAAATAGGGGTAGAAACAGAATATTAGGAAATATGCTGAAAACAAGGGGGCTGACACAAAGGCAGTGTTGGGATCCCTTGTTTTTTTCGTGTGTCAAAATCATACATCAAACGTGCAAGAAACTCCATTTCTTTTTGTATTGATAAAAGTACAATGAAGGAGGATGCCAAAGCCTGCAGAGGTACTGTCAGGAAAAGGAAGTGCATCCAGGGAGGATATACAAATGACACCTTTAAAATGGTTCTTCCGGTTCCTGAAAAAGTACCGGGCTCTGATGTTTTTGGGCATTGTGATGACAACGGTAATTGCCGCCCTGTCCATTGTCAATCCCTACATATCAGGTATTATCGTAGACGACGTAATACAGGATGGAAATTATGGCCTGCTTCCAAGACTGATCCTGTGTCTGTTGGCGGTGACTTTGCTGACAAGTATTTTGCGCTTCCTGTACCAGGTGGTATTCGAGACGGCGTCCCAGGGAATGTTATACGACATGCGCAGCAAAGTTTACCGCAAGCTTCTTGAAGAAGATTTTGCCTTCTATAATAAGAAGCGGACAGGGGATTTAATGAGCCGTCAGACAGGGGATATGGATGCCATCAGGCATTTTGTGGCCTATGTGATTTACGCCGTGTACCAGAATATCCTGTTGTTTGTCTTTGCATTGCTGATGATTTTTACCGTCAATACGAAACTGGCACTCTGTATGCTTGTGGTGCTGCCGTTTACCGCATTGGCTACCTACAAGCAGTCTAAGGAAGTAAGACCGGCATTTCAGCGCAACCGCAGTTGTTTTTCTTCTTTAAATGCCTTTGTTCAGGAGAATGTCAGCGGCAACAGAGTGGTAAAAGCTTTTGCAAAAGAAGACTATGAAAAAGAGAAATTTCAGGCAGAAAATGATAAGTTTAAAGAAGCGCAAATCAATGCGTCAAGGGTTTGGATGAAATATGTGCCGATTTTTGAAGTGCTGTCCTATGCGCTGACCGTTGTACTGATGCTGTATGGCGGATATATGGTTATGCAAGGGGAGATTACCATGGGAGACCTGGTGAAGGTCAACGGTTATCTGTGGATGCTGAATACGCCCCTTCGTATGGCAGGATGGTGGGTGAACGACATCCAGAACTTTGTCACTTCTGTGGAGAAGATTTATGCAACGTACAATGAGGAACCCCGTATTAAAACGCCTTTGGCAGTAAACCAACATGGAGATGATATTCAGGCCAAAAGACTGAAAGGTGATGTGGAATTCAAAGATGTGTCCTACCGGGCGGATGATGAGGACATTGTGATGGATGTGAATTTCAAGGTAAAAGCAGGCCAGACGGTGGGAATCATTGGTTCCACCGGTGCGGGAAAGTCTACTTTGATGAATCTTCTCTGTCGTTTTTATGATACCACTTCCGGGCAAGTGCTGGTGGACGGTCGGGATGTGCGGGATATGGACTTGTATCATCTGCGAGACAATATTGGAATGGCAATGCAGGATGTGTTCCTGTTTTCGGACACCATTGAGGGCAATATTGCCTATGGGCGGCCGGACTGCAGCTTTGAACAGGTCAAACATGCCGCTGTAATGGCGGATGCCAATCATTTTATCAGCGCTTTGCCGGAAGGGTATGATACCATTGTGGGAGAGAGAGGCGTGGGGCTTTCCGGAGGGCAGAAGCAAAGAATATCTTTGGCCAGGGCGCTTTTGAAAGATCCGTCCATTCTGATTTTGGATGATACCACTTCTGCAGTGGATATGGAGACGGAGAGTTATATTCAGCAACAGTTAAAAAATATTCAGGACAGTTGTACGGTATTTATTATAGCCTATCGGATTTCTTCCATTAAGGATGCAGATTTGATTCTTGTTATGGACGAAGGCCGTATTATTGAACATGGAACGCATGATGAATTGGTGGCTAAGAACGGTTATTATGCGAAGGCGTTCCGCAACCAATATGGGGAGATTCCTTATGACTTGCTGAAGGCAAAACGCAGCATACAATCTTCAGAGCTGCAAAAAGGACAGCTTTGTATGCAGAAGGGAGGAAATTGACATGGCCCGCAACAGATATGATATGGATGAAGTTTTGGAAGACAGTTTTGATATGGGGCAGCTAAAACGGCTGGCCGGTTATGTTTCTCCGTATAAAGGTAAGATGGCCAGAGTGATTTTGCTTATGCTCAGTGCTTCGGCGCTGACGATGATGGTTCCTATCTTTTTCCAGCGGATTATGGATATTTATATTCCGGAGAAAAATGTGAAAGGATTGGCGGCGGTCAGCTTGCTGACTTTGGCAGTGGCATGTTATTCGGCGGTGGCAATGCGTTTTAAGATTAAGACTATGAGTGTGATTGGACAAAGTATCATACATGCCATTCGGACGGATATTTTCAATCATCTTCAGGAATTGCCGTTTTCCTATTATGATGACAGACCTCATGGGAAGATTCAGGTGAGGGTGGTGAATTATGTCAATAGCCTGAGTGATTTATTGAGCAATGGTATTGTAAATACGGTTACGGATCTGTGCAATTTGTTCTTTATTATCATGTTTATGCTGATCTGTGACGTTAGACTGACACTGGTGTGTCTCTGCGGTTTACCGGTGCTGGCGCTGGTGGTTGTATTCATCAAGAGAAAGCAGCGCAGAGCATGGCAGATTCAGTCAAATAAACAGAGTAATTTAAATGCCTATATTGCAGAGAGTATTAACGGAATACGAGTTACACAGTCTTTTGTACGAGAGAATGAGAATAATCATATCTTTAATAAACTCAGCGGAAATTATCGGAAAGCGTGGATGCGGGCGGTGATGTTTAATTTTACCATGGGGCCCAGTGTGGACCTAATATCTGCCATAACTACTTCCTTTATTTATGTATTGGGAATCCGTTGGATGCTGGCGCCGGATGCTGGGTTGACCGTAGGCGTACTGATTGCGTTTACCGCTTACATAGGACGCTTTTGGGCCCCGATTAATACCCTGGCAGGTTTTTATAATTCTTTGCTGACGGCCATATCTTACCTGGAACGTATCTTTGAGACCATAGACGAACCGGTGCAGGTGAAAGATCATGAGAACGCCGTCCCCATGCCGCCCATTCAAGGTGAGGTGGAATTTAAAGATGTAAGTTTCAGTTATGAAGAAGGGCATCGGATTCTGGACGGTATTAGTTTTACGGCCGGACAGGGAGAGACTTACGCCTTTGTAGGGCCTACCGGTGCGGGCAAGTCCACGATTGTAAATCTGATTAGTCGTTTTTATAACGTGGATTCGGGGCAGGTGCTGATAGACGGTACGGATATTTCGGATGTGACCATTCGTTCTCTGCGCACACAGATGGGCGTTATGATGCAGGACAGCTTTATTTTTTCAGGGACCATAATGGATAACATACGATACGGCAATCGGGAGGCTACGGATGAACAGGTCATTGCTGCGGCAAAGACGGTCTGTGCCCATAATTTTATCAGCCAGTTGGAAAACGGATATGATACGGAAGTAAATGAAAGAGGAAGCAGACTTTCCGCAGGACAGCGTCAGTTGATTTCTTTTGCGAGAGCGCTTCTGGCGGACCCGAAGATTCTGATTCTGGATGAAGCAACCTCAAGTATTGATACGGAGACAGAATTGCTGCTCCAGAAAGGATTAAACGAGCTTTTAAAAAATCGGACCTCTTTTATTATTGCACATCGTCTTTCTACCATTAAAAATGCGGACTGCATAATGTACGTGGACAAAGGCGGTATCTTAGAGAGAGGGACACATGAAGAATTGCTGAATCAACGAGGTGCATATTACGAATTGTATATGTCGCAATATGATTTCCTGGCATAAGGCGGATATATGGAAATGCGGAAACTGTTGGGGCAAGTCCTCCGGTTTCCGCATTTTTCTAACAGTCTCCAGGCTGTTATGAGCCAGACGGCTGCTTTAGAGAATGGTTTTTTATCATAGAATTTTCTGTATAGTTTCACTGTTGGGAGTGATACGCACCATGAAATACATATTGGAAGTACTTACTTTGAAAAAGTAGTTGTATTTCATGATATAAATATGATATACTACCCATATGCGTCTTTTGCGTCCCTTTGGACAATACATTGTAAAAGAATTTGCGATAATTCAATTATATTCGTAGTTGTATTACGGGTATATAGTCATGAAACATTAGAAGATGATAAGGGTGTATTATGAAAAAGAGTAAGAGACAGAGTAAAGTGATAATTGCCGCAATTCTTGTGGCGGCGGTTCTGGCCGGGGGCATCTTATATTACATAACATATGTAAAAAATTCTCTATGGAATCAGGCGGTTTCCGGAATTATGGAAGTAGCCGCTCAGGGCAGTCATGCCTTTGAAGTCTATATCGAAAAAGATATGCAAATCCTTTCAAGGATTGAAAAATATCTTTCAAAAGAGAATTCCACTGATGAAACAGGGATTATTGACGTCGTTGAGGCTTTCGACGAGCCAGAGGTAAGGTTTACCGTGGCCGTACCGGAAAGCAGTCGTATGTATGGCAGAAATTCTGACAGCACAAGGGAATTGACAGATGTGGAATCGGAGCTGTACAGGACTTTTACGGGAATGGGTGTCAGGGAACCTTACGAGGATGAATATACAGAAGAGAGAATGATCGGCGGTTATTTGTGCTTTACTTTTGCGGACGGCAAGCCCGGCGTAGTTCAGGTAAAGCGCAGAGTGGCTGTGGTTGTGGATGAATTCATGCTTTCTTTTTACGACAATGCGGGATTCTCCTATATCGTCAACAGAGAAGGGGATATCTTACTGCGTCCATCTCATAAAAGTAATGGTGGCGATTTCTCTACTATATTGGATGGAATCCGGTATTCGGGCAATAGTGCGGAGAAGGTGCAGAAATTCAGCGCCAGTCTGGCAGAGGATAAAAAAGGCGCGATGCGTCTTTTCTTTAACGGGGAACAGAATATCTTTACTTTTACGCCGGTGAAAGGTACTGCCGGGTGGTATTTGATTACCATAGTTCCCGATGATGTAATTATGAAACATGCGGATGAGATTCTGAAAAGTTCACAGACCTTTGCTATTTTGCTGGGAATAATATTTATCACGGCCGGGATATTTATTTATGCCGGACAGCGCACACAGAAAAGAATTGTGGAAAAAGAAGATGATGTGCGCTATAGGGAGCTGTTGTTCAGCATACTGGCGAACAATACAAATGATGTGTTTCTGATGTTCAAAACTTCTGATTATTCTGTGGAATATATAAGTCCTAATGTGGAGCGCGTTCTTGGGATACCACAGGAAGAGATCATGGCTAATCTCAGGGTTCTGGAACAGTCGGTTTCAGATGATGGGAAGGATATCAATTATGATGTTATTAAGAACTTAAAACTAAATGATTATCTGGTTCGTGAAGGAAAGAGGTTACATAAAAAGAGTGGGGAATGGAGATGGTTCATGGAGACTATTTTCAAGACTTCGGTAAATGATACTGAGCGTTTTGTGGCGGTTTTATCGGACCGGACCCATGAGAGAGAAAGTGAGCAGGCATTGAAAGAGGCTTTGGAGGTTGCCAAAGCGGCAAATGAATCCAAAAGCGTATTCCTCAGCAACATGAGCCACGATATTCGCACGCCTATGAACGCTATAGTAGGGCTTTCTACATTGCTGCAGCGGGATGCTGATAATCCTGAGAAAGTACAGGAATATACAAGAAAAATTACTTCGTCCAGCCAGCATTTGTTGGGCTTAATCAATGATGTGCTGGATATGAGTAAGATTGAAAGCGGCAAGGCCACATTAAATATTTCTGAAATCAGCCTGGCAGAACTTGTGGATGAACTGGGGACGATGATGCAGCCGCAGGCGAAAGCGAAGGGACAGGATTTTAAAATTAATGTATATAACGTATGTAATGAGGAAGTTTTGGGGGATCGGCTGCGGATTAATCAGGTTTTGATTAATATTTTATCAAACGCCATAAAATATACGCCGGAAGGCGGCAAGGTAGAAATGACCGTTCGGCAGTTGCCCCAGCATACAAAGAATTATGCCCGTTTTCTTTTTACGATCAAAGACAATGGGATTGGAATGTCGAAAGAGTATCTGGATACGATTTTTCAGCCTTTTACGCGAGAGACTACGGGGAAGACCCTGGGAATTCAGGGTACGGGTCTTGGAATGGCAATTACGAAAAATTTGGTGGATTTGATGGGGGGCACAATCAAGATAGAAAGCGAGCCGGATAAGGGAAGTACTTTTACGATTGGCCTGGGGCTGCGGATCAAAGAACAGAAAGTGGATGTGGATTTCTGGAAAAAGAGTGGAATTACTAAGATGTTGGTGGTGGACGATGACGAAGAGATATGTGAGGGTATCAGGAATGTTATGGCGAATACGGGCGTTGAGATAGAGTATGCGCTAAAAGGAGAGGAGGCCATCCAAAAAGTCACATCTGCACAGGAGGAAGGCAGAGGATTTGATTTCTTGCTGATTGATTGGCAGATGTCGGATATTGACGGAATTGAGACTGCACGTCGTGTACGAAAAATCGTTTCTTCCGGGGTGAAAATTATGATTTTGACCGCATATGATATTAGTAGGTTGGAAGAAGCAGGATTTAGAGCGGGTGTGGATGGTTTTCTGCAAAAACCATTCTTTATCAGTAACCTGAAAATGATAGCATGTAATTTGAAAGGGGATAAGGAACCGGAGCAGAAGGTGGAAGATCAGGATGATATTCTTGAGGGGAAACGTATTTTAGCCGCAGAGGATATAGAGTTAAATGCGGAGATTTTGACGGAATTGTTGAAGATGGCGGGGGCGGAATGTGATTGGGCAAGCAATGGACAGGAAGCATTGGAGAAATTCCAGAAGTCCGCGCCCGGTCGGTATGATATGATTTTGATGGATGTTCAGATGCCTGTGATGGATGGCTATGAGGCGACGGGAGCCATACGCAGATGCGGACATCCTCAGGCAAAGACGGTGCCTATTGTTGCAATGACGGCAAATGCTTTCTCGGAAGACGTGAAGGAAGCTTTGGACGCGGGCATGAATGCGCATCTGGCAAAGCCTATAGATATGGAGCGATTAAAGGCCGTGGCAAGGGAAGTTGCGGGTTTGAGAAATCTAAAAAATATCTAAAATCTGTGGATAGAATTATTAATTTTTTGAATATCGCTTGAAATGGAATACGTGAAATCGTATATTATTCTTGTATACTAGTTATGATACTTGATGTGGAGGAGAAGAGTATGACAAAAGCTGAAATTTTGAAAAAAGAAATCTTAAGGCAGTACCGCAGTGTGCGGCAGTTTGCATTGGAAATGAATATTCCCTACAGTACGTTAGTGACCGCATTAGAGCGTGGTATAGAAGGAATGGCATATGGCACTGTAATCAGGATGTGTGACAAGTTGAGTTTGAATCCTGTGGATTTTTCTTCGTTGGAAAGGGATGCGTCCCTGGGAGCGCAGTTGTTGGAGAATCGTGTGATGCAGTATTATGTGAAACTGAATCAGGCAGGACGGGACAAAGTATTGGAATTAATGGACGATTTTGTACAGATTGACAAATATAAGGCAAAGGGAAGAAGGCCCAAGAAAGATAGTGAATGATAAATAAGAAGGCGGAACATATAAAAGTGAACAAAATAAAAAAGGCTTTCCGGAAGGAAGCCTTTTTATTTTGTAATTAACAATATCCGTTAAACATCATACCGCTGTATGCGCTGGTGACATAAGGGCTGATGAAATTATGCCCAGGGTTCTTATAAGCGACCACAACTCTTTCCACATAATCCATAGGATTAAGGGATACCTGATTACTTTTACGCAGAAGCATATTGGAGAAATTCTTCAGGTAGCCGAAGGTTTCGTTGATGTCGTCTGCCTGGTCCGCCGTCTGCCGAAGGACATCTTTGTCAACGGCCAAAGTGCCGTCCTGTTCTAAGTTCAATCCGATGGACCCCATAGAGACGCCGTATACGGAAGCGATTCCCATCATTTCTTTTACCAGTTGACGGCTTTTTGACTGGGTCTCCAGATAAGAAGACGCCGCTTTGACGAAATCGTTATAGCCGCCCACTAAATGAAACACATTGTCGGTTAGAGATTCCACATCCGTCTTTAATCCCACACGGACAGGGTTGTCTTCCTCATTGGTTCCTTTTAATTGGATGTCAAATAGTTTATCAAAAGTAAAATGATTGGAGGTAGAAGAGTGTTCCCGGCCGTTAATCAAAAAATTCGCGTTGGAAGGCGCGCGGCTTGTGTAATCCAATCCAAAATATTCTACCGTACCAGATGTTTTACTGGTGTGATTATCGGAGACAGTGAAAATCAGTTCCTTTCCTTCGGGAAGTCCGCTGGCTTCAGAGGTAAGACGAAGTGAAGTTCTCTCTTCCGATTCTGCAAGAGAAGCCTGGATACCGATATTGGAGTTGTTAATCAAACGTACCAGACGCTCCTGAACGTCCCGATTAGATTCATCGTCTCCTACGGTAAACTGAAATTCGTAATTCATATCGTTGATACCAATATCAAAGGAATAGGTATCCGGCGTAAGGGAAGTTTTGCTGTCAGAAAGAAACAATCCCAGATTCTCCTGCGGCGAGGCAAGTGATTTTACATCAAGCTCGAAATCAGGAATATCCGTTTCGGGTTTCGCAGAACCCACATAAGATGCAACGGCGACCTCCTCGTCTGTGGAATAGGCGCTTTTTTTACTGAATAAACCGTCTTTTTCCAAACCGCCTAACTGGGCGATAGTATTGCGCAGTCCTCTGGCATTTTCCTTGATATCGACAGCGTACTGCTGGGTTTCCTTGCTTGTGGTAGGAAGATACCATGGAGCCTCCTTATTTATTTTGACAATAGAATTATACACCTTGCGAAGCTCACTTTTTTTGTGGGTATCGTATTTTGTCAGTGGCTTTGGGGTGTATGCGGTAAGGTAATTGTTATAGACCGCGTTCATAACCGAACCCATAGCCATGCCTCCTTTCTATGAACAGAAAACTTTATATCAATTTTATATAAATTTAACGGATATAAAATTTATTCCTTTTTATTCTTTGGAATTAAGTATACCATATATTAGGAAAAGAAACAAGTATTTACTGGAATTTTCTTACAAGCAGCTTACATATGAGGGGAAAATCACGAAAAACTATTGACGGATATGCCTGTATATGTTATAGTTAGCAAACGAGATAGCTTTAAGGTCTTTTTTTTATGCTTAAAATATTTGGGCATCCGAAAGCGGCCCATAAGAGAACATATGGAGGTAGCAAAATGCGTACAAAAATCACATTGGCTTGTACGGAGTGCAAGCAGCGTAACTACAATACTACCAAGGATAAGAAAGCGCATCCTGATAGAATGGAAACAAAGAAATACTGCAGATTTTGCAAGAGACACACGTTGCATAAGGAAACCAAATAACAGATTGGGCAGGTTACTTGAAACTGTTTTGGAAAGGTATGGTCAATATGGGAGATTCCGCAGAAAAGAAAGCAATCCCTGGATTTTTGAACGGGGTTAAGTCCGAATTTAAGAAGATTATATGGCCGGACAGGCGGGCTACGGTAAGGCAGTCTATAGCGGTAGTGGCAATCTCGATTGTTGTAGGAGTTATCATTGCGATTTTGGATTATGTTGTGAAATACGGTGTGAACTTCATTACATCAATTTAGGGCGAGGGTGATTGAATGGCAGAGGCAAAATGGTATGTAGTCCATACCTATTCAGGATATGAAAATAAAGTCAAAGCCAATATTGAGAAGACGATAGAGAATAATAAGCATCTTGCGGAGCAGATTTTGGAAGTGAGAGTGCCGCTGCAGGAAGTGGTGGAGCTGAAAAACGGCGCCAGAAAGACCGTGCAGAAGAAGATGTTCCCCGGCTATGTGCTTCTCAATATGGAGATGAATGATGATACCTGGTATGTTGTCCGCAATACCCGCGGCGTGACAGGATTTGTAGGGCCGGGAAGCAAGCCGGTACCCCTGACAGAGGCGGAGATGAAGCCTTTGGGCATAAAGAGTGAAAATGTGTCCATAGATTTTGAAGAAGGGGACAGCATTGCGGTGGTGGCAGGAATCTGGAAAGATACGGTGGGTATCGTACAGAAACTTGACTACAGTAAACAGACGGCTACAATCAATGTGGAACTGTTTGGCAGGGAAACTCCTGTGGAAATCAGTTTTGCAGAGGTAAGAAAATTATAAGTACCGAGAAAACTTGAGGTATTTCCCGTCTAAAGGGCGGTTAGAGATACATGCGCGGCAAAGGTCGTGCAGATGAAAGTGGGAGCATGTAGATGTAAGCAAAGAGAAGGGTCCGATTTATAAAAGACGCCGCGGAATTTGTCAGAACTGCATGCGCCAAATCACCGTGTATGCCATATGCTTAGAAAAGACACCGATTTCCAAAGGGAAAGGGCGGTACTTTGGCATAAACGGTATACCACATTATTAGGAGGTGCCAAAATGGCAAAAAAAGTAACAGGTTATATCAAATTGCAGATTCCGGCCGGCAAGGCAACACCGGCTCCGCCAGTTGGACCGGCGCTTGGACAGCACGGTGTGAACATTGTGGAGTTCACAAAGCAGTTCAATGCAAGGACGGCGGATAAGGGTGATATGATCATCCCTGTAGTAATCACGGTATATGCAGACAGAAGCTTCAGTTTCATTACGAAGACTCCACCTGCGGCAGTGCTGTTGAAGAAGGCATGCAATCTGAAATCAGGTTCCGCAGTGCCTAACAAGACAAAGGTAGCTAAGATTTCCAAAGCAAAGATTCAGGAAATTGCCGAATTGAAAATGCCTGATTTGAATGCGGCAAATCTTGAGGCGGCAATGAGCATGATTGCAGGAACGGCACGCAGTATGGGAATTACGGTGGAAGAATAGGAAGATAAATTTGGAAGAAGGATGCTTCCGAAGATTGAATGGAGGAATGAGAATGAAACGTGGTAAGAAATATACCGAGGCTGCAAAGCTTGTGGATCGGACAATGTTCTACGAGCCCAATGATGCCATTGCATTAGTGAAGAAGGCGGCTGCGGCAAAGTTTGACGAGACCGTAGAAGTGCATATCAGAACCGGTTGCGACGGACGACATGCAGAACAGCAGATTCGTGGCGCGGTGGTTCTGCCCAACGGAACAGGTAAGACTGTCAGAGTTCTGGTATTTGCAAAGGGCGATAAAGTGAATGAGGCTGAGGCAGCCGGAGCAGATTATGTGGGCGGCGAAGAGTTGATTCCTAAGATTCAGAACGAAGGCTGGCTGGATTTTGACGTAGTGGTTGCAACGCCTGATATGATGGGCGTGGTAGGACGTTTGGGTAAAACGTTAGGTCCCAAAGGATTGATGCCCAATCCGAAGGCTGGTACCGTTACAATGGATGTGACTAAGGCAATTAACGATATCAAAGCCGGTAAAATCGAATACAGGCTTGACAAGACCAACATTATCCATGTGCCTGTGGGCAAGGTATCCTTTACGGAGGAAGCGCTTCAGGAGAACTTCAACGCATTGATGGATGCGATTGTAAAGGCAAGACCCAGCGTATTAAAGGGGCAATATCTGCGTAGTATTACTCTGGCAAGCAGCATGGGACCTGGTGTGAAAGTGAGCGTTGCAAAGTATTAATGATACCGTTTCCTTTGGAGCGGATAAGATAGGAATGGCAAATATGCCTGTAAGTGCAAATATTGCTTGACAAGCAGAGATGCCTTTAGTATAATTTAAAAAGTTGTAAATAAGCCGAAGACAGTAGGCGCCTCCCAATGGCGTAAGTCCTACCGAGGAAATTGACAGGAGAACCTGTGTGAATTGATGATTTCCCTCTGAGTTTTGGCTCGGAGGGTTTTTTATGCGCAGGCCCGCATGTGGAAGTTTGCCGCTAATGCGGACCGCGTGGAGAGGGATAGTTCCCTGCTCGATTGCACAGCCTTATGTGGAAGCGACTGGTCAGTGTTTTCATGTAGGAATAATAAGTATCTGTCAGATGAGGGCGCCGAAAGGGCGGATATGTAATTAAAACAGGAGGTAAGAAAATGGCAAAGGTTGAAGTAAAAAAACCTATTGTGGATGAAATTTCCGCCAACATTAAGGACGCGCAATCTGTTGTATTGGTTGATTATCGCGGACTTACCGTTGAGCAGGATACACAGCTTCGCAAGAAGTTGCGTGAGGCGGGGATTCTCTACAAGGTGTATAAAAATACCTATATGAACTTTGCGTTCAAGGGCACGGAATTTGAAAGCCTGTCACCATATCTGGAAGGTCCGAGTGCAGTGGCAATTTCCACTGAGGATGCAACGGCACCGGCAAGGCTGCTTTCCGAATTTGCGAAGACGGCTGATAAGCTTGAAATTAAGGCCGGCGTGGTAGAAGGCACCATGTACGATGCGAAGGGAATGACGGTCATCGCAAGTATTCCTTCCAGGGAAGTACTTCTTTCCAAATTGCTTGGAAGTCTGCAGAGTCCTATCACCAATTTTGCTCGTGTCATGAATCAGTTGGCAGAAAAAGGCGGCGCGGCTGCTTGTGCTGCTGAGGAAGCTGTACCGGCGGAATAATGAAAACAGACAAGAACAACTATTTAAAATGAAAAATGGAGGATATAAAAATGGCTAAATTATCAACTCAGGAACTGCTTGATGCAATTAAAGAGATGACAGTGTTAGAATTAAATGATTTTGTAAAGGCTTGTGAGGAAGAGTTCGGCGTATCCGCAGCAGCGGGCGTTGTGGTAGCTCAGTCAGGTCCGGCAGCAGAACAGGCTGAAGAGAAGACAGAATTCGATGTAGAGTTGACCGAAGTAGGCGGTGAGAAGGTTAAGGTTATTAAGGTGGTACGTGAAGTAACCGGACTTGGCTTGAAGGAAGCAAAGGATACCGTTGAAGGCGCACCTAAGGTAATCAAGGAAGGCGCATCTAAGGAAGATGCTGAGGAAATCAAGAAGAAACTTGAAGAAGTTGGCGCAAAGGTTACATTGAAGTAATGAAAGATTCAAAGGGCAGGAAGTAGTCAGGCGGATGTAGTATGACTGTTTCTGTCCGGTTGGGATCGGGGAAGGCTGTTTTGATAAAAACAGCCTTTTTCTTGTTGGTTTCAAAAAATCTGCTTGACCCTTTTCCCAATTTGTGTTAATATGGAAAGTGCAACATTTTGCAAAGTTATACCTATTTTACGGAAGCGGGCAAGATGTCCGAAGTGATTACAATTTTGTGATTTTCCAGACCATTTAGGGCAATGTGTTTAGATTTTTGCCAGCGGCCGTATGACCAGGTATAAATCAGAAAGAACGGGGTGAATTGTCAATGGAGAAAAACAGAATACGTCCAACCGCCGGTACAAAAGTTATGCGTATGAGTTACGCACGACAAAAAGAGGTATTGGAGATGCCCAATCTGATTGAAGTCCAGAAGGATTCTTATCAGTGGTTCCTTGACGAGGGATTGAAGGAAGTTTTTGACGATATCTCTCCCATCGCAGACTACAGTGGCTCTCTAAGCCTTGAATTTGTAGACTTTGAGTTATGTAAGGACGATGTCAAGTATTCTATTGAAGAATGCAAAGAGAGAGATGCCACCTATGCAGCACCTTTGACGGTAACGGTCCGCCTTTACAATAAGGAGAAGGAAGAAATCAGCGAGCATAAAATTTTTATGGGCGATCTTCCTATGATGACGGAAACAGGTACTTTTGTAATCAATGGTGCGGAGCGTGTCATTGTAAGTCAGTTAGTGCGTTCTCCCGGCATTTACTATGCAATCGGACATGATAAGATTGGCAAGAGACTGTACTCCTGTACTGTCATCCCCAACCGCGGCGCATGGCTGGAATATGAAACGGACTCCAATGATGTCTTTTATGTACGTGTGGACAGAACCCGAAAGGTGCCTGTAACCGTGCTGATACGTGCGCTGGGTATTGGTTCCAATGATGAAATCAGAGAATTGTTCGGCGATGAGCCGAAGATAGAGGCAAGTTTTACGAAGGACACTTCTGAGAATTATCAGGAGGGTCTGTTAGAGTTATATAAGAAAATCCGTCCTGGTGAGCCTTTGAGCGTGGAAAGTGCGGAGAGTTTGATTAACGCTATGTTTTTTGACCCCCGCAGGTATGACCTTGCCAAAGTGGGAAGGTATAAATTTAATAAAAAACTTGCATTCAGGAACAGAATCCGTCACCAGATTTTAGCGGCCGATGTGGTAGACCCTTCTACGGGAGAGATACTTGCATCACAGGGCGATAAGGTCAGTGCGGAGCTGGCAGATGAAATTCAGAATGCAGCGATTCCTTTCGTATATATTCAGACGGAAGAAAAGAATGTGAAAGTTCTCTCAAATATGATGGTGGATCTTACAAGCTATGTAGATTGTAATCCGAAAGATTTCGGCATCAAGGAGAAGGTGTATTATCCATTGTTGGCAAAGATTCTGGAAGAATTCTCAGATGACCCGGAGAAACTTGCAGAAGCGATTAAGAAGAATGTCCATGAGCTTGTGCCAAAGCATATTACCAAAGAGGATATCATTGCATCCATTAACTATAATATGCACTTGGAATATGGACTTGGAAACGATGATGATATCGACCATTTGGGCAATAGACGTATTCGTGCGGTGGGGGAATTGCTTCAAAACCAGTATCGAATTGGTTTGTCCAGAATGGAGAGAGTGGTGCGGGAGCGTATGACCACTCATGATACTGATGAGATATCACCCCAGTCTTTGATTAATATTAAGCCTGTAACTGCAGCGGTAAAAGAATTCTTTGGTTCTTCTCAGTTGTCCCAGTTTATGGATCAGAATAATCCTCTGGGCGAGCTGACCCATAAGAGGCGTTTGTCCGCTTTGGGACCTGGCGGTTTGTCCAGGGATCGTGCCGGATTTGAGGTCAGGGACGTGCATTACTCCCATTATGGAAGAATGTGTCCGATTGAGACCCCTGAGGGACCTAATATTGGTTTGATTAACTCTCTTGCAAGCTATGCAAGGATTAATGAATATGGATTTGTGGAAGCGCCTTACAGGAAGATTGATAAATCAGACCCTAAAAATCCTGTGGTGACGGATGAAGTGGTATATATGACGGCGGATGAAGAGGATAATTTCCATGTGGCTCAGGCCAGCGAAGCTTTGGATGAAGAGGGACATTTTGTCCGTACCACCGTATCAGGCCGTTACAAGGAAGAGACATCCGAGTATCCCAGGGCTATGTTCGATTATATGGATGTGTCACCCAGAATGGTATTTTCTGTGGCTACCGCGCTGATTCCATTTTTGCAGAATGACGACGCAAACCGTGCGTTGATGGGATCTAACATGCAGCGTCAGGCGGTGCCGCTTCTGACGACGGAAGCGCCCGTAGTGGGGACAGGTATGGAAGTGAAAGCGGCCGTGGACTCAGGCGTCTGTGTGGTGGCGAAAAAATCAGGAACAGTGGATCATGTATCCGCCAGCACCATTAGGATGACCTATGATGACGGGGAGAAAGCAGAGTTCCATCTGACGAAATTTTCAAGAAGCAATCAGTCTAACTGTTATAATCAGAAACCCATTGTATTTAAAGGGGATCATGTGGAAGCAGGTCAGGTGATTGCGGACGGTCCTTCTACCGCAATGGGTGAGCTTGCGTTAGGCAAGAATCCCTTGATTGGGTTTATGACATGGGAAGGTTATAATTATGAGGATGCAGTTCTTTTGAGCGAGCGTCTGGTACAGGATGATGTGTATACTTCCGTGCATATTGAGGAGTATGAGGCGGAAGCCAGAGATACAAAGTTGGGACCGGAGGAAATTACCCGTGACGTTCCCGGTGTGGGTGATGATGCGCTGAAGGATTTGGATGACAGAGGGATTATCCGAATCGGAGCGGAAGTTCGGGCCGGCGATATATTGGTGGGTAAGGTTACGCCTAAGGGAGAGACGGAACTAACGGCGGAGGAGCGCCTGCTGCGTGCTATCTTTGGTGAGAAAGCCAGGGAAGTGCGTGATACTTCCTTGAAGGTGCCCCATGGTGAGTATGGCATTGTGGTGGATGCGAAAGTGTTTACCAGACAGAACAGCGATGAACTTTCACCCGGCGTCAACCAGGCTGTGCGCATTTATATCGCGCAGAAGAGGAAGATTTCCGTAGGTGATAAGATGGCGGGACGTCATGGAAATAAGGGTGTGGTTTCCAGAGTATTGCCGGTGGAGGATATGCCATATCTGCCCAACGGCCGTCCTTTGGATATTGTGCTGAATCCTTTGGGTGTGCCTTCCCGTATGAACATCGGACAGGTGTTGGAAATTCATCTTTCCCTTGCGGCAAGAGCTCTTGGGTTTAATGTTGCAACGCCTGTGTTCGACGGTGCAAATGAAAATGATATTATGGATACTTTGGATCTGGCTAACGATTATGTAAACCTGAAATGGGAAGAATTCGAGGCGAAGCATAAGGAGGAGCTGCTTCCGGAGGTAATGGAATATCTGTATGAAAACAGGGACCATAGAGAAGTGTGGAAGGGTGTACCCATTTCCCGCGACGGAAAGGTACGTTTGCGTGACGGCAGAACGGGAGAATATTTTGACAGTCCTGTAACCATAGGGCATATGCACTATCTGAAACTGCATCATCTGGTGGATGATAAGATACATGCACGTTCAACCGGACCATACTCTCTGGTGACACAGCAGCCTTTGGGCGGTAAGGCCCAGTTCGGCGGACAGCGTTTTGGCGAGATGGAGGTGTGGGCCCTGGAGGCATATGGCGCGTCCTATACGCTGCAGGAAATTTTGACAGTGAAATCTGACGATGTGGTAGGACGTGTCAAAACTTATGAAGCGATTATCAAGGGAGATAATATCCCTGAGCCGGGTATTCCGGAATCTTTCAAAGTGCTGCTGAAAGAATTGCAGGCGCTGGGGCTTGACGTAAGAGTACTTCGCGAGGATCAGACCGAAGTAGAAATTGTGGAATCCATTGATTATGGCGATATGGATTATCGTTATGAAATGGGGGATGACCGCAAGTATGACGATTATGATCAGGGGTCCCTGGGTGAAATGGGATATCAGGCACAGGAATTTGATGACGAAAGCGGAGATTTGGTCAGTTCCGATGAAGAGGAAGATGATTTTGATGATATTGCATATGAAGATGCAGAATCAGAAGTTGATGCGGTAGGATTCGACGGTGACGAGGAATTCTAGTAGAAAAGTAGAAGGGAGTTCCCAACATGGCAGAAACAAAAAATGAAGCGACAAGTTATCAGCCCATGACATTTGACGCCATAAAGATTGGTCTGGCTTCACCTGACAAGATTCGTGAGTGGTCTCATGGCGAAGTAATGAAACCTGAAACCATTAACTATAGAACATTGAAACCTGAGCGGGATGGATTGTTCTGTGAGAAAATTTTCGGCCCCAGCAAGGACTGGGAATGCCATTGCGGTAAGTATAAGAAAATCCGTTACAAGGGTGTGGTCTGCGACAGATGCGGCGTGGAAGTGACCAAGGCCAGTGTGCGTAGAGAGAGAATGGGGCATATAGAGCTTGCAGCCCCGGTTTCCCATATCTGGTATTTTAAGGGAATTCCAAGCCGGATGGGTCTGATTCTGGATTTGTCTCCAAGGGTATTGGAAAAGGTACTTTATTTTGCATCCTATATTGTGTTGGATGCAGGTGAGACAGGGCTGGATTATAAACAGATTCTTTCCGAAAAGGAATATCAGGATGCAAGGGAAACCTATGGAAATAAGTTCCGTGTAGGCATGGGAGCCGAGGCGATTAAGGAACTATTGCAGGCGATTGATCTGGAGACGGAAGCCCAGGAGCTTAAGACAGGGCTGAAGGATTCTTCGGGGCAGAAAAGGGCGCGTATTATTAAGCGTCTGGAAGTGATAGAGGCTTTTCGAGAGTCCGGAAATAAGCCGGATTGGATGATTATGGATGTGATTCCGGTGATTCCGCCGGATATCCGTCCGATGGTTCAGTTGGACGGCGGTCGTTTTGCAACTTCCGACTTGAATGATTTGTATAGAAGAATTATTAACAGAAATAATCGTTTGAAGAGGCTTTTGGAACTGGGCGCTCCTGATATTATTGTGCGAAATGAGAAGAGGATGCTGCAGGAGGCTGTGGATGCGCTGATTGACAACGGCAGAAGGGGACGGCCTGTAACGGGACCCGGCAACAGAGCACTGAAGTCCCTGTCCGATATGCTGAAGGGAAAATCAGGACGTTTCCGTCAGAATCTTTTGGGTAAGCGTGTGGATTATTCCGGCCGTTCCGTTATTGTGGTGGGACCGGAGCTTAAGATTTATCAGTGTGGTCTGCCCAAAGAAATGGCCATTGAGCTGTTTAAACCTTTTGTGATGAAGGAACTGGTGGCAAAACAGATCAGTCAGAATATTAAGAATGCCAAAAAACTTGTGGATAAGATGGATACACAGGTGTGGGATGTGCTGGAAGAGGTAATCAAAGAGCATCCTGTAATGCTGAACCGTGCACCTACGCTGCACAGGCTGGGAATTCAGGCGTTTGAGCCCATATTGGTAGAAGGTAAGGCCATTAAACTGCATCCCCTGGTATGTACGGCGTTTAATGCGGATTTCGACGGGGACCAGATGGCAGTGCATCTCCCGCTGTCCGTTGAGGCGCAGGCGGAATGTCGGTTTCTATTGCTGTCTCCCAATAATCTTCTGAAGCCTTCCGACGGCGGCCCTGTTGCAGTGCCTTCTCAGGATATGGTGCTGGGGATTTATTATTTGACGCAGGAGAGGCCGGGGGCTATTGGAGAAGGAAAGCATTTCAGAAGTGTAAACGAGGCAATTTTGGCCTATGAGAATAAGGCATGTACGCTACATTCCCGTATTAAGGTTCGAGTTTCTAAGAAAAACGCAGCGGGTGAAATTGTAACCGGAAATGTGGAATCTACGCTGGGACGTTTTATATTCAACGAGATTTTGCCGCAGGATCTTGGTTTTGTGGACAGAAGCGTACCGGAGAATTTCCTGAAGCCGGAGGTTGATTTCCATGTGGATAAAAAGGGATTGAAGCAAATCCTGGAGAAGGTAATCAATACCCATGGAGCATCTAGGACGGCAGAAGTTTTAGATGATGTAAAATCTATTGGATATAAGTATTCCACAAGAGCGGCTATGACCGTTTCCATTTCCGATATGACGGTTCCGGCGAAAAAGCCTGAAATGTTGGAGGCGGCGCAGGCAACAGTGGATAAGATTTCCGCAAACTTCCGAAGGGGTCTGATTACAGAGGAAGAGAGATATCGTGCCGTGGTGGAGACCTGGAACGAAACGGATAAGGAATTGACTGAGGTATTGCTGTCAGGGTTGGATAAGTATAACAATATCTTTATGATGGCGGATTCCGGTGCCCGTGGTTCCAACCAGCAGATTAAACAGTTGGCAGGTATGCGTGGATTGATGGCAGATACCACAGGACGTACCATTGAATTGCCTATTAAGTCTAATTTCCGTGAGGGTTTGGACGTGTTGGAGTATTTTATGTCGGCTCACGGTGCCCGTAAAGGTCTGTCCGATACAGCGCTTCGTACTGCGGACTCTGGTTATCTGACGAGGCGAATGGTAGACGTATCTCAGGAGTTGAGTATTCGTGAAGTGGATTGCTGCGAGGGCAGGACGGAGATTCCCGGTATGGTGGTCAAAGCGTTCATGGACGGGAAAGAAACCATAGAGGGGCTGAAAGACAGAATTACAGGCAGGTATTCCTGTGAGGATATTTATGATAAAGACGGCAATATGATTGTGAAGCATAATCATATGATCACCCCCAGCCGTGCGTCTAAGATTTTAAGCATAGGCGTGAATGATAAGGGCGAGCCTATAGAAGCGGTGAAAATCAGGACTATATTGACCTGTCGTTCTCATGTGGGTATCTGTGCCAAATGTTATGGTGCCAATATGGCCACCGGCGAGGCAGTGCAGGTAGGCGAGGCAGTTGGTATTATTGCGGCGCAGTCCATCGGAGAACCGGGTACGCAGTTGACAATGAGAACTTTCCATACGGGCGGTGTGGCCGGCGATGATATTACACAGGGTCTTCCCCGTGTAGAGGAGCTTTTTGAGGCCAGGAAGCCTAAGGGGCTTGCTATTATTGCAGAATTTGGCGGTAAGGCGGAGCTGCGTGACACCAAGAAAAAGCGCGAGGTGATTATCACCAATGATGAAACAGGGGAATCCAAAGCATATTTGATTCCTTACGGCTCCCGTATTAAGGTGTTGGACGGTCAGGTGCTTGAGGCCGGTGATGAACTGACGGAAGGAAGCGTGAATCCTCATGATTTGCTGAAAATCAAAGGAATACGCGCGGTGCAGGATTATATGCTCCGAGAGGTGCAGAGGGTATATCGTCTCCAGGGCGTGGATATTGCGGATAAGCATGTTGAAGTCATTGTGCGTCAAATGCTGAAAAAAGTGCGGATTGAAACCAATGGAGATTCTGATTATCTGCCCGGAACATTAATTGATGTGCTGGATTATGAGGATATGAATGAGGCGTTACTGGCGGAGGGCAAGGAACCGGCGGACGGAAAGCAGGTGCTTTTGGGAATTACAAAGGCGGCTTTGGCAACCAATTCCTTCCTGTCTGCGGCATCTTTCCAGGAAACCACAAAAGTATTAACCGAAGCAGCAATTAAGGGTAAAGTTGACAATCTGATTGGCTTGAAGGAGAATGTTATCATAGGTAAGCTGATTCCTGTGGGAACAGGTATGAAGCGATATCGCACTACGAGATTGAGTACAGATGATATAGAGATGATATCGGAAGAAGTTTCTCGTCCCGGCGCAAGTGCGGAGATGGTGCGTGCAGATAAGATGGATATGGAATCCGATGAAGATTTAACAGATGAAGCGGATATGGAGGAAGCAGAGTCTGATGAAGGCTTTGATGATGAGCTGGATTTGGATGAAGCCGAGGATGACGAAATGCAGGAAGATCCGGATGAGGATGTTTTTGAAGAAGAGCTGGAAGCGGTTGCTGCAGCAGATATGATTGAGTAAGCCGTAAAGTGGAACGATGATGTGCGGGCATTGTACTGTGGGAATAAATCATTGTTCACTGGGATGGCGGACGAAAGGAATCAGGGCGTGTCTGAAAATTTATTTCCGAAAAGTGTGCGGCGTGCGGCTTATGGAAGTGTGTTTTTGGGCACGCTCTCCTTGTAAGGGCAGATTGGCGAGGGTTGGGTATTGGCGGAATAATTTATGTAAGAAAGGATAAGGGCAAGCATTGGGCTTGAGCGTTGGTGTCAAAATATGAAAATAGTGGTAGCGGGCGTGGGCGGCTATGTGGGGTTGGCAAATGCTATATTGTTGTCACAGCATAATGAAGTAATTGGGGTGGATATCATACCGGAAAAGGTTGATATGATTAACCGCAGAGAGTCTCCGATTCAGGATAAGGAAATTATGGAGTATTTTGCAGAAAAGGAACTGAATCTGAAGGCGGTTGTGGACGGAGAGGATGCCTATGCACGGGCAGAATTGGTGATAATTGCCACACAGACGAATTATGACCCGAAATTGAACTTTTTCGATACCGGTTCCGTAGAGGCGGTGATTGAAGCGGTTCGCAAAGTAAATCCTCAGGTGTATATGGTAATAAAGAGTACAATTCCCGTGGGTTACATTGAGAAAATAAGTGAAAAATACCATACGGACAGAATTCTTTTTTCACCGGAATTTTTAAGGGAAGGTCATGCGTTGTATGACAATTTATATCCTACAAGAATTATTGTTGGAGCGAAGCAAGACAATAGTGAAATGGTTGAGATGGCGAAGAGGTTTATTGAATTATTAAAGGAAGGTGCTATTAAGGAGGAAATTCCCAGCCTTATCATGGAACCGGCGGAAGCGGAGGCGGTAAAACTTTTTGCGAATACTTATCTGGCGCTCAGGGTAAGCTTTTTTAATGAACTGGATACCTATGCGGAAATGCGGGGATTGAATACCAGAAATATCATTGAGGGGATTGGCTATGACCCCAGAATAGGTTCCCATTATAATAATCCCTCGTTTGGCTATGGGGGATATTGTCTGCCCAAAGATACCAAACAGCTTTTGGCAAATTATACGAATGTGCCGGAAAATATTATTCATGCGGTTGTGGACGCCAACAGCACTCGGAAGGATTATATTGCGGAGCGGATTCTGGAAAAGGCTGGTTATTACGAAGGGAACGGAGGCAGGGGAGGTATTTCGGGCAAACCTGTGGTAATAGGAATTTATCGTCTGATTATGAAGAATGGTTCGGATAATTTTAGACAGTCCAGTATCCAGGGGGTAATGAAACGGCTGAAGGCAAAAGGGGCTGAAGTGGTATTGTATGAGCCGTCTTTGAAGCAGGAGGAATTTTTCGGCAGTAGGGTGATACGGGAGCTGGAGGAATTTAAGAGAGTATCTAAAGTGATTGTGGCAAACCGTTATCATGATGACTTAAAAGATATACTGGACAAGGTTTATTCAAGGGATTTGTATTTCAGAGATTGAGTGTTTATTCGGAGAACAAGATTGATTGAATATGAAAGAAAGGACAGTGTGTTATGAAGGTACTTGTGACAGGCGTAAAAGGGCAGTTAGGGCATGACGTGGTGAATGAATTGACCGGGCGCGGTATTGAGGCTGTGGGAGTGGACATTGATGAAATGGATATTACGGATGAAGAGAGTGTAAATCGCGTCGTTCGTAAGGAAGGGCCGGACGCAGTGATTCATTGTGCGGCGTATACCGCAGTGGATGCCGCGGAGGAGAATGAGGCGGTTTGCAGGAGGGTAAATGCGGAAGGTCCAAGAAATATTGCAAAGGTCTGTAAGGAATTGGATATTAAAATGTTGCAAGTAAGTACGGATTATGTGTTTAGCGGGGAGGGGGAACATTTTTGGAAGCCGGAGGATGTTTGTGAGCCTCAGAGTGTCTATGGGCGCACAAAATATGAAGGTGAACTTGCGGTCAGAGAGATTTTGGACAAGTATTTTATTGTACGGATTGCATGGGTATTTGGAATAAACGGTAAAAATTTTGTCAAAACCATGTTGAATTTATCTGAAAAAAATCAAACAATCAGGGTGGTGAATGATCAATTTGGTTCGCCTACGTACACCTATGATTTGGCAAAGCTTTTGGCGGACATGGTGGAGACGGAAAAGTATGGAATTTATCATGCTACAAATGAGGGAACCTGTTCCTGGTATGAGTTTGCCTGTGCCATATTCAAAGAGGCTGGAATTGATGTGGAGGTTGTACCTGTAAGCAGTGAGGAATATGCGGCTAAGGCAAAACGTCCGGCAAACAGTCGGATGGAGAATAATAAACTGACAGAAAACGGTTTTGCACTTCTTCCGCCCTGGCAGGATGCGCTTCATAGGTATGTTGGACTGTTAAGAGAGCAGAAATTTGCCGGAATGGAGTGAGATGAAAATAAAGAGTTGACAGTAGAGATCACGGACTCATTGGGCTGTTTCGGATGAAGAATCAGCCCAATGTGATACATTCGCATAACCGGAAACGGGTGTGAATGAACCATTGATAACTATGGTAATATATGAATGAAATAATTCTAATAAATAGATTCAGGCTTGTGGGACTGATAGAAAGAGAAACGACTGTATCATGATGATATGGTCGTTTATTTTAATTTTGGGGAAGCTGCATATGGCAAAGGAGACAATATCACAAGCAAAAAAGTATTTTCATAAGAAATAACAATATCAAAAGTAAAAAACAATGTCATAAGTAAAAAACAATGAAAGAAATAGGTTGACAATTTAGTCTACAATTGGTAGAATAAAGAGGTCTACTAATAGTAGAACACATATATTTTTCAGGGTGAATGAAAAGTCCAGCTAAGAAATGTCAAGAGAAAATTTAAAAACAGTCTCGGAACGAAGGCGCCCGGAAGGAAATTTAAGCTGCAAACATTGCAGATGAAATTTTCTTCCCCTAAAGGGGCGCTGTAGTGTAGAGACGGAACTGGAATAGGAGGTGGACAAGTGGAATATAAATTAGGTGAAATTGAAATGAAATTTGCGGAGCTGATATGGAACAATGAACCTTTGGCTTCAGGGGAACTGGCAAAACTCTGTGACAAGGAACTGCACTGGAAGAAGTCTACCACATATACAATTTTGCGAAGATTGTGCGACAGAGGATTGTTCAGGAATGAGGGAGGCATAGTGACGTCGTTGGTGACAAAGGAGGAATTTCTGGCGAAACAGAGCGAGCAGTTTGTGGAGAATACGTTTCAGGGTTCCCTTCCTAGATTTTTGGCGGCGTTTACATCAGAAAGAAAGCTTTCTGACAGAGAGGTGGAAGAACTGAAAAAGATTATTGAGGAGAATAGGGGGTGACATAGGTGGGGGTGTATAGATCTTTGTTTTCAATGGTATTAAATATGAGTATGACGGGCGGAATTGTGATTGCGTCAGTGATGTTTGTAAGACTCTTATTGCGGCGCATGCCTGGCAAGTTCAAATATCTTTTGTGGGGAGTAGTATTGATGCGGCTATTGTGTCCGTTCTCATTTTCTTCGGTATGTTCCGTATTTCAAATGATGAATGTGCCGGTGAGCGAACAGGGCAGTATAGAGTATATTCCCCTGCCTGATACACAAATGATGTCAGACCTTTCCAATCTTGGAATGATATCCGCAAAAGGGGACAAGGAGTATGATAATGATATGGAAGCGGTGGACTCTGTTACCATATCTTCAGGGGAGGAAAAAAGAGAACAGGAACACTTTGTATGGGAATTGGGAGATATTTTCGGGATAGTCTGGTTGTTGGGGGTGGTGGTTTTATGGATTTATGGTTTTACCAGTATTATTTTTCTCAAAAGGCAGTTGATAGGGGCAGTGAGAGAAGAGAAGAATATTTATCTGTGCGACTATATTGAAACAGCTTTTGTATTGGGTGCATTTTGGCCGAGAATTTATCTTCCGACCAAATTAAAGGGAGTGGAACGGGATTATATTCTGCTTCATGAGAAGACTCATATCAGAAGAGGCGACCACGTTTTCCGGCTATTGGCATTTCTGGCGCTTTCTATACATTGGTTTAATCCTCTTGTCTGGTGCGCGTTTCGTTTGTCGGAGAGAGATATGGAAATGTCCTGTGACGAGGCTGTTATGCGGAAAATGGGGATGGATTTGAGGGTGGCTTATTCCGCGTCCCTTTTG
The DNA here is from genome assembly GCA_022793065.1 of Lachnospiraceae bacterium. Taxonomy (GTDB): domain Bacteria; phylum Bacillota; class Clostridia; order Lachnospirales; family Lachnospiraceae; genus Acetatifactor. Next base: position 35,123 of record JAAWCE010000063.1, read on the forward strand.
AATATGGCAAGCGGCAGACAGGTTTTTGCAAGAGTACCTTTGGGGTTTGGGGAAGGAAATGTGAAATGTCGAATTAAGAATATATTGAGATATCGAAAGACGGCCACATGGGTTACGGTTCCTATTTTGATAGTGGTGGTTTTGGTGTTTTTGGTACTTGGCAGCAATCCGGCTCAGTTCAGCGGAGAAGGGGTGGATGGTGAAATAGAAGATTCGCAAAAAGAGGGCGGAGCATCTGAGTTTCAATATCTGAGTGAAAGAGAAGAGGCAGGAGAAGAAAATGGCTTTGGAATATTGCAGGAGAGCGGGGAGCGTGGAGATGCAAGTTCACCGGAAATGCAACAGATTCTCATAACAAGACCGACCATAACGGATGAGACCATATATGGAGTGGATGCTCCCAAGTTGGATTATGTAGATAATAATACTCTGATATTTCATGGAAATTTCGGACTTTTTGTGTATGACAGGTCAGGAGGCCGAGGTTTTACAGGCGCCATAGATTTGAATGTCATTGGGTGTGGCGCAACGCAAGGTGACGCATATTGTGAAGTTAAAGTCTCAAAAGATGGGCGGATGGTATACCTTCATCCTCTTAATATAGAAGATATGTATGTATATGATGTGCTCGGCAATACCCTTGCCATGACAAAATACAATGCGGCACAGGTGGAGATGTTTGACAAACTGGTCGCTACAAGAGAATGTATTGATTCTAAATATTTCAATGGTGAGGTATCAGAGTTCTGCGTCCAGGACCAGGATGGAGAATATCTTTATCTGGAATGTAGGGGGGATGGGCTGGTAAATGATTTATATTTGGTAAGTCGGGAAAATGATATGGAAACCGGATTCACCAAATTGTTTGCATCATATAACGAAGAAAGTCAGGAGACATCTGATTTTGGGTATATGGATTATACGGGGTATCTGGATGAATGTCTTGCGTGGTTTTCTCATGAACGGTTTCAAAATCAGGATTATGACGGCGATGGTCTTACGGATCGGGTGTACAGGATATGCGGAGAAAACAGCGACGGCAAGTATCGGATTGAATTTGGAAATGGAGATGTAATTGAGACAGATTGGATGGGAGCGGGAGTACCGTATGTTCAGACTTTGGACCTTAACGGGGATGGAAATCAGGAAATTTTGGTGCAAATGTCTTTTGAAACCAGTACGAATCCACGTGCTTTTGGAGCAATGGCCCTGTTTGAGAAGAAAAACGGAAGCTATGCGTTATTGCTGCCGCCGGAGGAATTGCGTTTGTGGACAGAAGACAATGGGATCTCTTTGCCGGGAGAATTTCAAATTTCAACGCCGGGCATCGTGTTAGTATATGAAGTTTTGGATGAAGCAAAGATGGGCGTAAGGGTAAAGGGGTTGGAAAATTGGATAAATAAAGAAGCAGCTATGGATCGGGAGACAGAGGGATCTTTTTCAGAGTTTTATACCGGAATGGAACGTCCTTCCATATGTTATGAGACGGTTGTTGTGGCGCAGGGAAACAGAGACCTTTTGGAATATCACTTTGAAGTATTTAACAAATGGTATATGGATGAAATTGTTGTGACAGCGGAATATGAAAACGGGGACTTGAGAATTGCTGACTGCAGATATGTGAGTGGGGATTGACGGCAGAAATTCATAAGATTCGTACATCCCATGCTGGGAAAGCAAGAAGGCTTTGGGGCATGGGATGTAATTTTCAGGATTAATTTTGTGATAAGCTCAAAAAAGTTGAAATTTCGTATAAAAATATAAAAAAATGTTGACAGCACATTTGTAAGCGGCTATAATGATATAGCGTGCGTATGGATGTGTTTTTTGCATATCGTTTTTATAGTTCATAAGCGCACGGCAGATGATGAAATTATGATTTAGGAAGAGGTGAAACAGAATGCCAACATTTAACCAGTTAGTAAGAAAAGGACGTGAGACCTCCGTAAAGAAGTCTACGGCACCGGCTCTGCAGAAAGGATACAATTCCCTTCATAAGAAGGCAACGGATGCATCCGCTCCTCAGAAGCGCGGCGTTTGTACTGCTGTGAAGACTGCAACTCCTAAGAAGCCGAATTCGGCGCTGAGGAAGATCGCCAGAGTACGTCTTTCCAACGGAATCGAAGTTACAAGCTATATTCCCGGTGAAGGACATAATCTTCAGGAGCACAGTGTTGTATTGATCCGCGGCGGCAGGGTTAAGGATCTGCCTGGTACCAGATATCATATTATTCGTGGTACCCTTGATACGGCAGGCGTTGCCAACAGGAAGCAGGCTCGCTCCAAGTACGGCGCTAAGAGGCCTAAGGCTGCAAAGAAATAATTCTATGAACTGATTGTATGGAATTGATTTTGTAAGCTGAGGTTTTGAAACGTCATGTTGTCATTAGAAGACAACGTTGTACCACAAAAACGAAACTAAGAAAAGTGTTGGAGTTCTGTCAGACGGAATACAGCGCGAACACTTGGGGAAACACTTGTGAGTACCGATGATTTATTCAAGTGCGGTTATCTGCACAAATTAATAAGGAGGGAAGACCCGTGCCACGTAAAGGACATATTCAAAAAAGAGATGTATTAGCAGATCCTTTATACAACAGCAAGCTTGTGACTAAGCTGGTAAATAATATCATGCTTGACGGTAAGAAGAGTGTTGCACAGAAGATTGTATATGGTGCATTTGCAAAAGTAGAAGAAAAATCTGGAAAGCCGGCGCTGGAAGTATTTGAGACGGCTATGAATAATATTATGCCTGTTCTGGAGGTTAAAGCCAGACGTATCGGTGGTGCAACTTATCAGGTGCCTATCGAGGTAAGGGCAGACAGACGCCAGGCGTTAGGCCTTCGTTGGCTGACCATGTTCTCTCGTAAGAGAAGTGAGAAGAAGATGGAAGACAGGCTGGCAAATGAGATTCTTGACGCTGCAAACAATACGGGAGCGGCAGTCAAGAGAAAAGAAGACATGCATAAGATGGCGGAGGCAAATAAGGCATTTGCACATTACAGATTCTAGTAAGTGGAGTCGGAAATGCCTCGGCATTTGCACATTATAGATTCTAGTAAGTGGAGTCGGAAATGCCTCGGCATTTGCACATTATAGATTCTAGTAAGTGAAGTCGGAAATGCCTCGGCATTTGCACACTATAGATTCTAGTAAGTGGAGTCGGAAATGCCTCGGCATTTGTACACTATAGATTCTAGTAAGTGGAGCCGGAAAGTCTCGGCATTTGCATATTATAGTTTATCTGGTTTAAGATGGAAATGCTTTGGGAATCATGTAAGGTGGATTCTGTCTCCGATGAATTGCATGCTTCGGTTTTTGGAATAAATAGAGGAGGAAAAAATCTTGGCTGATAGAGAATATCCGTTAGAGAGAACCAGAAATATTGGGATTATGGCTCATATTGATGCGGGAAAAACCACATTGACTGAGCGTATTCTGTATTATACTGGTGTCAACTATAAGATCGGTGATACTCATGAAGGCACTGCGACCATGGACTGGATGGAGCAGGAGCAGGAAAGAGGTATTACCATCACATCAGCGGCGACAACTTGCCATTGGACAATGGAGCAGGAAACGAAACCAAAGCCCGGCGCGTTGGAACACCGCATTAATATTATTGACACTCCCGGACACGTTGATTTTACGGTGGAAGTAGAACGTTCCCTTCGTGTATTGGACGGCGCCGTAGGCGTTTTCTGTGCAAAGGGCGGCGTGGAACCCCAGTCCGAGAATGTATGGCGTCAGGCTGATACCTATAATGTACCACGTATGGCGTTTATCAACAAAATGGACATTTTAGGAGCAAACTTTTATGGAGCTGTAGAACAGATTAGAACCAGGCTCGGTAAAAATGCCATTATCACTCAGTTGCCCATTGGAAAAGAAGAAGAGTTCAAAGGTATCATTGATCTGTTTGAGATGAAAGCTTACATCTATAATGATGATAAGGGTGATGATATTACGGTAACTGACGATCTGGGAGATATGAAGGACGATGCGGAATTGTATCGCTCGGAGTTGGTAGAGAAGGTTTGTGAGTTAGATGATGATTTGACAATGCAGTATTTGGAAGGGGAAGAACCTTCTGTTGAGGATATGAAGAAGGCGTTGCGTCAGGCAACTTGTGATTGTAGGGCAATCCCTGTATGCTGTGGTTCCGCTTACCGCAATAAGGGTGTGCAGAAGCTTTTGGATGCAATCCTTGAATATATGCCCGCACCTACTGATATTCCGTCAATTAAAGGTACTGATTTGGACGGAAATGAAGTGGAAAGACATTCTTCTGACGATGAACCGTTTTCTGCGTTGGCATTTAAGATTATGGCTGACCCTTTTGTTGGAAAGCTTGCGTTTTTCCGCGTGTATTCCGGAACTATGAAATCCGGTTCTTATGTGCTGAATGCAACAAAGGACAAAAAAGAGCGTGTGGGACGTATCTTGCAGATGCATGCTAACAAGCGTGCAGAGTTGGATAAGGTTTATTCCGGTGATATTGCAGCGGCAGTTGGATTTAAATTTACAACAACAGGCGATACTATCTGTGATGATCAGCATCCTGTAATTCTTGAATCCATGGAATTCCCTGAACCCGTTATTGAACTTGCTATTGAACCTAAGACCAAAGCTGGTCAGGGCAAGATGGGTGAGGCGCTTGCAAAGCTTGCAGAGGAAGATCCTACATTCCGTGCTCATACCAACCAGGAAACCGGCCAGACTATTATTGCCGGAATGGGCGAGCTTCATTTGGAAATCATTGTAGACCGTCTGCTTCGTGAATTCAAGGTAGAGGCTAACGTAGGTGCGCCTCAGGTTGCTTACAAAGAAGCATTTACGAAGGCTGTGGAAGTAGATTCCAAATATGCAAAGCAGTCCGGTGGACGTGGACAATATGGTCATTGTAAAGTTAAATTTGAGCCCATGGAAGCAAACTGCGTGAAATTTGAAGTTGATCCTAAGGCAAATGTATTGATTAATGATCCACCCGTATTGTTGTTTGAAACTACTGTTGTGGGCGGCGCAATTCCGAAGGAATATATTCCCGCAGTCGGCGAAGGTATTCAGGAGGCATGTCAGGCAGGTATCCTTGGCGGGTTCCCTGTGCTGGGTATACACGCAAATGTATATGACGGAAGCTATCATGAAGTAGACTCTTCAGAAATGGCGTTCCACATTGCAGGTTCCATGGCTTTTAAGGAAGCAATGCAGAAGGCAAGTCCGGTACTTTTGGAGCCTATTATGAAGGTGGAAGTGACTATGCCGGAAGAATATATGGGTGATGTAATCGGTGACTTGAACTCTCGTCGAGGACGTGTGGAAGGAATGGATGACATCGGCGGCGGCAAATTAGTAAGAGCATTTGTTCCGCTTGCAGAAATGTTTGGATATTCCACCGATTTACGTTCTAAGACTCAGGGCAGAGGCAATTATTCCATGTTCTTTGAAAAATATGAACAAGTGCCTAAGAATGTTCAGGAGAAAGTATTGGCGGAGAAGAAGGGATAAAATTAGTAACAGAACTTTTCCGGAGGTCATTTTTGAAGGTTGCAGGAGCCTATCCATAGCTAATCTAATGTAGTATTGCGAAGTTGGAATGTTCTGCAGCAGACAAATGACCGGAAATTTCTAAAATCTGTCAGTATTATTGAAAAATTACTTGAAAATCCTTTGGTTATTTAATATAATAGGAAACAGAGCCAGGTTTCTATTATCCAAATGCTATAATCAAAGATAGCCGAGATAAAAGCGCCGTGTGCAGAATGTACTTCGGCGAGAACAACAGAACAAAATATGTATATCAAATTAAGGAGGACTTAATAATGGCTAAAGCTAAATTTGAAAGAAACAAGCCCCATTGTAACATTGGTACCATTGGCCACGTTGACCATGGTAAAACAACTCTGACCGCTGCAATTACCAAAACTCTGAATACAAGACTTGGTACTGGTGAAGCAGTCGCATTCGATATGATTGACAAGGCTCCCGAAGAGAGAGAGCGTGGAATTACCATTTCTACCGCGCATGTAGAGTATGAGACCGAAAATAGGCATTATGCACACGTAGACTGCCCTGGACATGCTGACTATGTAAAGAACATGATTACTGGTGCTGCACAGATGGACGGTGCTATCCTGGTTGTTGCTGCTACAGACGGTGTTATGGCTCAGACTAAGGAGCATATCCTTCTGGCTCGTCAGGTAGGTGTGCCTTATATCGTTGTATTCCTGAACAAGTGCGACAGCGATGATGTTGATGATGACATTCTTGAACTGGTTGAGATGGAAGTAAATGAGCAGTTGGAAGAGTATGGCTTCAATGATTGCCCTATTATCAAGGGTTCCGCTTTGAAGGCATTGGAAGATCCTTCCAGCGAATGGGGCGACAAGATTCTTGAGCTGATGAAGACTGTGGATGAGTATATTCCTGATCCTCAGCGTGATACTGACAAGCCTTTCTTGATGCCTGTAGAGGATGTATTTACCATTACCGGACGTGGTACGGTTGCTACCGGCCGTGTAGAGCGTGGTACTCTGAAGCTCAATGAGGAAGTTGAAATTATCGGTATCAGAGAAGAGACCAAGAAGACCGTTGTTACCGGTATCGAAATGTTCCGTAAGCAGCTTGATTTTGCTCAGGCTGGTGATAATATTGGTGCATTGCTTCGTGGCGTACAGAGAACTGAAATCGAGAGAGGACAGGTTCTTGCAAAGCCCGGCACTGTTACTTGCCACAAGAAGTTTACCGCTCAGGTTTATGTATTGACTAAGGATGAGGGTGGCCGTCATACTCCTTTCTTCAACAACTATCGTCCTCAGTTCTATTTCAGAACTACGGATGTTACAGGTGTCTGCAGCTTGCCTGATGGCACAGATATGTGTGTACCTGGTGATAATGTGTTGATGACGATTGAGCTGATTCATCCTATCGCTATGGAGCAGGGACTTACGTTTGCTATTCGTGAGGGTGGACGTACAGTTGGGTCTGGTCGTGTGGCTA
>JAAWCE010000037.1 GCA_022793065.1 Lachnospiraceae bacterium
AAAAAGGGTACCACTTCCGGTGATCTATACGCATGGGAAGAAAATGATCCAAAAGACATGGCCTGGGAATATGAGGATGAACTGGCAGATTCCTATGAGGAGGGGGATGAGGACGGAAAGCGAAAGGCTGCGGCAGCTTATCAGAAATACTGGAAAAAGGTGAATATCCCTTTGCTCCACGCTCCCCTGAACATTCATAAGCTGGAGCACGAACCCAGGTTTAACCATGCCCCGGACGCATATGGGCTGTTTCTGGTGATCCATGCCATTCGTGAATGGGAAGAGATGACATGGCGTGAACATGCCGCTGATCAAACCTGCCTATTCAGTGATTTTTTCCCTGCAGAATTTTCGGTGGAGTATTTTCAAAAGATGGCTGATCGGATAAAGGATGATTTTATTCCTCTTTCAGAACATCCGGAACTGACCAGTCTGGGCGATTTTCCTTTGCAGATGGCATATGTCCACAAAGACCAGGAAGCCCTGTTGGTTCTGGGGCAGGAGCCGGTTTGTTTTATGCTGCTGACAAAGACGGCTCCAGGAAGTGAATTTCTTAAAAAGGTTCAGGAACAGACTGGCCTGGCTTTTCATGTGGGGTTTTAGGAACGAACAGGATGGCCGGACAGGAAAATGAGAAGGATGGCCGGAGAGAAGAGAATGAGAAAAAAGAACAGAACAGGAAAAAGGCTATACTTGATGATTACCAGATTTTCACGGGGATGCCGCAGCAGGTTTTACATGATGGGGATTGTATGGGCGCGATTCACGCAGCCAGATTAACTATTCACGTAATAGATGTTAAAAATCCCCCTTATTTTTCCGATAAGTTAGTTGAAGACTAGAGGCGGCAGAAACGATAAAAATTGCGGTGTGTGATGATGAAAAAAAACATAGAATGAGGCATTTGTCCAGAATTATTATGGGCAGAAAGGAAGAATGTATGGCAATTGGTATTTCATATTATCCTGTGCATTTGCAGGATGGTCTTAAACTCAATAGAAAATGTTTGAACTCTAAGGAAAGTCAAAATGAAGGCCAGAAGGTATTTCATAGAGATTCCTTAGAAGTTTCCCAATTATCAAAAAACAGGGAAATATTAATGGATAAAATGAAACATACGGTTATACAGTCAGTAACATCATTCAGCGATATGAGGGCTGATATCTTAAATGAAATCAGGAAAGAAAAAGGACAGTATGGTTATTCCGATGTAGTGAATGCCTGTGGTCTAAGCTATGCGAAGCTGTATTCTGAAATTGAAAAGCGCCACGAAAAGGAATCGTATTATAAGGCAGATGGAACATCGTTGACAAAGGAAGAAGAGATTGCATGGCTGGATATGCAATATGAGCAGGAAGTGGTATGGCAGAAATCCTGTGCCAGAATAGCAGCCCAAGGACAGGTCATTCAGGGGAATATTCCTGAAATGCCAACAAAAGAACTGGAAGAATTGGAGGACAGCTTTTATCAAGCAAAAGATGCCTATATGAAGCTGTACCGGGAAAGCGGGCAGATGGGGAGGCCGCTTTTCGTGCAAAATTATATGTTTGGCAGTGGCCGGATGTATGAAGTGTTGAACAGGTTAGGTAATTTACAGAAGAGGATAGAATAATACAGGTTAATTCGTCCAATAATTCATTGCAGAACAGATATTTTTCAGGAACAGGAAGCATAGGCGGTATCCATCTGCCGGACAGGTCGGGCTTTAGTCGGGCAACTCTACCTTGCCGACAAAAGAGTAATAGATTTCGATTTCCTGTCTGCGGAACTTCCCCCGGCGTTTGCTGCCATCCTCGGTCTGCTCGGTCAACAGCTTCATATACCGTGCTTCGTGCTTGGCGGCGTAGCTGGTGACTTTCCGTAGGTTCTCGGTCACTCCGACGGTCATACTTCCTGGCATGCCCATCTATTTCTTGCCTTGGTTCATGCGGTGTAGGACGGTTTTGGTGCGGCTGCGGTATCACAATGGGCTTGAGAATATACCGATTCTGCCGCCCATTGTAAATAGTTTGTTGTCATTTCGCCTTGTTATGCCCCATAATAATGCTGAATCGCATGAGCGACATATTCAGAGCAGCCTTCCCCGAATTGACTATCGGTTACTTCTGCAAGATTTTCTCCCCGCAAATATTCTTTTGCCAAATCAAGCAGAATATTTCTGGCATTATCAAGCGCAAACATTGTTTTATAATTCTCTGCAAGCATTTCAACAGCGGAATGTGCCATATCCATATTGCCAGCTTCTTTTGCAGACATAAACTGCTTATAGATTTTAGCATTTTTATTCTGCTCCTGCTTTATTTCTTCGGTACTTCCGGTTGACTGCATGACGGCTGCTATTGTCTTTTCTTTGCTGCCATACCACTTCAATAAATCTGCGGCAGCCTGCTCATTGTCAAAGCCGGAAACCAAATGCTCTTTGTACTTTTCCATACTCCCGTATTTCTGTACCTGTCCATCAAGGCTTTCTTTTGACATACATTCTAAAGTATGGTTTACCATTTTCTGTACTTCTTCGTTGCTAAATGCTCCAAAACTCATAGCATTAACTCCTTTCATTACATCTGTTATTAACTCAATAATCCCATTTAACCGATTTCGTTTCTGCTCCAATAAAGATTTTTGAGCTAATAAAGCCTGTTCTTTATCATAATTAGGGTTTTCCATGATTTTTTTTATGTCAATCAATGGAAAATCCAATTCTCTAAAGAACATAATTTCCTGCAGCTTTTCTAACGCTTTGTTGTCATAAAGCCGATAACCCGCTTCTGTTAATTCCGTTGGCTTTAGTAGACCGATTTCGTCATAATATCTCAATGTCCTTATACTTACTCCGGTTATCTCTGACACGTCTTTTACGGTTTTCATTATTTCCTCCTTTCGGTTACATCGTAAACCGTTACGCAACGAGAGAGTCAATACTAAAAATGAAAAATATTGTGTTTTATCTTATGACAATTATAAACAAAATTCTGCCTTATAGGAATAGTATTTTGTTTTCACAATAGAGAATCTATTCCGAATAGGCGCATTAACTTACATTTCTTGGATATGTCAAGACTCGCTGATAGGGAAGATCTTTATCGTGGCCCCTGCCTTTTCGCAGATGTTGAATCTTCTCTGGGAACAGGCGGACAACGTATACAGGGGCCGCCTGCCCCATCATGTGCGGGTGCTGTGGAACGAGGCCGCCAACACCGGGCAAGTACCGAATCTCGAAAAATTGGTGCCGGTCATCCGCTCGATTTTGTCCCAAAGGTGGAGTGGATTGTTGGGTAAGAATGTGATATACTTAATTTGCTGGTAGGCTATACTTATTTAAATTAGAAGCTATAAAGGAGAAAACTATGACTGACCCAATAGAACAGATAAACAATATATCTAATATGGACGATTTCTTAAATTTTGTTATTCAATTAGCTAAGGATGCAAAAGAGCATCCCGAAGAATGGACAAATACTACTATTACTGATTATTTAGGACAAATAGCAAGTTGGATAGATGATTGCTATATGTCTGAAGACAAAATAAACTTTGAAAAGTTGGACTATATAGCATTGGCAAAAATTTTATATATGGGAAAGATTTATGAGTAAATATTTTTCACTTTATTTAATGGAATAATATCATCAAGGACAGCGGGTGCTTTATCTGCTGTCTTTTTTCCCTGTACGGGAGGCGCACCATAGCATGAATTCCAGCGCGAATAGTGACAAGCCCACGACACATAAAATATCGTGGGCCATTTTTTGATTTCAGGGGGACAGTCTCCAAAGTCTATATGTGGAAGCTACTTTTCCGCATGACGGGAGGCTGCAAAAAATACCGGCGCGGCCGTCCGGGAAGGCAGCGCCAGATGGTCTCTGCCGGGAATACGCTGCAGCAGAGGGCAGCCTATTCCTTTACCAGCGTCGGATGCGGGAATCTTTTTCATGCAGCAGTCCATCGGATATGTATTTCTTGCCGCTGGCCAGGCAGGCTGGGGGTCATAAAAACCATGAAAAAGGAGTAAGAGAATGGAAAAACTGATAGACATGGAAAAAAGGTGATTGCGTTAAAATGCTGGCGGATGGAAAACTGCTGAAAGAAGATGTGGCAAACTGCAATTTATCGCAAAACAGCCTGTCATTTGGTTTTTAAACGCTTCAGGATCCAGAAGGTGACTGGCTTAAACATAACATAAAGGCCATAACCCAGCGCTCCGCCGGTTACATTCGTGATCAGATCCGTGATGTCCGAGGAACGGTCGAAGAACGGCTGTAACAGTTCGATTCCCAAACTCATCAAAAAGCAGAAAAACACCGTCACACCGAATCTGGCCCTTTTGTTTCGGGTCAGCGGAAACAGGAACCCAAAAGGCAGGGTCATGATAATGTTCAAAAGCACCTGCCTGGAAAAGTCACCTCGTCCCAAAGAGACATCAATAAACGGGATCAGATTCATAGCTTTATATGGGTGGTCCAGTATGAATGGGATGGATACGACCACCGGCATCATAGTAAAATAGAGTACCAGAGAGAGGTACGCATACATGAGGGTGTTGACAAGCAGGCTGTCTCGGCCCTGGGTTCTCCATTTCTTGAAAAAAACGAAAGCATACAGGAAAACCAACACTGTAAAATCTATGAAATATTTTATCAGGTACTTCATTGTATCACCTCTTTCTGCTTACCGACCTATCCAAATCCTGATTTATTTCATTATATCATGTTTTGCTCCATTTTCAAACATTTTGATTATCCAATGGGGTAAAATCAAAATGTATAGAAAAATCAAAAAGTACACATGCAAAATCGAATTATATCAAAGACAGCGTTTACATAGATGTAATTTTATGAGGGGTGATGTAAAATCGAGTATTTGGCAACATATGTGCGTTTATCCATGGAGGACGAAGGAGACAAAGAGGAAAGCAACAGTATCATAAATCAGAGAGAACAGATATATCAATACATAAACCATGATTCTGAATTGAGCGGATATAAAGTAAAGGAATTCTGTGATGATGGCTATTCCGGCACCAGCATGGACAGGCCGGGTATGCAGAAGCTGCTGAAGGAAATAAAAGAAAATAAGATCCGATGTATCATTGTGAAGGACATGTCTCGTTTTTCCAGAGACTATATTGAGATGGGGAAATATCTGGATCAAATATTTCCGTTTATGGGGATACGGTTTATTGCATTGAATGACCATTATGACAGCAGGGGATACCATGGGAATACCATAGGATTAGGCACAGCCTTTCAAACGCTTCTGTATGACCTGTACAGCAAAGATATCTCTGTGAAGATAAAAGCATCTTATGAGAGTAAGTGTGCAGCAGGAGAATATGTTTCTGGAAAAGTTCCGTTTGGTTACAAAAAAAGCAAAGAAAAGAAAAACGTAATCATAGTAGATGAGGACGAGGCGGAAGTGGTGCGCCATATCTTTTCCCTTGCAGTACAGGGGATGAGGTGTATGCAGATTGCAAGGCAACTCCAGACCGAGAAAGTGCCTACTATTACACAAATGCGTAAGCCTCATATTGTGCCAAAGGATGGGAAGAAGCAGGTATGGAGCAGCCAGGCGGTCAGGAAAGTCCTGAATAATCGTTTTTACCTGGGAGAGATGGCTTATGGAAAAACAAGTGTAACGTCAGTGGGCAACAGGAGCAGTATTGTTAGGCCAAGGGAAGAGTGGAAGGTGATTCCGAACCATCATGAAGCATTGGTTATGCCGGAAATATTTGAACGAGTATCTTCTTATTACATGGTGAGAGATAATTTCAAGCAAAAACATGAGAAGCATCCTCTGATTGGGAAGCTATATTGCGGCGGCTGCAGGTATACTATGACCTATAGGACAGGGATGCGGGGAAAGAATCATTACAGGTGGTTTGAATGTTATATGCATCCGCTTACCAGGCTTTCGGATTGCTGTACCTATACCAGGGCAGATGTGCTGGAAGAGATCGTTCTTTCAATGCTGATTAAGGAGATTATGCAGCGCGGCAATGCTGCAAGTCAAGGGAATCATCTGGCTGCATTAAAGCTAGAGGCGATAGCCAGCTTGAAAAAAAGGATTGCAGTATATCGAGCAGATAAGAAGAAAGCCCAAAGAGAAAAGGATAAACTTTATGAGAGATATGCCTCTGGAGAACTGTCAAGGGAATCTTACCGTGAAAATGCGGATAGGCTGGCAGTACGGATTTCTGATTTGTCTGTCAAGGAGTCAGAAGCTTACAATGAACTTCTGTGGCTGGAAGAAGAATATCAGAAATTGGAAGAGGACATGAAGCAGATTATTCGCTATTCGCATTTGGATGAGCTTACTCAGGAGATTGTTGATACATTTATCAAAAAGATATATGTGTATAAAGACAAGCGGGTGGAAATTGAATGGAATTTCAGATCTGGCTATGCGGAAATTGAAGCTAAAACAACTTAGCAATAATTTAACATCAATTTTGACGCCGCTTAACATTAGTTCAACATAACCGGGGCGAAGCTATGCGGGTTTACGGACCTTTCCCTTGAAATTAAGTGCAAAAAGTTTATGACATTAACTTGACATTAGAGGGATGGGGGATGTTAAATGTGGAAAGACTGCTATTATAGGCAGCTTCTTTTTATGTTATTGAGGCCATAAATTTTTCTGTATCTACGAAAGAAAAATCCTTTCGGCAAAATTCAGATATGTATAATGTTCTATTGCTATTGGCAAATAAATACTCCTTTTCGATAAGAACTTCCCTATCTAAATTCTTACCAAAAAGGAGTAATTATTTACCAAACACACAAACTTTTTTATACTACCATGTTATTTTTTTATAAACTTTTCTAACTGTCGGGTTACTTCATGTACATCAATTGGTTTTGCAATATGAGCGTTCATACCACAGTCTAAACATCTCTGAATATCTTCTGAAAAGGCGTCTGCGGTCATGGCAATGATAGGAATTTCCTGTGCATCTTTACGGGGAAGTGCTCGGATTGCCTGGGTAGCTTGGTATCCATTCATAATGGGCATACGGATGTCCATCAAAATCGCATCATAATAATCTTCAGATGACTGCTGGAATTTGTCAAGACAAATTTGACCGTTTTCTGCCCACTCCAAAATCAATCCTACTTCACTTAATAATTCATTGGCAATTTCCCAGTTAATATCATTGTCTTCTGCCAAAAGAATATGTTTGCCTTTTAAATTGACAGCCCTCTTCATGATTCTATTGGACGCTTTTTGGGAAAAATCATCGTCTTTGGAAGTAACATAAGGTTTCAGGCCGTAAAACAAAGTGGATTTAAAGAGTGGCTTTGCAATAAAACCAGTTACACCAGCCGCTCTGGCCTCGTTCTCAATTTCACTCCAGTCATAGGCGGAAATGAGTAATATGGGTATATCCAGACCATAACGCCTGCGGATTTCTTTTGTAGCAACAATACCATTCATTCCAGGCAATTTCCAATCCAGAAGAATAATTTGATAATCGTCTTGCTGCTGATGTTTCTCATCTACCTTCCGAAGCGCTGTCTCAGCGTCCAGACACCAATCTGCTCTTAACCCGATGGATTTCAGGGATTCTACAGCGCTTTCACATAACTGCTCGTTATCGTCTACCACAAGCATGTTCAATTCAGGCAATATCATATTATCTTCTTCTACTTCTGCCTTTGCAAAATCCAGTATAATATGGAATTCACTGCCCTTGCCCAACTCACTGTCAACTGTAATGGTGCCTCCCATTGCGTCTACAATATATTTGGTAATTGTCATTCCCAGACCGGACCCTTCCGTTTTCTGTACTCTGGTGCTATCCTCTCTGGTAAATGAGTCAAATATTTTGGTCATGTATTCTTTCGACATACCAATACCATTGTCTTTTACAATAACATGGGTACGGATATAATCATCTCCCTTTGGGGAAGGTTCTTCATACATGGAGACGTGAATAGTCCCCTCTTCAGGCGTGAACTTTACCGCATTGCCAAGAAGATTAATTAGCACCTGATTTAGTCGGATACTGTCGCAGCATACATTTTCCGTTGTAATATCATGGATAAATATATTAAACTGCTGCTTTTTGGCTTTGATCTGCGGCTGGACAATGTTTACAATGCTGTCCATCACTTCGCGCAAGGAAACCTGATCCACATTTAAGGTCATCTTGCCGCTTTCAATCTTAGACATATCCAATACATCATTGATAAGACCTAATAAATGCTTGCTGGAAAGCGTTATTTTTTTCAGACAATTTTGTACAGAATCCCGGTTGTCAATATTTGCCGTGGCTATGGCTGTCATGCCTACAATGGCGTTCATAGGTGTACGAATATCATGGCTCATATTGGAAAGGAATTCACTCTTAGCTTTATTGGCATGTTCTGCTTCCTTTCGCGCCTGGTCGGCAATTTTACCTGCCTGCATCAGTGCTTCCATCTGTTTCCCGGAAATTTTCACATATTGAAAGAATATCAATCCCAGTGCAAGAACGGCAATAATGGAAACAATATATACCATGCGGCTCCATTCGGTTCCCATTTGATTGACCACTTCCGATAATTTTGAATAGGGCATTACGGTCACAAGATACCATTCACTATAAGACAGACGTGTACAATATAAGTGACGGCGGCCGTCGGATATGCTAAGGATGGCGGAATAATCTGCATCGGCTTCCATGGTAGTTTTTAACTCTGTAATGTATTGATCTGCCTGTTCTGGGTTTTCTCCAAGCAAAGAAGAGAGGTGTTCAAAATAATTGTCTCCATCTGCATTTTTAGTACGAATCACAAAACTGCCATCTTTACGGATTATGTAAGATGCAACGAGGGAATTTCCTGAATCCATAAATAAAACTTGACTCATATAGTCGGCGGAGAGTCCGGCAATCAATGCGGCACATTTCTCACCATTCTCCATCGTGTAGTTACAGGGAACCCCCATCAGGACGAGAGCTTTCCCATTTTCATCAACGCCGGCGGCAACTTTTTGTTCATCTTTATTCAAACTGTTTAAAAATGGTTCAGGATCAACAGCGTGAATGGGATCGCCATATATCATTTCAACTTTGCCGTCCGAAGAGTAAAGTGCCAGGTATTCAAATCCTCTTGCTGTGGCATGGTAAGTCAGATTGGAAAAAAGTTTGCCATGTTCATCGTCGTTGCCGGGAATTTCCGGAGGAAGGGTAGCTATGATGGCGCTGAGCTGTGAAATTCGGAAATCAATAATGGTTTCATAATGCATCGTAATCTGTTCATTCATGCCGGTCATGTAGAGGCGTCCTACCTCTTCAATAGTTTCTTCACTGTTTTTGGTCATAAAATTTCCCAATAAGGAAAAAAGAATTACAATCAGAAGGGCTACCCCTATCAAACTGATGGATAATTTTTGTAGTTGTTTGTCTCTGAATTGCACTTTGTATATCCTCCCCGTTTCGCACTTTGCAGGTAGCGTCCTGTTTGCTGCAGACGTCTGCTGTTTTATATTTTCACATGAATCCGACATATATATCGTATTAATTACGAATCTGATAAATAGAACTTAAGGATTCATTTTGTATGTGATAAAGATATGTATTCCAAACGAATGACTTTCTCATACGAGTATTTGGCAATGTAAATTTATCTTTATTACATGATGCTGGGGTCAAAACATAGTGTTTTCTATGTTTGAACCTCCACATGAACCTTGAAAATTTAATATTTTACAGTATATATGCCATAAGAGGCTTCATTAGCTTAGAATCATTGGCGCACTTCTGGCTTATATCTAC
>JAAWCE010000105.1 GCA_022793065.1 Lachnospiraceae bacterium
GCAGGGGGTTTTCCAACCTGTACTTCAGAAAAGATTTCCATTCCTGGCAGCAGGAGTCATAGAAGGTATTGTATGGAGCGTCTGGCACCTGCCTTTATGGTTCATTCCCAACTCATCACAGAGTGCATATAGCTTTGTAGCTTTTACCCTGTTTTGTATTACTTTAGGAGTGACTTTAGCAGCGGCACACAGAATTACAGGAGGCATCTGGGTTTCCATTTTGCTCCACGCATGGTCCAATACGGTTTTAGGGGGAATGTACAGCCTGACTTCATTGTATCGGTTCCCTAGTGCCAGGACTCTGATAATAAGTGTGGGGCAGATTTTTATGGTAATGGGGATTCTGTATTTATACAGTAAGAAAACAGATTTTTGTAAAAGCAGAATGGTGTAAAGGTATGACCTAAAATCCCGTCCAAATTATACACATGTTTAGGGTGTCAGCCCGTATAACGCATAAATATCTTTTTGAAATGAGGTAAGCTCGGCTGTGTATAATTTTTTCGGGAGATTAGGGAACAGGAGAAGGCAGAGGAAATGAAGGAATGCCTGGAGGATTTTGCGTCTGCCCAGGAGAAACGGGCTTACATTCAGGGTTATGCAGACTGTGTGCAGGCATTGTATCATATGGGGCTTCTAAAGGAGAATGAAGGGCTGAAATGGCCAGAGAAGATGGATGTACATTAAAAAATGTTTCATGACATTTACGGCATCCAGAAAGCATTTCACAACAAACAGGTTGTTTGAATGAATCAGACAGACTATAATAGCTGTAATTTCTATAAATAATCAGGAGGTAAGAAATTTTATGAAACTGAAAAAGGCAATGATAGTATTCGGTACTATCTGTATATTGAGCACAATGATTACAGGATGCGGTTCCGGTTCTGAATCTGCTGTTAAAACAGAAGAAAACCAGGCAGATGAAGCATCACCGGAGGAATCAAATGATGCGCCATTAGAAGGCGTGGATGGGAGCGCAGAGGAGCCAAAGGAAAATACAGCAGGAAAATGGAAGGTATTAGAGCCGGATGTTGCAGCTGCTGTCGATGCGGATTTTCTGGGTAAGGTTTGGAAAATGGAAGAGAATTCATTTTTCATTGCCGAAAAGAAGGTGAAAATTCTTGATGACGGTTCTTTATCATACAGTTCTCCAAGCTCCAATGCTGATCTTCCTGACACCGAGTTGATTCATGTGTTTTTTGAGGAGGATACCATCTTTTATATGAGAACCACGGATGGAAGTGGGGAAAACCATGTAGACAAAGAGGCCGGATTTCAGGATTTGAAAGAGCATATGTCCGTTGAAATGAAAGGCAGCTTTAAAAATGATGAATTCCATGCTACAGAAATACGGTTCTTTTAGAAAAAGAGGAGAAAGATAATGAAAAGGAAATGTATTCTGATATTTATGATAGCTTTGGCGATGGGGATGACCGCCTGCTCGTCCGAATCAAAAGGGGATTCCGTATCTGTAGAGACTGATTCCCGGCAGGAAACGGATAGGGAAGAAACTGCAGATACGAAAACGACAGAAACAGAAACGAATGATGTGGAACTGCCAAAGCCGGAGACTACAGAAGAGAATAGAAAAGCTTCTCCGGAAGACGAAAAAAACACAGTGTGCGATCCCATTGCCGGAATTGTTGAAAAGTATGAAGGTAACACAATCACAATCAAAAACCCAGATGATGACATGCTCTATTATTTTTCCACGGAGAATGCCCAGATACTGGAAGGATTTTCTACGGAGAGTGCTCAGGAAGCAGAAGGGGAACCCTCGATTGCCGTGGGCGATAAAGTAGAGATCAGTTACCGTGGGCTGATTGATTTTGATGAAGAGCATCCAGATGAAGCTGTGAAAATTGTTGTGATCACAGGTGAATAAATTTGCTGATACAGAGAATGTTTGCAAAACCAGATTTTAATATCTACATAGCCATAAACAAAGATCCCGTCGCTAAGGCAATGGGATTTTTGTAATTCTCTTGACAGTTATTTTATGATGTCTTATACTGTACTTATATATATAATACAGCATAAGACAGAAAGGTGGTAGCAGTTTGGAGATTGTTGTAAGTAATAAGGCAAGTCGTCCTCTGTACGAGCAGATTGTGTCGCAGATAAAAGCGCAGGTTATGAGCGGCGATTTGAAATCCGGGGAAGCGCTGCCCTCTATCCGTTCCCTTGCAAAATCGCTGCAGATCAGTGTTTTGACCGTGCAGAAGGCATATGACATCCTGCAGGAAGATGGCTTTATTGAAACGACAGCCGGGAAAGGCTGCTATGTATCTGTTCAAAATCAGGACTTCTATTTGGAAGAACAGCAAAAAAAGATAGAGGGCTGTTTCAACGATGCGATAGAAATTGCCCGTATGAGCGGAATACCGCTTGATAAACTAATTAGCTTATTAACATTATTGTACGAGGAGGATTAGCGATGACAAATGCTTTCGTGGTATCAGGCCTTACCAAAACTTATCAGGATTTTGTTTTGGATCATATCTCGTTTACCGTTCCTGACGGCTCCATTGTCGGGCTGATTGGAGAAAACGGTGCGGGAAAAAGCACGACAATCAATGTGGCTTTAGGGCTGATTCAAAAGGAA
>JAAWCE010000088.1 GCA_022793065.1 Lachnospiraceae bacterium
AATAGCATTCACTTTGGACGGTGGGATGCTATTTCTTTTTATGATTGTCTATGTAAGACAGAGCCGCAAAGATAACAAGCAATAATGTTAAAACTTCCATCACGCTCATGGGCATCACCCTCTTTCATAAGACTAGAGGGCACATATCAGAAAATCGCATCCAGCTTCCTTTTCAATGATACACCCCCATTATAGCATGAATACATATATTCCTCAATTAAAAAAGCAGATAGGAATACACATGGAAGACCATAAGATTGTATTTGATGCCAGTACAGCATTGATGAAAGAAATAAAAGGATAAGGGGAACAAGACTGACTAGTTGAAAAGGGCGGCTGCTGGGAAAAACAGCAGTTGCTTTTTTTCTGTTCATGTGGTAGTATTGGAAAATAAATCTGCCTTTAAAAATTGCCTTTAGATGGTTCAGAGGGGAAAAGCTTTGATTTCATGGGGTTTTCCGGTATCTCTGGAGTGTCTATGAATCAAGTTGTCTGGGGTTTAAATCCCCAATGTCTCACTTTAGAGAGAATTCCCCAGGGATTGATTTATTTCCCTGGGGTTAATTCTTTTTTTTGTGCAAAAGATGTAAGAAAATTGTCGAAGAAGAAAGGAAGAGATACCAATGGAAAAAGTAAGAAATGTACAATCGGAGAATAAAATGGGGGTTATGCCAATTAACAAACTTTTGTTATCAATGTCGCTGCCCATGATGATTTCCATGTTGGTGCAGGCGCTCTATAATATTGTGGACAGTATTTTTGTGTCCAGGATTAACGAGTACGCGCTGCGGGCTGTTTCTCTGGCGTTTCCCATTCAAAGTCTTATGATAGCAGTATCCGTGGGTACTGCGGTGGGAATCAACGCATTTTTATCAAGGACATTGGGAGAAAAGGATTTTGAGAAAGCAAATACGATTTCGGTGAATGGTATTTTTCTTGCGTTTGTGAGTTATGTGGTATTTGCATTGGTGGGTATTTTCATAAGTCAACCTTTTTTTGCCAGCCAGACGGCCATAGCGGAGGTCCGGGAGTATGGAACCGTCTATTTGACCATTTGCTGTACGGCGGGAATCGGTATCTTTATGCAGACTACTTTGGAGCGGCTGCTGCAGTCCACGGGCAAAAGTTTGTATGCGATGGTGACGCAGGGGGCGGGAGCCATTGTCAACCTGGTGCTGGATCCTATTTTGATTTTCGGAGCGTTTGGCTTGCCGGCAATGGGTGTGGCAGGAGCAGCGGCTGCTACGGTGATAGGACAGATTGTGGCTGCGGTGCTGGCGTTGGTGTTTAACTTGAAGTGGAACAAGGAAATTCAAATTTCTTTTCGTGGATTTAGACCTGACAAAAAATTGATTGCCAATATTTATAAGGTGGGGATTCCTTCCATTGTGATGCAGGCAATCGGTTCCGTGATGACTTATGGAATGAATCTGATATTGGAAGCATTTGGCGCGGCCCAGACTGTATTTGGCATTTATTTCAAGCTTCAGAGTTTTATCTTTATGCCTATATTCGGATTGAATAATGGTATGGTGCCCATTATCGCATATAATTTTGGTGCGGGAAACAGGGAACGTGTGGTCAGGACCATGAAAAGCAGCATTAAGTATGCAGTATGTATTATGCTGGCAGGTTTGGCGGTGATGCAGTTGATTCCGGCACAGTTAATCGGGCTTTTTGATGCGGAGGCGTCGTCAGAACTTTTGGTGATCGGGATTCCGGCGCTCAGGACAATTTGTCTCAGTTTTTGCTTTGCAGGATATTGTATTGTGGTGGGCAGCGTGTTCCAGGCATTGGGAAATGGCGTGTACAGCATGATTGTGTCCATTGCCAGACAGTTATGCGTGCTTTTGCCTGTGGCTTGGCTGTTTTCCCTAAGTGGTAATGTGAATTTAATTTGGTGGGCGTTTCCCATTGCAGAGATTGTGAGCCTGGGAATGAGTACTTTTTTCCTGGTTCGGATTTATAAAAATATTATCATTCATATTGGTGAGGAGTAAGATTTGAACTTGAAGAAAAGAGGGTGATAAATATTATTTGAAAGCGGCTGGCAGGTAATGACATAAATGTAATATTTTGGACATATTTTGGTAACTTTTTTAGATGATTTGTCCTTGTCACATTGACTTACCTTGTTTTGTAGGATATAATTTGTTCATGAACTATTAATTTTTTCAATATAAGGAGGTAAAGTATGCACAGAAAACGTATGATGGCGTTTTTGATGTCTGTTTGTCTTGCCGTGACGCCTGTTACAGGTGTAAGTGCAAGCAGCACGGAGACGACCATGGGGGGGGCGCCTTCTCAGGAGAGTACTGTGCCTGAGACTCCGGAAGGAAATCCGGATGTCAATGATGCGGCAGACGGCGACTCTGGCGGCGATAATGTGGCGCCGGATGTGGGCGGTGCGGAAAGCAACAATGTGCAGGACGGCAGCACGGGCGATAGCGGTGCCGGAGCTGGAGATGATGCACCGGGCAGCAGTGTGGATACGGATGGTGAAGAGATCGGGAACCAGACACCATCAAGTGGCACCGGAACCGATAGTCAAGCGCCAAATGGAGACAGCGGTGTTGATGTACCGGATGAAAATGTCAATGGCGGGGACAGTACGGGAGCTAACTCCGTTACCAATGATGGCGTAAGTTCTTATGTGATTGATCTTGACAATAAGTTGATTACAGAAGACTTTGAGTCTGCCGAAGGAAATTGGGGGATGGAGGGAACACTTGCATCTGCCATCAGCATCGGAGAGGAAGAAGGAAATAAATATTTAAAGGTTCAGGGAGAGAAATTGGCTACAAAAACAGCATCTAAGAGTCTGGGTGAATTGCCCGATATGGAGACAGCAGATGTGTCTTATACCCTGATTAATAAGGGTATTACGTCAGAT
Organism: Lachnospiraceae bacterium; assembly: GCA_022793065.1. Lineage (GTDB taxonomy): Bacteria > Bacillota > Clostridia > Lachnospirales > Lachnospiraceae > Acetatifactor. The sequence goes on from JAAWCE010000088.1 coordinate 2,894, forward strand.
GAAGCTTCGGCTCGGGCAGGATTAAGCCTAATGAATGGTGATGTGGAAGTAGTATCGGTCTATATGAGCGATGGCCGAGTGTCCGGAAATAATAGTTCTGATACAGGCTTGCATTATTCGGTATATAGTCCTGACGGAGTAGACATAAAACCACTTCTGAAAGTAGCAAAAGCGCCTGTAAAGGTAGATGTAAAGATTACAGTGAACTTTACAACACATAAAGCGGTAATCAGCATCGATGGTACTCAGGCGGCAGAAGTGGATATCAGTGCTGCAGTTACCAAGGTAGACACCCTGATGTTAAATATGGCTGGCGGAAAAGGCACTGGAAAGACCTATACCCCTGATATGGGTATTGATAACTTTGAACTTCATTACACCGAGGCAGGTTTTGTGGAAAAAGCTCCGAATGTTACGGCGCTTGCAAAACTTGAAGACATGACAGCAACAAAGGAAGATTATGAGAAAGGTTTTGCACATCCAACTACAGTTGAGGCAACCTTATCAGATGAATCCAAAGTGACATTGGAAATTGATTCAGAAAGTTGGACGAGTGATAAAGCAGTTGTTCCTGAAGAGTGGGGGACTTATGTATGGACTGCAAATGTTAAAATGCCAGAAGATGGAAGCATCACTAATCTATTAGGGCATAAGGTAAGCTACACTATGAACTATATGTCTGACTTCTTGAAGACAGATATCAATGAACTGATTATGCCAAAGTCAGAGTTGATAACAAAGGAACAGTGGGAAGCAGGCTATAAGCATCCGACTTCTGTAACGGCTAAGACGGTGGAAGGGGAAATCATTAAGGTAACGATTGATTATGATTCCTGGGAATGTACCACTGAGGGAGGTTTCAAGCCGGAAGTTGCCGGTTCTTATGAATGGAAAGCGCAGATTATCGCGCCGGAAGGTCATCGCAATCATAGGAACCTTGAAGTAACCTATACTTTGAATAATCAGGGTTCATATGTGTCTGAGTATGATTATGAAAATACGTTCCTCTTTGGAGATAACAATTTAGACTGGAATGTATGGGGCAAGGATGTGGAGCAAACTTCCGGTACCGGCGGTTATACGTTCCAGATTAAAGAGACTGCTGATGGAAATAAATATCTTCATGCGATCGTCAGTGCAACTAGCGCTAAGAACAGAGGCTCAAGACTGGATTTGCCGGGAGGCATTGTAAAAGAAGCCGTAATGGAATTTGACTGGATGCCCATTCAGGTAAACGGCGGACGTACTGATATGATGTTTATGTCGCCGGCGGCAAAGAGAAATTATTTTACGGTATATGCGGATGCTGCCGGAGTAATTCATTATTATACGAAATCGGATATCAATAATGCCGGTCCGGTTATTGACGATGCTTTTGAAGGCGTGATAGATGCTGGAAAGGCTGTGACAACCGGTGTTGGCGGTCTGAATCAGTGGGTTAACGTGAAAGTGGAATTTAATTATATCACTCATACGGCAAAACTCACCGTTACTTCCAAGGAAGATCCAAGCAAGACTTTTACAGTGACAGACGTTCCTATTTCGCCCAGTGCAAACGGTCTTTCATTGTTGGTAATGCGTATGAATAATGGTAAGGTATCTGAGAATGCTTTGGATAATATCTTTGTAAAGTATACGAAATTTAATGAGAAAGATATTTTATCAATTAAGCAGCCCGCAGATATCATTATGACAGCTAAGAAGTTTGAGACATATGAACATCCCAAGACAGTCAAGGCTACGCTGGGAGATGGAAGCACAGCGAATATTGCGGTAGGAGAATGGACTTCTGCGCCTGAATTTGATAAGGATACGGAAGGTACTTATGTTTATACAGCGCCTTTGGATTTGGGCAGTACAGAATATACCAATTATTTTGATTTAAAGGCTTCCTATACCATGACTTATACATTAAAGCCTTATGTAAGCAGTGTAAACAATCCTTCTACATTGGAGCTTGATTTCGGCCAGGCATGGGATATGTCAATGCTTCCTGATAAGGCTACAGTCATTCTGAATGATGCGACTATCTTGCCGGATGCGCCTGTAGGAAAGTGGGAACCCATACGTCCATTTGACCCTGCAAAGGAAGGGATTTACATCTATGGTGCGAATCTGAAGGAAGATGAAGAAGGCAGATATGATTATATCAAAGAGTTGATAAAACCTGAGGGAAATCATGAAAATAAGGATGCTGCCGGTAATGTTCACAGTAATCTGGCAAATTTGCTTACATATCAAAAAGAAAAATTTGTATATGATGTGTACTATAGAATTAGCTACTATAAACCTACGGAGAATAATTACAACGGATATGAGCGTTCCATGGAACGTTTGGACCGCGGTGTGACAGCGGTTCCTTACCGTACCGGAAGCGGTATCCTGGTATCCTGGAGACTTTTAGCGGATGAGTATAACACAGATATCAAGTTTAATGTTCTTCGTGACGGAAAGGTAATCAATTCCGCTCCTATTGACAATAAGACAAACTATTTGGATGCGGACGGAAAACCGGGCAGTAAATATGAGATTCAGGTTACGAAAGATGGAGTAACACAGATTGAAGGCAGTACTGTAGCACTTGCACAGAATTATTTGTCCGTTCCGGTACAGAATCCCGGACCTCAGCCGGATACGCAGGGAAATATGGCAACGTATTCTCTTAATGATGCGGGTGTGGCAGATGTGGACGGTGACGGACAATATGAAATTGTAGTTAAATGGTATCCTTCAGATGCGTTTGACTCTGGTAAACAGGACGGTCCTTCAGCGCCTACGATCTTTGACTTCTATGAGATGGATGGTACGGCTTTGTGGAGACTGAATATGGGGCTTGAGATGCCGTCCGGCGCTCACTGGAATCAGTTTATGTTCTATGATTTGAATGAGGACGGAAAAGCAGAGTTCTTTATTAAGACTTCTGATGGTACTGTCAGTTACAAACCTAATGCCGACGGACTGTTTGATATGGATGATGTGAGTACCAGAGTTGCCTATATTGGAGATAAAAGTGTAATTCCAGGCACCAATATTCGTCCTTCAGGTCATGTGGGTGTAGATAGTAATGAATATGTAACAGTATTTAACGGCGCTACAGGCGAGGTAATTAGTACGATAGATTATATAAACCAGGTAGATAATTTTGAAGATTATGGTGATAACTGGGGAAATCGTGCATCCAGGTTCAATATTGCCCTGGCATACCTGCCAAAAGATAAGAATAGTAGTGAGACCATACCAGCAGTATTGCTGAACAGAGGATATTATAACAAGACTACGGTTGCAGCGTATACTCTGAGAGAAAGCGGACTTCAACTGGAATGGAATTTTAATGAAGAAAATGGTGGTCAATATGCTGGAAAAGGTAACCACAATGTGGCTACCGGTGATATGGATAATGACGGATTTGACGAATTGGTAATCGGCGCATTAGCGATTGACCATGATGGAAGTGTATTGTGGTGTAAGGATGGTGTTGACGGGCAGGATTACCAAGGACATGCGGATGCCATTCATTTGTCAGCTATGAATCCTGAAAATCCGACACAGTTGTATGTTATGACACCTTCGGAGGAAACAGTATCCACTCTGAATGGTATGGTATCCAATGCAAGCAACGGAAGCCGTATCAACGGTATGTTTTCTGAGCTGGCAGATATCGGACGTGGCGTTGCGGCAAACATTACGCCTAAGCCAGGTTTTGAATATTGGGCAAACAATCCTAACAGTGAGAGTGATCCTACAGGAGCAATCTTTAACTTCTTTGGTGAAGTGATAGCAAGTGTGCCTCCCAGTACTTTTACAACCAACTGGACATCTTATTGGGACGGTGACTTATTAAGCGAATTACCTGATGGAAGAAATCCTGGGGGCAGCGGAACAGCACAGGCAATTTATAAGTATGATTGGGAAAATAATTCAATGGTGAGATTGGAGACTTTTGAAGGAACCCATACCAATAACTCCACCAAGAATACTCCCAGCCTTTCCGCCGACCTGTTTGGCGACTGGCGTGAAGAAATTATTGCGCCCAGCGCGGATAATTCAGAACTGCGCATTTATACGACAAATTATGAGACAGATTACATGATTTACAGCCTGATGCATGACCCTGTATATCGTAATGCGGTTGCAAATCAGAATACGGCATACAATCAGCCGCCTCATTTGGGATTCTATCTGGGCGAAGATAACAAAGAGCAAGTACTGAACATGGAACTGCCTACTGCAAAGATACGTTATACAACGGATGATAATGAGACGCCAGATCCGGATGAATCACCAGATCCAAGTGAGTCACCCGATCCAAGTGAATCACCAGATCCGAGCGGATCCCCAGATCCAAGTGAGTCACCCGATCCAAGCGGATCACCGGATCCAAGTGAGTCTCCGGATCCGAGCGGATCACCGGATCCAAGTGAGTCTCCGGATCCAAGCGGATCACCGGATCCAAGTGAGTCACCCGATCCAAGCGGATCCCCAGATCCAAGTGAGTCACCCGATCCAAGCGGATCACCGGATCCAAGTGAGTCACCCGATCCAAGCGGATCACCGGATCCAAGTGGCTCCCCCGATCCAAGTGAGTCGCCAGATGCAAGTGAATCGCCTAACCCTGGTGAAACCGACGAACCGACAGCAACACCGGACGTTAATGACGAAAAGGTAAATGAAGCAGTAAATGAGTTGGATAAAGTGAAGGAAGAAACGGAACCTGAAAAAGTATTTGAGGCAGTAAAACAGATCTTCAGTGACCTTAAGGATGCTATTGTAGGTACCGCCAGCGAGAAGAAGGATAAAGTTGCCGAGGCAGTGGTAAAATCACTTAACAGTCTGAAAGAGTTGGAAGAGAAACTGATTGCCGGCAATGGCGGAGAACGGAAAGTGAAGGTTGACGACAGCAAAGTTGCGCCCACTGTAGAGGTTCAGAACGCAGAGTTCAACGTGGCCTCCAATCAGGAAGGAAAGATTGTAATAGAAGATGATAATACGAAGGAAAAGCCGCCGGAATTGAATGTTGGCGCTGTAAAGGTATATAGATTCGTATTCATGGTAAGGGAAGTAAGCGAATCTTCTGAAAGTGAATGGATTAAGCAGCCGAGCAAAGAATTTGATGTTCCCATGTATGTTACTTTAGATGTTCCTGAAGGAATCGATACATCTAATGGGGTTGAAATTTTCCATATTGCGGACGGAAGCAATGTATGGGAAACACTGGGAGATGGAATTTTGAGCGAAGATGGCAGTAAAGTTTCCTTTGTTGCAGGCAGCTTTAGTTCTTACGCGATTGCTTCTAAAGTGAAAGCGGAAGAACCTACGCCTACGGAACCCGCAGAGGAACCTGATAATTCCGGAGATGATGACAGTGACGATGGAAATGATGATGCCGATGATTCGGAAGATGTGACACAGGCAAGTGCACCTAAGACAGGAGATCATATGGGCAGTGCAATTGTAATTTGGCTTATGATCCTGACTATTGCAGGAGCGGGCATGGTTGTATTAATGAAACGTCGCAATAAATCGGAATAAGTATGAAAGATAACTTATCCATGAACTGATGGAATACTAGAAAAAGAACCGGCACGGTTAAAATCGTGTCGGTTCTTTTGTAGTAGAAGAAAATTTAGCGATTGTAATATAGTTGAGACGTTAAGAAGCAGGCTGTAAAATTCCCATCACTACAAATCTGGCGTTTTCCGTCTCATAGCTGCAGGTAGATAAGGTAATAACACGGTCATTTACGGTGGGAACTACATCGCTTTTAATAAAGGATCGTCTTGTCATGGTATCTAGCCATTTACCAAAAGCATCTGTTGATGCAAAACTCATCTGCCATACATCGCTTTCGGTATCGGTTAGAAAAGCAGAGAAGATGCTTACCTGATAATTCTGGTCCGGTGTCACGACCCAGTAGGCAGGATGAGCTTCATAATAATCCTGTTGTGCATATCCTACGATACTAGCGAACATGGAACCATTTTTCATATGATGGCCATAAACCAGGGTATTTTGGTCTGAAAGATCTCCGGCGTTTAAACAATCTAAGAAGATTGCGCCGCATTTATTTGCGGTTCCGTTGAACATATGGCTTTGGTAAAAGTCATTATCCGCACCTTTGACAAGTGGATAGTTAATAGCGGTTTGTGGACTATAAATCCAACCTACACAGTCACTACTCTGTGCTTTTAGGGAAGGAAAGTCTACAACGGGTGCAGCGCCTAGCTCAAAAGTTTCTTCCGGCACCTCTGAGGGTGCAGCGTCGGAGGGCTGCCTGTTTACCGGGTTTGTTGTTGGCTCCGGCGGAAGGAATACGTAGGCGTCCAGGGAACTATAGGCAGCACGTCCGTCGTGATATTCCTTGAAGATGGTGGACAACGCATAGATGGCTACTAACATAATGACAATTAACAGTGCCATAAAAAAGAGTTCAATTTTTTTCCAATTTTTCATAAGTTTTTCTTTCTGCTCCTTATTGCATGAGACTGAATAATAACATGGGGAGAAATTTCATACGCGCCCGAACAAAAAACAGGTCTTATAGTTCAGGCATTACACTTAGTTTATCAAAAAAGCGCTTCTTATGTCAAGGGATGAATATGTACTAAAGAGGGGATTGGGGTATAGGAAAAGGCCAAAATAAAGATGCCAATGGAAAAATCTTGACAAGCAGCCACAGGAAATGTATAATGCAAATAGTCCATTTTGATTGAAGCCACAATTTCATGCGCTTTTGCAAATGGACTCAAGAGTTGACACAATACTTGCGGAATTGATGGAATTGGCAGACATGCAAGATTTAGGTTCTTGTGCCGAAAGGCGTGAGGGTTCAAGTCCCTCATTCCGCATTGTATAAACAAAGCCGTAAATTCGGGATTTTGTAAGTGAAATCCGGGAATTGCGGCTTTTGTTATATCAGAGGTGTTTTATGTGAAAAGTTTTGTTATGAAAGTATTAGTTATGAAAAATATCAGCAGGATCTAAGGTATTATATTGAGAAATTGCGTCTTTTGTGAGAAGAAGTGATAGTGGTGTTTGTGGTATTTATATGTTGACAATTATTGGGGGAAACTATAAAATTTGTTTGGGATGAAAATAAAAACCAAAGAAAATACTATGGGAGTATTGATGTATGGCCCTGAAGGGCAATATAATCAAGTGGAGTATTTATGAAGATATGGAATGATGTAAAGTACCTTTGGAGTCACAAGTGTTTTAGGATTGGGATTCCGTTAATGATGATATTAAGCTATATTACATTGATTATAAATCCGACAGTGGGGATTGATGATACTTCTTTTAAGCTCTATTATGTTGATGGTGTCTCTCCGGCAATGGGGCGCTGGTGTCTTTATCTCATGAATAAGGTGGTGCCGCTGGCGTATAATCCGCATTTTGTAGAAGCGGTGGGGCTGTCCTTTTTTTGTCTGTCCATAACACTTTGGTGCGTGGTATTTTTTCGGATGTTCGGCAAAGGGCTTTCTGTGGCCGTATATGCAATCTTTGGCATGGTAATGCTTTCCAGCCCCATACTCAGCGAGGTTGTAATCTGGTATCTGCAAGATGGGATTTATTTGGGTTATGGCTTTGCGGCATTGGCGGTTCTGTTTGCAATGGAAGCCTTTCAGGGAGGCGCAAAAAAGCGAATGGGAAGGTTACTCGGAGCTTCTCTTATGCTGGTAACGGCGCTGGGGTTTTACGAGGCGTTTATGATTGTATTTCTTATGGCTATGGTGATGAATTTTATGCTGATTAGAGTTCTTGACAAATCGGATTATAGCAGAAAAGTAAGAGATTGGTTTATCAATATATTGGCTATTTGTGTCTGTGCTATGGTTTTCAGGGCTGTCATAGTCAATGGGATAATTGCCATTGACCATTTACAGGAGCAGGCAAAGGTATTGGAATCAAGGGGGCTTGGGGATATTTTGGGATTGCTGTCGGGGTGGTTTGACGGAACCAGAAGCCCAGGAAAATTTGGTTTTGTGTTGAAGGATTTTTTTGTAAAATATTATATTCATGCCATTGTGTATGTGCCGGTAATGATATTGGTGCTTGCTGTTTTGGTTCTGGTGCTGTGGAGTATTATTTGTACGGTGAGAAAAAAGGATGGGTGGATTCTGGCGGCAGCGTTGGGCATCATACTGCTTCCATGGGTTATGCCTGTTTTGGAAGGATGGGCCACTTACTACCGTTCTGGCGAGTATGTGCCTTTGTTGACAGCGTTTGCCATATTGCCTGTGGCTTGGGAATTGAGAAATATAAAGAAACGGAGCGTCAGGGTGGGGGCGTGCGTGCTGACCGGATATCTGTTGTACTGGCAGGGATATGAGATGAACCACTGGCTGTATGTGGATGCCAGAAAATATGAGAATGACAGGGTGGTGATGAACGCGATTGCGCTGGATGTGCTGGAAAACTATGGCGCGGATAAGCCTCTTTGCATCATTGGGAGATATAAGGTGCCGGAGAGTTTGGTCAGTGATGTGTATGTACCGGAATGGTCTAAGAAATTTAATTTGGTTCGTTGGCTGGTGAAGGCGGTGGATGAGGATATATTTGAAAAGTACTATGTGGAGGGAAAGGGATATGCAACAGCGGAAACGCCCGCATTGTCAATGATTAATTGGGGAACCTTTGCGTATGGAATGCCCGGAGACGAATTGATTAAGTTCTGGAAAATGCACGGATTCACATTTGAATGTGATATGGAGCATCGTCAGGAAGCGGCGGAACTTATGCAGGGTGGTCCGGCATGGCCGGAAAAAGGAGCAATTGTGGAAATGGAGGATTATATTATCGTGAATTTTGGAGAGGAAGAGTGAAATAAAGACATAAGGAAGCACCCGACACTGGAGTGCGGGCGCAGAGTATTATGCCTGTAGGGCCATATAAGAATTGTGATATTCCTTGCAGTAGGTCACATCGGCATCAAACCAGTTTGGAGGGATGAAGGCTTCTGCCGCTTCCCGGCTGCCGAATTCTACCTCGGCCATAATCAAAGGGGCAAAGGGCGGGTCAAATATGTCCAGTTCAATTGTCAGCTCATAATCCGCCGGAGGAGCCGGAAGCCCTTTTTCTTCCCGAAAGGTGGGATGGGGCAAGGGAATCAAATAGCGTCTTTTGGAGATAATTTGTCCGTCCACTTTCTCGCGTAAATGATAATACGCATCATGGTTGAGAATTAGATTGGTTTCTTCCCGGGCCAGCATGCCGCTGCCTTTGTATGTGAGGTAATATTCGTCGTCTTCTTTGCGGATGCGCACTACGGGGGATGTGTTCAGGTAACCCTGTTCAATATGGTGGAAAGGGTAGCTTTCCAAATTGGCGGGTAATTCTTTGATTGTAAATTTTCGTTCAATTTCCATAGCTTTTTCTCCGTTAATTACTTGTTAAACTCTTATTATTATATCATATTTCAGGGGATTACTAAAGCAATAATTGAAATATTTCCTGTTTATGTGTATAATGGATGTAATTGTTCAGCATATTGGCTAAAACTGCCATTTATGTTAAGAAATGGGAAATGGTTTCAAATAAGGTATGTGCCGGGATGGGTGTAATATATTGGACAATGGGGTAAGATGTGGTAAGGGCGTCCGGGAGGACTGGACGGAATAAGATAGATCCAAATGTGTTTTTATTGACGAATCAGATGAAAGGACAGAAATTATGAACAAGATAGGTATATTTTTTGCAGAGGGATATGAAGAGGTGGAAGCGTTGACCGTGGTGGATCTCTGCCGCAGAGCTGGTTTAGAGGTGGAGTTGGTGTCCATAACAGAGGACAGAGTGGTAAAAAGTTCTCATGGGATTGATGTAGGAATGGATAAGACCTTTTCACAGGCAGATTTTTCCGCATATGATATGCTGGTATTGCCGGGAGGAATGCCCGGCACCCGAAATTTGGAGGCCCATGAAGGACTGATGACACAGATTGACGCATTTTATAAGGATGGCAAGTATATTGGGGCCATTTGTGCGGCGCCCAGTATCTTTGGGCACAGAGGGATATTGAAAGGGAAGAAAGCGTGCTGTTATCCTACGTTTGAAAGTCATTTGGAGGGTGCAGAGGTTACCCAAAGTCCGGTGGAGCTTTCTGGGAATGTGATAACTTCCCGTGGGATGGGGACAGCCATTGCGTTTGGACTGGCAATTGTTGAAGTTTTTGAGGGAAGGGAACAGGCGGAAGCGTTGGCGAAAACCATTGTATATGGCTGATAGAAGTAAAATTTTATTATTGAGAATCATGATGATACATCTAAAGAGGGGGAATACGCACCCTCTTATAAATCGGGCAGAGAGGTAGGGAAATGAAGAAGGCGCTAATTACAGGAATTACAGGACAGGATGGGTCCTATCTGGCGGAGTTGTTGTTGGAAAAAGGATATGAGGTGCATGGAATGATCCGCCGCGCCTCAATCAGCAATACAGGACGTATTGACCATTTGCTGCAGGCGGGGCAGATTAAATTACATGGAGGGGATATGTCGGATTCCTCCAGCATTGTGCGGGTGATTGGAGAGGTGCGGCCGGATGAAATTTATAATCTGGCGGCCCAAAGTCATGTGCAGGTGAGTTTTGAGGCGCCGGAATATGCGGGAGATGTGGACGCCCTTGGCGTGCTCCGCATTTTGGAGGCGGTGCGCATGTTGAGAATGGAGCAATCCTGTCGTATTTATCAGGCATCTACTTCGGAGTTATACGGCAGAGTCACAGAGGTGCCTCAAAAGGAGACCACGCCCTTTCATCCCTATAGCCCTTATGCTGTGGCAAAGCAGTATGGTTTTTGGATTGTAAAGGAGTATCGTGAGGCTTATAATATGTTTGCGGTCAATGGGATACTTTTTAACCATGAGTCTGAGCGTAGGGGAGAAAATTTCGTCACCAGGAAAATAACGCTTGCGGCGGGAAGGATTGCCTGCGGATTACAGGAGAAGCTTTATCTGGGAAATCTGGATTCCAAAAGGGATTGGGGATATGCAAGGGATTATGTGGAGTGTATGTGGATGATGCTGCAGCATGATTCTCCGGAAGACTTTGTCATTGCAACCGGCGTACAGCATACAGTGAGAGAATTTGCTACATTAGCGTTCCACTATGGGGGAATAGAGTTGGAATGGCAGGGAAAAGGAATTGATGAAAAGGGAATAGACAAAGCAAATGGCAGGGTGCTTGTGGAGGTCAGCAAGGAATTTTACAGACCTACGGATGTGGTCAATTTATGGGGAGATCCTACAAAGGCCCGCACTGTATTAGGTTGGAATCCACAGAAGACAAGCTATGAGGAACTTTGCCGGCTGATGGCGGAACATGACCTGGAGCTTGCAAAGAGAGAAGCGAAGAGTAGCAGATAAAAATTGGGCTGATAGAAATAAGATAGACTTCATGCCAAACTGGGGAATTGCAGGGCGGCAGAATAGAAAAGGTGTAAAGAAATGATGGAAAAGGATGGGAAAATATATGTGGCCGGGCATAGGGGAATGGTTGGCAGTGCCATATGTCGGGCACTTGAGAAAAATGGGTATCAAAACATTCTCACAAGGAGCCACAAAGAATTAAATCTGTGCAGACAGGATGAAGTGGAACATTTTTTTCAACAGGAAAAGCCGGATTATGTCTTTCTGGCAGCGGCCAAAGTGGGCGGAATTATGGCAAACAGTGAGGCGTTGGCAGATTTTATGTATGACAATATGATGCTGGAAATGAATGTGATTCATGCGGCATGGCAGAACGGATGCAGGAAACTTTTGTTTTTGGGGAGTAGTTGTATTTATCCTCGTATGGCAACCCAGCCTATGAAAGAGAGTTGTCTTCTGACCGGCGCGCTGGAACAGACCAATGAGGCATATGCGTTAGCTAAGATTTCCGGACTGAAATATTGTGAGTACCTAAACCGGCAGTATGGAGCGGACTATATCAGTGTAATGCCCACCAATCTCTACGGGCCCAACGACAATTATCACCCCACCCACAGTCATGTACTGCCGGCATTGATTCGGCGATTCCATGAAGCAAAAGCGGAAGGCGCTGCGGAGGTGGTCTGCTGGGGGACAGGAAAGCCCCTGCGTGAATTTATGTATGTGGATGATTTGGCAGATGCCTGTGTATTTCTGATGAATACCTATAGCGGGAACGAAACTGTAAATCTGGGCACGGGAAAGGAACTGACCATCAGGGAACTGACGGAATTGGTTGCAAAGGTCATAGGCTTTACAGGTAAGGTTGTATGGGATACGTCAAAGCCTGACGGCACACCCAGGAAACTTCTGGATGTGAGCAAGTTGGAAAGTCTGGGGTATCATTATACGACGGAACTGGAAGAAGGAATACGTCTGGCTTATAAGGATTTCCTGGAAAATCCTATGCGGGCGGAGCGCTAAGGCAGAGAATTTTGGTTTTAACAGGGGATATTAGTATAAGGAAGGGGAGTTGGTATGGAAGAATATTGGAAATACAGCGAAGAGATGATGAATTTTATTGAGAAAAGCCCTACCTGTTTTCATGCGGTGGCCTGTATAAAAGAGATGCTGCTTGAACAGGGATTTAAAGAATTACGAGAAACAGATCGTTGGAATATGGAAGGTGGGAAGGGATATTTTGTCACAAGAAATGATTCTTCTTTGATTGCTTTTCGACTGCCGGAACAAGTGCCATTCGGATTCCATATTGTGGCGTCTCACTGTGATTCTCCTTCGTTTAAACTAAAGGAATTTCCGGAAATGGCAATGGAGAATACTTATGTAAAGCTGAATACGGAGAAGTATGGCGGGATGATTATGTATACCTGGATGGACAGGGCTTTGTCTGTTGCCGGGCGTGTGGTGGTGCAGGGGAAGGATGGATTGGAGACCAGATTGGTTCAGATGGACAAGGAGACTGTGGTGATTCCCAGTGTGGCAATTCATATGAATCGGGACGCAAATAAAGGGATGGAATTTAATCCACAGGTGGATATGCTTCCTTTGTATGGGGATTATCTTATGGGAGACGGTATGCTGCTGGAGCAAGTAGCGGAGAAAGCCGGGGTAAAACGGGAAGATATTCTGGGACATGATTTATTCCTGTATGTAAAGGAGAGGGGCAGGTTTTACGGAGAAAACGATGCCTTTATTCTTTCACCCAGGCTGGACGATTTACAATGTGTGTATGCTTCTGCCAGGGCTTTTGTGGATAGTATGCCAAAGGAATATATTAGTGTCTGTGCTGTGTTTGACAATGAAGAGGTGGGAAGCGAAACTAAGCAAGGGGCGGATTCAACTTTTCTGGAGGATGTGCTTTGGCGTATGGGGGAAGATTTGAATTGGAGCCGCAGTGAATACTTACGTATGATTGCAGGAAGTTTTCTGATTTCGGCGGACAACGCTCATGCGGTACACCCCAATCATCCTGAGAAAGCAGACCCTACCAACAGGCCTTATTTAAACAGGGGGATTGTAATTAAATTTCATGGGAGCCAAAAATATGCCACGGATGCGGTTTCAGCGGCAAAAATGAAGATGATATGTGAGAAAGCGAAGGTTCCGTGGCAGACATTTGCCAATCGCTCGGATAGTTTGGGCGGTTCTACGTTAGGAAATATTTCAACGGCTCATGTCTCTGTCTCCAGTGTGGATATTGGATTGCCTCAGTTGGCAATGCATTCGGCTGTGGAAACGGCAGGGGTAAAGGATACGAAGTATGCGGTGGATGCTTTTAGGGTGTTCTTTTCGCAGGGTGTATCTGAAAGCTGTTTCACGGAATAAGGAGAGGATAAAAGGAAATGGAGCTTGCAAGTTATTTTAAAAGTATTGTAGATATGGATGAATGTGCTGTGGTAATATGTAATCTGGCGCATGAGATTATCTATATGAATCCGGCTGCCGTTGTGCTGAATGAAAAACGAGGCGGAGCGGGACTGATGGGAAAGAGTTTGCTGGATTGCCATAATGAAGAATCGCGGAGACTGATTAAAAAGGTGGTTCAATGGTTTCAGGAAGACAGAGAGCATAATCGAATCTACACGTTCCGCAACGAAAAGGAAAATAAGGACGTGTATATGGTTGCGCTGCGGAAGGAAGATGGGACATTCATTGGTTATTATGAGAAACATGAATATAGGACTGTGGAAACAAGAGCGTTATATGATTTTGGGGAATCGTAAGAATTGAGTAAATAAATGGTATTCTGTTTTTTATTTTGTCAGGAGAGTGGAGACATTTTGTGTTCACTCTCCTGATTGCTGTGAAGTTCCAAGTTTCAATGGGTATGAAATTGCATACGATATAGAAATAGTTATGGCAGGGATAAAATAGCATGAATCAAAAACTGGAAGATTTGCTGCAGTTGGCACTTCAGACACCGGAGGATGTGAGGGAGAGGACGGATGAGCTTAATGTAGGTTTTAACGGTAATACACGTACATGGGAGCTGATTGTAAAATATCATGGCAGTCTGGATAAATTAAAGGCGTTGGGCATAAAGGTGGAATATTTGATTGCAGGGTATGCGATTTTGACAGTGCCGGAAATGCTGGTGGAACTTATGGTTGAACTGGAAGAGATAGAGTATGTGGAGAAGCCGAAACGGTATTTTTACGGGGATGAAATGCCGGCAAATAATTCATGTGTGTTACGGGTGACATTGAGAGACCCGTTTCTTACCGGAAGAGGAGTGTTAATAGCAATATTGGACAGCGGAATCGACTATAGGCTGCCTGAATTTAGAAATCCGGATGGCAGTACCAGGATTCGTTACTTGTGGGATCAAAGTGTAAGACCGGAGGAAGAAGGAACTGATAATGTAGATGGCGGAACAGGTATGGAAGTTGGAGGAGGTGCCGGGACCGGGAATAGCGGAAGCGTGAATGAAGACGGAATTGCAGGAGATGAGAATGAGATAAGAGACTCTTTGAATCGAGAAAATAACAGTATGGAAAACGGGCAAAGACAAGGCGAGGAACGTTTTCGGAGACAGCCTCCGGAGGGATTTCAACAGGGGGTGGAATTTGATGCAGAACAGATCAATCGTGCGTTAAGCGCATCCAACCAACAAGAGCAGTTTGAATTACTGCCCAGCGTGGACGGAAGCGGGCATGGCACGGCGGTTGCCGGAATTGCCGCCGGGAATAGTAAAGCATATCAAGGAGTGGCGCCGGAGGCAGATTTACTGATTGTAAAGTTAGGGCTGCCGGATGCTTTTTCCTTTCCCAGAACAACGGAAATTATGAGAGCAATCACTTATGTGGTTAAAAAGGCAATCGAAATGGAGATGCCTGTCGTCATCAATTTAAGCTTTGGCAATACGTATGGGGCCCATGATGGGACTTCGTTGCTTGAGAGATTTTTGGATAACGCATCGGAAATTGGCAGAACTGTTATCTGTGTGGGAGCCGGCAATGAGGGAAATAATGGAGGACATCTATCGGGCAGTTTACTTAGGGAAGATGGCTCCGCCGGGCGTTTGGACATTGGAACTGGCGGCAGAAATGAACTGGGAACTTTTTTGGGGCAGGATATGAGAACGGTTCCCAGTCGTACAGTCAACACAATAGCCAGATCGGCTTCGGTAGAACTTGCAGTGGCAGAATATGAGCGAAGTCTGAATGTTCAACTCTGGAAAAATTATTGTGATAAATATCGTATTTATCTGCGTTCCCCCGGAGGGCAAGAGGCGCAGCTTCCAGAGATGATCAACGGAGGAAAATATACTCTGAGATTGGAGCAGACTGAAATTTTTGTTTATTTTGGGCAGCCGGCGCCTTATGCGGTGCCGGAAGAAATATATTTTGAATTTTTGCCGTTGGAACGTAATTATATTAACAGTGGAGTGTGGACAATCCGTCTTGAACCGGAGCGGGTAGTGACAGGAAGATATTATTTTTATCTCCCTTCTGCAGTGGTGCGCAGTAAAGGTACGGGTTTTTATCGTTCTACGCCGGAGGTAACATTGACAATCCCTTCTACGGCCGGGAAAGTTATCAGCGTAGGCGCATATGACAGCACTTATGAAGCTTATGCGGATTTTTCCGGCAGAGGCTATGCAGATGCCAATCGAACCATTGGCATCGTCGCGGCGGGGCTGGCCAAACCGGACCTTGCCGCGCCCGGTGTGGGGATATTGGCACCGGATATTTATGGAGCATATAGTCCATTTACTGGGACGTCTTTTGCAACCCCTATTGTTACAGGCAGCGCAGCGCTTTTGATGGAGTGGGGGATTGTGAGGGGGAATGATCCGTTTTTGTATGATGCTGTTATAATTGGACTAAGTAAGAAAATCCTGAAAAACAGGGGATTCTGCTTAGTCCAATTTTAGTTTAAAGCCCGTCTATGCCAGGATATGGAAGAATAAAACTATAAGCAGCAGTGTACTTGTTTATTGCCATAAAAAGAACAACGAAAATTCAAGAATTTATATTGATAAGTAAGAACTTATGTTCTATAATTGCCATTAAAAGATAAAAACATGAAGACTTATCCAAATCATATAACTGGTGTTGATACCATCTCTGATTAGATAAGTCTTCATTGGCACACAAATTCACTACCAATAGGAATTATATAGTATTGAAACATATATTGATGAAATGATAAAAGAGAATGGTTGTTGTGTTACTGGAATTTTTAAATGTGGAGGGAGATGTAATTATGAGTAAGAAAGGGTATGAACCAGAAAGCAGTGTAATAAATATCAGGAGCATACAAGCAGCAAGCTTATACAGAGTAAACAATAGTTATAAGTTTGTGTTGAAAAGAGAAAGCGAAGATGGAAGCTTCATAAAAGAATACAAAAAATCGTTTCTTGAGTATGGAAATACTGTCATTAGCAGCAGCCTGTTTGCAGAATATGTCTGTGGATATATGTACAATAAAAGCCGCAAACCACTGATTTTACTGGAAAATCCTTGATTTGCGGCCTTTGCAACAATAATGGAAGCAAGGGGGCTCGAACCCCTGGAATAAGTGCCATAAATTCAGTGAAATCAAGGGGTTTAGCGATTTTACTTTGATTACTTTTGATTACTTGGTAATCAACATAGTTTAAATTGATATTTTTGTAGAAAGGAGAAGCTTCTGTACAT
>JAAWCE010000076.1 GCA_022793065.1 Lachnospiraceae bacterium
GATTGTCAGCGGAAAACACCTAAGAAGAATATCCGGACCGAACCGCCTCGCAGTCAGCCGACAATGCGGAGAAATTCATCACGATAAGGAAGATAGACAGCTTTGAGAGCCTTGCGAAATTTACAGCGGACAGGGAGCAGAAATATCAGCAGTTGGAAACGGTACATCTTTCCAAAGGGCAGAAACTAAACCGATTAAAGGAACGTCAAAAATGTATGCCTTCTTTGCGCCAATACAAGCCACTTATAAAGAAAGCCAATCGCTAAAAGGACTTGCAAAAATGAGATATGATAAAGAGCATAAGGACTTTTTTACAGCATTGTATTCCTCCTGGGAAATCAGTCCCTCTTTTAAAAGTTCAGAATATTTTCGCAACTCGTCCGGCACGTTATTCTGTGCAGGTGATTGCATAAGGGATTCGGTAACGACAACCTTTGAGGCTGATTCCTCTGCAATGGTTGCTTTTGCGTCGTCTGCCCTTGTCTGGTACCATTTGACATCCTTCCAACCTGAAATTACTTGAGGAGCACTAAATGAGATACTGGTAAGCAATGCTGCCAGTGCCGTAAGTAATCCCAGCAAAATTCCTAAATATCGCCGATAGATAAATCCACTGCCGGTTACGTCCTTGATGTCAACCGTTTGCTCCTCGTCTGTCTTAACAAGCGATTTTCCCTGTCCGCTGAAACAACTCCCTCGGAAGTAAACCCTTTTATTGGAAATGACAGCAAATTTATAAAAAAGCGACATCAAAGGCCGGATAAATCGGTTGTGGTTGAAAGGAAGAAGGGGTAGTGATATACTGTGAGGGTGCAATATTCAAAAAGTCCTTTTGATTTATCCATTGGAAAAGGCGTAAACATTATTAGTAGTAACAAGATTGCTGAGAGTAAACATGTGGTACCAAAAGCATTGGTAAGAAAGGTAATCCGAATGAAAAAAAGGAGTTTTTTTAAGGGTGTGGTTTTAGTTCTTGCGGCTGCCGTCATAGCGGGCGGGGCGCTGTATTTCTATCCGGCCTGGAGGGCTGCGAAGAAGCTGGAAGAAAATCTGGATTTCGGAGATTTTTCATATCGGCTGGAAGTGGAACTAAAAAAGGAAGAATTGGACAGCGGACAGCAAAGAGTGTTGGGGATTTTGGCAGAACTTACAGGATTTGAAGAGGGAGCAATGTATTGTTATACCATAACGGGCAGTGTATGGGACGATACCATACATGCGCTGATTTACCCCAAAGGGGCATCGGAACCTTTGTTTGAGCTCTATCTCAGCGAGGAGTTGGATGTAATAAATGAAGCCATGTTGTATAATGTTGTGCGGAGAAATTTGTTAAAGGAAAATGCGCTGTTGAATTTTATAGTTCCAGTACAGGAAAAAGATATGTATATGTCTTTGGAACAGGTGGAGAAACTTTTTCATATTGATTTAACCAGTGCAAAGACATTTACGTCCCCAGTTGCCAATACCAGATTTACAGTGATGCAATATTTTTGGGGATTGGCAACCATGGCACATGAAGAAAATGAGAAGGGTGAAAGCTTTCGGGCAGTGACGGACCGGGCACAGATGGATCTGGAGTTGGCAGAGGGAGAAGAGGAATTTGTGGTAGAAGTAACGTTTTCGGTGGAAGATCCGGCGGAGGTATTGGTGGAGAATGAACAATTACTTAAGGGACTTGGGTTTGATTTGTCTGATGAGAGGATGCGTATTCTGAAACGGTTATCCGTGTATGCTGTTTCGGGAGAAGGGAGAGGATTTCAGATGCCGACAGAGTTTGTCAGCCAGGATGTGATAGACATAATTTCCGGAATTCGGGGGTTGCTGTCAAATCCAGCAAAAGGAAGTTCATAGGAATGGGACTCTCTGACAGAGACGATTTGACAGGGTTGACAAAATGCAAAAATGTGTTATAGTTACGTGGGCGTATGATGTACACTAATTATAGAAGACTTAGACATATTAGTATAGTAATAGCATAGAGGGTATAAATTTGGATATTTTTGATATGATTTTAGATGCGGTATTGGACAGTGTTAAATTAATTCCCTTTTTATTTCTGACCTATCTGGTAATGGAATATTTAGAACATAAGACCGGAGAAGGTGCGCGGCGGCTGATGATAAGAATAGGAAAGAACGGCCGGAAACGTTTTCACGGAACCGACGCCGGAAAAAGAATCCGGGCCAAAAGCGCTTTGGGACAAGGAAACGAGGGAGAAAATCGGGAGCAGGATGGAAGAATTGGGAGAAATTTGGGCCAGGGGCTCCCAGGCGCAGATTTGGCGGAAGAAAATGGCCGGTGGGGATACGGTGGACTGGGGGCGGGACCCATCGTGGGCGGTTTGCTGGGAGTAGTACCTCAGTGTGGGTTTTCTGCGGCTGCTTCAAGTCTGTATGCGGGGCGCATCATCACTTTAGGGACATTATTGGCGATTTATTTGTCTACTTCGGATGAGATGCTGCCATTGCTTCTTTCTGAGCGGGCGCCTGTGGATATGATAGCGGGCATTTTGCTGGTAAAGGCAGTTGTGGGTATGGCTGTAGGGTTGGGTGTTGATTTATTGCGGAGCCGGAAAGGGATTAGGGAGCAGGAGCGTATTCATGACATTTGCGAACAGGAGAAATGCCATTGTGAAAAAGGAATTTTACGTTCTGCCTTATCTCATACATTCCAGATTGCGTTTTTCATTTTTGTGGTTACGTTTGCATTGAATTTGGTTTTGCAGGTTACAGGGGAGGACGTGTTGGCAAATCTGATTTTGGACAGGCCTGTACTTGCGCCCGTGCTGGCCGGTGTAGTGGGGCTAATTCCCAATTGTGCTGGTTCTGTGGTGCTCACCCAGTTATATTTAAAAGGTACGATGGGAGTGGGAGCATTGATGGCGGGGTTGTTTGCCAATTCCGGTGTGGGGCTTCTGGTATTGTTCCGCGTCAACCATGACAGGAAAGAGAACTTGAAAATATTGGGAATCCTTTATGGAATCGGGGTTGTGGCAGGAATTTTAATCGGTATTGCAGCAGGACGTTAAAGGGCGGCGTTACAAAGTGAGGACAAAAAGTATAGTTTTTGACTATGTTCTGCATAGTATTTAAGAATCCGGGAAAAAAATATAAAAAAAATTAAAAAAACTCTTGCATTTCTTAAAAGATTGTAATATAATATATCTTGTTCGTAAGGGAAATACAAGACGAAAGAAATGCACCGCTAGCTCAGTTGGTAGAGCACCTGACTCTTAATCAGGGTGTCCAGGGTTCGAGCCCCTGGCGGTGCATTTGGAAGAACTGATTTTGAGGACGTAGGTGCCTTGGGGTCGGTTCTTTTTTCGTGTAAAAAGTCGGAAAGTTATAGTTCCGACTTTTTCTAATGCCCTACAATGTGATATAATCTAACCAAAAGCTAATAGCTTACTATTGTGAAAGAGGGATAGTTCCAACGAGCCCGAAGGAGGTAGAAAATGACAGCGCTATGGTATCTATTGATTGTTTTTACGGTTTTTATCGGTGATATGGGGTTAAAAAATGTGATAGAGAAGGCATCATTTAGAAAAAGTGCTGCGGATGTGAGAGAAAAATCCGTTCAGACAGAAGAAAAGTATAGGTTGCCCTGTGAGATTTTGGGCGGTCGGATTTTGATTCGGAGACACCATAACAAAGGCGCCGTTCTAAATTGGGGGCAAAACAGGCGTCCAGTGGTGGCGGCGTTGTCCATAGTAATGTCTCTGTTAATGACAGTTGTGTTTTTGCTCAGCCTGGGGCAGCGGGGAAATCGTTTGCTCAGGCTGGGGCTGTCCTTATTGTTGGGCGGAGCATTCAGCAATACATATGACAGATTAAAAAGAGGATATGTGGTGGATTATTTCAGTGTTCATGTAAAGTGGAAATGGCTTGAAAATATTGTATTTAATGTGTCGGACTTTTGTATTCTGATCGGAGCATGTCTTTTGGTGCTCGGAACAGCCTGATATAAAAACGAAAAACACTATGATAGGGATTCCTGTGAAAAAAGAAACAGGAATAAGCGGCAAAGTTTTTAACACAGAACTGTCCCGGAGTTGTGAATTTTTTTATGCGTGGATCGTGGTTCCTATGTTGCCTTTTACGGCGTCTTTTACCTGGCTCATAGAGGTAATCAGCGCTTTGCCGTGAGGAACCTTCTCCAGATAGTCAATGGCAGCTTCAATTTTGGGGAGCATGGTTCCGGCTTCAAATTGTCCCTGTGAGATGGCTTCTTTTGCTTCCGATACTGATAGAGAGGCAATGGGAGTTTGGGTTGGAGCGCCAAAGTTCCGGTAAACACAGTCTACGTTTGTCAATATGATGAGAACGTCACAGGCAAGATCCGCTGCCAGTTTGCCGGCAATTGCATCTTTTTCAATTACGGCCGACGCACCTTTTAAGATATGCTGCTGTTCGATTACGGGAATTCCACCGCCGCCGCAGGCAATAACCACTTGCCCTCCATCGGCAAGGGTGCGGATGGTTTCGATTTCTACAATATCAATGGGAGTGGGCGCGGCAATGACACGGCGGAAGCCTTTTCCAGGATATTCTTTTACATAATTTCCCTTTTTTATCTCAATTTCAGCGTCCTCTTTGGACATGTAACGTCCGATGACTTTGGAGGGCTCATAAAAGGCTTCGTCATAGGGGTCTACGGTCACTTGAGTCAGTATGGTGCTGACAGGAATGGAGATCCCGCGGGAAAGCAATTCACTGCGCAAGGTGTTCTGGATATCATAACCCACGTAGCCCTGGCTCATTGCGGAACAGACACACATGGGGGCTGGCGTGTAATCCATATAAACACGGTGCAGCTCCGTCATGGCTTTATGAATCATGCTAACCTGTGGGCCGTTGCTATGGGTAATGGTCAGTTGATAACCGGCTTCCACCAGGTCCGCAAGTGCTTTTGCAGTTACCTTTACGGCGTCTTTCTGTGCGCTGGTGGTATATCCTAATGCGTCATGCCCCAGGGATACGACTACTTTTTTCCGGTTCATAGATAAGTTCCTTTCTTCTATTAAAAATGTGAAATGCGTTTTAGCGCAAATGGAATCGAGAGTTGACACAATGTCCTTTTATGCCAACATTATACCATAATTTCTATGGGGTGTATAGATTTTGTATTGCTTTTTCCATGGGAAAAGTGTATGCTAACAGTAAGGAAGGTGCTAAATATAGAAAGCGCGGAAATGTGTTCAACAGGTCTTTTTGCGTGTAGGCGCGCTGACAGGATCGGCACAAAACCGGGACAGGAGGGTTACGTATATGGAGAAAAAGATACTTTTTCCTCAGATTGGCGGTTTGGTTCATGGGGGTGATTATAATCCGGAGCAATGGCTGGATAGACCGGACATATTAAAAGAAGATGTGCGGCTAATGAAGAAAGCCGGAATAAACTGTGTGACCATGGGAGTATTTTCCTGGGCAACATATGAACCGGAAGAGGGGAATTTCTATTTTGAATGGATGGAAAAAATAGTCGAAAATCTGTATCAGAATGGAATTTATACTATTTTATCCACACCCTCCGGCGCTCGTCCTGCATGGCTGGACGGAAAATATCTTGAGGCGATGCGTGTGGACAGCAAAGGAGTGCGGGATCACCATGGAAAGCGCCATAATCATTGTATGACTTCCGAGAGATTCCGGGAGAAGGTGGCTGTGATTGACAGAATGTTGGCGGAGCAGGTGGGGATGCATCCGGGTGTGATTATGTATCATATCTCCAATGAACTAGGTGGGGAATGTTTCTGCCCGCGCTGCGTCCAAAAATTTCAAATGTATTTGGCCGAACGCTATGATTATGACATAGACAGATTGAACGCTGAGTGGTGGACTTCCTTCTGGAGTCATCATTATAATACTTTTTCGGAGATTGAGCCTCCCTTTGCCAATGGCGAGACAAGTATTATGGGATTGAACATGGAATGGAAGCGATTTACCACCTGGAATATGAATCATTTTATGAGATTTGAGATAGATGTGCTGAAAAGAGTTACGCCGGAGATTCCGGTGACAACCAATTTCATGTCTCTATTCGGCGGATTGGATTACCGGAAAATGGCGCCCGGTCTGGACGTGGTGTCCTGGGACAATTATCCGGCATACCATAACGACGAACAGTCTTTTACGGAAACCATGGGGGAAACAGCATTTCACCATGCGGTTATGCGTTCTATGAAACGTGACAAGCCGTTTATGATGATGGAGAGTACGCCCAGTCTTGTGAACTGGCATCGGGTGAATAAATTAAAGCGTCCCGGCGTACATAAACTTTCCTGTATACAAGCTGTGGCATGTGGTTCTGATTCCGTACAGTATTTTCAGTGGAGAAAGGGCAGAGGTTCCTATGAGCAGTTCCACGGCGCGGTGGTGGATCATTTGGGAACGGATGATACCAGAGTGTTTGGCGAAGTAGCGGAAGTGGGTGAGCTTCTTCAAAAAATAGCGCCGGTTGCCGGAACCACAGTTTCCGCAAAGGCTGCATTACTCTTTGACTGGGACAATAGGTGGGCGCTGTGGGATGTGAAGGCATTGGCCCAGGAGACGAAAAAGTATGAGGAAACCTGTATTGGTATCTGGCAGGAGTTTTTGAAATTGGGCGTAGATATGGATGTGGTGGGTTCAGATGAGGATTTGAACTGTTATGATGTGGTGGTGGCGCCCATGCTGTATTTGCTTCAGCCGGATACGGCGGGAAATCTGAAATCTTTTGTGGAGCGGGGAGGCCAGTTGCTTGCCACATATCTTACGGGATACGTGGATGCGGCACAGTTGTGTTATTTGGGAGGTTTTCCGGGGGACGGTTTGAAAGAACTGTTTGGCGTCATTAGTGAAGAAATTGATTCCTATTATCCGTCCGACAGAAACGGAATCGCAATGAATGACGGGAGTAAATGGGAAGTTGTGGACTATGCGGAAATTCTGCGGGTGGCAGATGCGCAGGTTCTGGGGACCTATACGGAGGACTTTTATGAGGGAACCCCAGCGGTAACATGTAAAAATCATGGAAAGGGCAATGCTTATTATGTGGCGGCCAGAACCAATGCGGAGGAAATGAAGCCTTTATTTGAGAAGATGCTCGCAGATGGGGGGATTACTGTCAGGAAACTTCCGGAAGGCGTGGAATTCCATACCAGGAGCGGTGAAGAGGGCAGATTTGAGTTCTACTTGAATTGTACGGTTGATGCAGTAAAGATTTCAGGAGTAAATGGATTTGATATGGTATCGGCTGGAGAAGTGAAGGGTGAGATAACATTGCCGGGATATGGGGTGGCGGTGATTAGATTGCCGGAGTGATTTTCTCAGAGGATTTGGCACAAAAGAGAAGTGAGTTTTTGTGTATGTACTGGGATTGACAAGTAAGAAACATATTAGAAACGATGAAACAGCCGCTGGCGTAGGATTGGTTCTTGTGCAGTTTTAAGAAAGAACCCAAGCGTTCCAGGCGGCTGTTTTCTGTTCGTATGTTTTTCCTGGAAAGGAATGTGTGTGAATGTGGTCATTTGGCCGTTAGATTGTCTTAGTACTACAGCTAAGCTGATTTATAACATGGTCAAGCACTTGAAAATAATCTTCAAATGTCTTGCGGCAGCAGGCAGGATTGTCAATGATCATCCCCGGACTACGGAGTCCTGTAAGGGAGAATCCCATGGCCATACGATGATCGTCGTAAGTTTCCACTATGGACGGCTTTGGATAACCAGGGTAAATCGTAATACTGTTTTCATCTGCTGCACAATGTATCCCCATTTTGGTCAGTTCGGTGACAATGGCGGACATACGGTCACATTCTTGATAGCGAATGTGGCTGATGCCGGTGATTGTGGTGGGACAGTCTGCATAGGGGGCAATTGCGGCCAATGTGATAGCCTGGTCGGAGCAGGCGGACATATCTGCCGTAACACCATGAAAAATACCCTTCGCAGGAGGCGCAAGCAATATGCCTTGTGATGTATCTTCGGCAGTACAGCCCATTTTCTCCAAGATTTTCAGGAAAGCCACATCCCCTTGAAGAGATTTAAAATGTACATGACGAACCAGCACATGAATATTGAAGAGAGGGCTTAAGGCATAGAAATAGCAGGCGGCGGAAACGTCCGGTTCAATTTGGTAATCCTGGGCCAGGTAATTTTGTCCGGCTTTGGTCAGAAATGCACTGGGAGAAATTCGGTCTGTAGAAACGCCGAATTGGGCCATCATTTTCTGTGTCATTTCAATGTAAGACATGCCGTGGGCGCCTTCTATATAAGTGGTAAAATCTTGCCCGCAAAGAGCGGAGGCAATTAGAAGGGCGCTGAGAAACTGGCTGCTGGCGTCGATGTTGACTGTAATATGGTCTTTGCTGAATCCGCGCCCACAGAGTGTAAAAGGGAAATGCCCTTCCTCCCCATGATTTTCAGACAGTATTTCACAGCCAAGACATTTGAGGGAATCCAATAAGGGAGCCATAGGGCGTTTGCGCATTTGTTCCGAGGCATCTAAATGATAAGTACCATGGGACACTCCCAGATAGGCGGTCAGAAAGCGGGCGGCGGTTCCGGCGCTGCCCACATACAGGCTGGCTTCGCGGAGGGGAACGGCGCCGCCGCATCCTTTGATAAAAATGGTGCGGTTCGCTTCGTCAACATGGGTTTCAAAGCCCAAATCCTGGACGCATTTTAGAAAATGCCTGGAATCATCGGAAAATAATGCGCCTCTCAGCGTGGAAGCGCCCTGGGCCAACGTTGCCAGTAAAAGGGCTCGGTTGGTGATGCTTTTGGAACCAGGCACATCTACAGTCAGCGGAGCAGAGGCTGAAAATTTACTGCTTTGTAACTGTTCATATGGATAAGGAACTTCGTAAGTATGGAGATAAGGCATATGAGACTTTCCTTTCTATTACAATATATACAATATATTTATGGTGAATGGCTCTTACAGCCAGTATGGAATTATCCACCTTGCTGTTATGAGAAACGACGTGATTTGGTATGGGACCTGGAGCAGGTTCTTGCTATGAGGCCGGACAATTTATAGTCTATTCCAGCACATAAACATAATAATTTTTATCATGCCGTAAGAGAGACCATGAATTTAAACGATCGTTTTGGGCAACCAGTCGGTCTAAGATCTCTTCGGGACCATCCATGTATACAATCAGCTTTTCGGCTGATTTCAGAGTATCGCTTTCAATCACTGTTGCTTCTTCGTCGTATCTGATAAATACAATGCGTTCAAAAGGCCATAATTCATTTGCAATATACATTGTTTTGTATCTTGTATTTGGGTCATAGATCATAACAAGCGGATATTGTGCATTGTCACGGGCGTATTGAAGGGTTTCTGCTTTATCCTGGTATAGAAACAGGATATTACCCTGGATATGTCCGGCTATGGCCGGCAAGAGTATTCCTATGGCCAGGGCAATTGACAGAATTGCTTTTGCCTTAGCGGTTGAAAAAAGGGATTCTGCCAGGAATACTGCTTTGCAGATGGTATATGCAATGAAAGGTAAAAGCAATGCGGCGGCAGGATAAAAATATCTGCAGGAGGCATCCCCTAAGAATAAAGCGGTTTTGCTTGTAATCCATACTGTAATCATTGCCATTGGCAGCCCGATTCCAAGAATTGCAAAATTGGTTCGGGGCATGGGAATATTTTGATGTTTGCGCTTTAATATGAATATTATGCCTATTAAGAGTGATATCATGAGAATTCCCATGATGGGGTACAACATTCCGCTGAAGAAATTTTTGTTCAGCACAGGGAGGAACAATTTCAGCATTGAAAATAAATCTGAACCAAAGAGGCCCCCAAAGGCGGCCTCTCCTCGTTCTTCAGAGAGAATCTGGTCAATGGAAGAAGGAAATGTCAAAAAAGCAAGTCCCAGAGCGGCCAACAGGGACGCTCCAAAGAGCAACATTCTCAAGAAACATTTTTCCTTATAACATAAGGTTCGGACCACTGCATAGATGCAAAATCCCAAAGTCAGGAAAAATGGGATGTAAAGGCAGAAATAATGGGTCAGGAAAGCAAAATAACATGTTGCGGCGCCGCACAGGGTAATTGCCGCAAAACGTTTTCTACTGTGGGTCAGGTTCTGCATTGCCATCACAAAGACATCTATAAAGAGAACGGTCCACATAACGCTCATACAGTACATTCTGGTCAGCATAACATTGCTTATGAAGGCAGGATGGATGGCATAAAGCAGCCCTGAAAGCAGGGATAAAAAATAGCTATGCGGGCTTTTATCCATATGAAAGATGAAAAACATAATACCTCCGCAAGCTATGAGAGAGTAGCAGGCGTTTAACAGTATGCCGAACCATTTGTAAAAAGAATAGGGAAATAAGGACATTACAAAGTGCAGGGTTACATAATATAAGGGGGGATGGACATCTTTTTCATGAATTTGTACCACATTGGCAAAATCAAATCTAAGTTCATCCGTTACAAAAAAGTATGACAGAATATCCATTCCGCTTTTTTCCTGTATGGGACCGTAGGGATTCATGGATTCATAGCCGGCACTGGTAGAATAGGAATAATATTCGTCTTCATGAAATGCTTCTTTTTGGGTTCCATAAAATATAATCAGAATCATATGAATAAAAAGTATTATGGCAGCCATTGCTGTAAATTTTTTCTTTGTCATTGTGATACCTCCCTGTCCGTCTTCTCTGTGCTGTACAGACGCCGCTGACAGCGGCCGCCGTGCTTCCTTATCATACAACGAGCCATTATGCCTGTCAAGTAATACCATTTGCAGTAACAGTTTGTCATGATATTTGCAAAGATTTTATGGAATTCTTTCCGCGCTTATGCTAAAATAAAGATTAAATAATGCTGCGCAGAAGAGAGGAGAAGCAAAATGGGTTATATGGAAGAATTTAAGTTTTGGCTGGAGGATGATTATTTTGACCAGGACACAAAGAATGAGCTGATTGCGATCAGCGACAACCAACAGGAAATCGAAGAGAGATTTTACAAAGAGTTGGAATTTGGTACGGGAGGGTTACGTGGAATTATCGGCGCCGGTACGAACCGGATGAATTTATATACGGTTCGTAAGGCCACACAGGGGCTTGCGAATTTCATTATAAAGAAAGGGACGGAAGCGAAGGGGGTTGCCATTGCTTACGATTCCAGGAATATGTCTCCTGAGTTTGCGGATGAAGCGGCCCTTTGCCTGGCAGCAAACGGTATTAAAGCATATGTGTTTGATTCGCTGCGTCCTACGCCGGAGCTTTCTTTTGCACTTCGTACACTTGGCTGTACGGCTGGAATTGTCGTAACTGCAAGCCATAATCCGCCGGAGTACAATGGATATAAGGTATATTGGGAAGACGGCGCCCAGGTTACGGCGCCTTTTGATAAACAGATTATTGAGGAAGTCCAGAGTATAAAGGATTATCATACGGTTAAAACTATGCCCAAAGCAGAGGCATTGGAGAAGAATTTATATCAGGTAATCGGCAAGGAAATTGACGATGCGTATATGGTGGAGTTAAAAAAGCAGATTATTCATCCGGAAGTAATTGAGGAAATGGCAGATGATATTAAAATTGTTTATACACCTCTCTGCGGCACGGGTAATCTGCCGGCAAGACGTATTCTTTCCGAACTTGGTTTTAAGCATGTCTATGTGGTTCCGGAACAGGAAAATCCAGATCCTAAATTTACCACATTGGATTATCCGAATCCGGAAGATCCAAAGGCATTTACGTATGCTTTGCGTCTGGCAAAGGAAAAAGATGCGGATATTGTACTGGCTACAGACCCGGATGCGGACCGTTTGGGCGTTTATGCCAAAGATACGAAGACAGGGGAATATATACCTTTTACCGGCAATATGTCTGGTATGCTGATTGCGGAATATATTTTAAGGGAGCGTGCTGCAACTGGCACTATGCCGGAAAATCCGGCGTTGGTAACTACCATTGTTACCACCAATATGACCAATCCCATCACCAATACTTATGGTGTTAAACTGATTGAAGTGCTTACGGGCTTTAAATTTATCGGCGAGCAGATTAAACTCTTTGAACAGACGGGCAGCAATCATTATGTGTTTGGTCTGGAAGAAAGTTATGGCTGTCTGGCGGGAACTCACGCAAGGGATAAGGATGCAATTGTGGCGGTTATGTGTCTTTGCGAAGTGGCTGCTTACTGTAAGAAACAGGGCAAGACTTTGTGGGATATGATGCTGGATACGTATGAAAAGTATGGTTATTATAAGGAGTCGCAATACACCATTACTTTAAAGGGAATTGACGGTTCCAGGCAGATTGCAGAGATTATGGAGAAACTTCGTCAGAATCCTCCTAAGGCGTTTGGAGACTTGAAGGTAACGAAATTCAGAGATTATCAGGCAGACAAGATTGTGGACATGGCAACCGGTGAGGAAGGGAAGACAGGATTGCCTGCATCCAACGTACTTTATTTTGAATTGCCTGACGACGCATGGTGCTGTGCTCGTCCCTCCGGAACAGAACCGAAGATTAAGTTCTATATGGGCGTAAAGGGAACAAGCCTTGAGGATGCCCAGGCAAGACTTGAAAAGTTGACGGAAGATTTGAAGGCGGTACTGTAAAAAGTTATTGTTCCTGAGGGTTTATATTCCCTGTCCGAATGTTATGACGTCATGATACTTTTATGATTTCAGGGTTCGCGGAGCGGTTCCTGAAATATGCCCTGGGGGCAAGGTATGGCGTTGTGATATTTGGGCAGGGAATTATTTCTATGGATGCTGATTCCTATAAGCAGAAAGAATTGTTGCTTAGCCCTTTGGCGACAGAGGGATTTGCCGGAGGGTGAAATGGCTGGTCTGGTGAGAGTGGCAGAATGAGGATGAAAGAAAGGTACGATTGAGGAGTTGGAAATGGGTCTGGCAGACATTAAGAAAACAGTATATTTTTTGGAACGGAATGGGATAAGAAAAACCTGGTATGCTGTCAGGGAGAGGCTGGAGGCAAGGCGAGGACCACAGTATAAATGGGAGCCCTTATCGGAGTCGGAATTGGAGTCGCAGCGGCGGCAGTGGGCGAGAGAAAAATTTACGGTCACCTTCAGCATTGTATCCCCGGCATACAGAACGGCAGAAGCGCATCTCAGGGAAATGATGGAATCTTTACAATGTCAGACATATCCGAAATGGGAACTGATTTTAGCAGATGCAACGGAAGATGACAGTGTGCAGCGGGTGGTCCGGACCATGGAGGATTCTCGTATTCATTATATTCCCTTAAAGGAGAACGTTTCCATTGCAGAAAATACCAATCAGGCGCTGAAATATGTAACGGGTGAGTATGTAGGTTTGTTGGACCATGATGATGTTCTGACGGAGAATGCACTATATGAGATGGCGTTATGTATTGAGCAGGGAAGAAAGCAGGGGAAGGAACTGCAAATGCTTTATTCTGACGAAGACAAATGCAGCGGGGACAGAACATTGTACTTTGAGCCAAACAGGAAAGAAGATTTTAACCTGGACCTTCTTTTGAGCAATAATTATATCTGCCATTTCCTGGTGATGAAACGGGAATTCATACAAAAACTGGGGTTCAGGCAGGAATTTAACGGTGCACAGGATTATGATTTGGTACTGCGGGCGGCAGCAGAACTATGGAATAGAGAGGAAACCATTGTGCATATCCCTAAGGTACTTTATCATTGGCGCTGTCACAGGGCGTCTACTGCGGAAAACCCCCGCAGTAAACTTTACGCATATGAGGCAGGCCGCAGGGCAATTCAAGATTTCGCAGACCGGGCCCGGTGGAAAGCGCGGGCGGTAGATACTCCCCATGTGGGATTTTATACATTGCAATATGAAGAAAATCCTTTTTGGTGCAGACAGGACATTGGAGCCATCGGAGGCAGGGTGGTGCGCAGGAAAAAAGTGATTGGCGGCAGAATGACGGAAGAGGGAAAGATAGTGTACGAAAATCTGCCAATTGGTTACAGCGGTTATCTTCATCGGGCGGCATTGCAGCAAGATGCAATGGCCGTTGATATTCGGAATATTCGGGTAAGAGAAGAGTGCAGAGAGATATTTCGACAGGTTGTGGGAGTTGCGTATAAAACTGTCAGTGAAAACGATTGCTTTGACACCTCTGTTTTGCCGGAAAATTGTGATTATGTGCAATTAAGTTTGAAACTTTGTTCTGCCATTAGGGAAGCCGGATACCGGATTTTATATCTGCCCGTAAGCGTCTGAACTTTTGGCCAGCCGTCAATTCAATATTGTGAGAGGAAGGGTGAAAAGTCATAGGTATGAAGGAAGTAACCGTTATTATTCCCAATTATAATGGGATCAAGTTTCTCAAAGAGTGCCTGGAAGCCGTATTACATCAGGACGAAAACACTCCGGAATATCAGGTGCTTGTGGTGGACAACGGTTCCAAAGACGGGAGCCTGGAATTGATGCGTCTTCGGTTTCCTCAGGTTAATATGATTGCCTTACCTGAGAACACCGGTTTCTGTCATGCGGTTAATGTGGGAATCCGTGCCGCAGACACCCCGTATGTATTATTGCTCAACAATGACACAAAAGTTGATTTTTACTTTATCAAAGCATTATATAAAGCCATAGAGGACAGGCCCAGAGTTTTTTCCGTCAGTGGAAAAATGCTGATGTGGGACAGACCGGAGCTTGTGGATGACGCGGGAGACAGGTATTGTGTGCTTGGGTGGGCATACGCGCGGGGAAAAGGGCGTCCGGCCCAAAATTATGAAAAGCCTTCGGAAATTTTTTCCGCTTGCGGCGGCGCTGCTATCTACAGAAAAAGCATTTTTGACCAAATCGGCCTCTTTGACGAGGCTCATTTTGCGTATTTGGAAGATTTAGACATAGGATATCGTGCAAGGCTATGGGGTTACAGAAACTATTATGAACCTTCTGCGAAAGTCATTCATTACGGAAGCGCCACCAGCGGTTCACGGTATAATGAATGGAAAACTTCTCTGGCAGCAGCCAACAGCGTATATGTTATTTTGAAAAATATGCCCTTTTGGCAGATTCTTTGGAATATGCCTTTTTTATTTTTGGGTTTTTTCCTGAAATTTCTTTTTTTCTGTAAAAAAGGAATGGGTATGATATATATGAAAGGATTGAGAGATGGTTTTCAGAAATCAGCCGCTAATTCCAGGAGTTTCAAGAAGCGGAAGAGAGACTGGAAGAACTGTCTGGCGGTGCAGTGGCAACTCTATGTGAATGTTTTTCGTATTCTTAAGAAATATTAAGAAACAACTTCATAAAATCCTAAGTTGCACTTTTTAAAATAATATAGTAAGGTATACATCAGGTGACGCTTATGATAAAAGACAATCAGAAAGTATTTAACCGCTTAATGGTGGCTGCGGATGCGGCTATTACCGCGGCATCCCTTATGTCGGCCTACTTTTTTAAATTTTATATTTTAAATGACGGGCCGGGTGTGGGAGTACTTCCGGCAGGCGATTATTTTATGTTGTTGCCTTTTTTGGTTCCCATGTATATGTTGCTGTATTATGCCAATGATGTATACTCGCCAAAGCGGACGGTGCGCCGTAGATTTGAGATATATGGGATCGTGAAGGCGAATACAATCGGAATTATGTCGTTGATCATTATTTTATATATGATCATCCGTGAGATAAATTTTTCTCGTTCCGTAATGGCTTTTTTTTATTTGTTTAATGTGTTTTTTACCTCTTGTTTTCGGCTTGCGCTGCGCAAAGGGCTGCGCACAATCCGCTCCAAAGGATTTAACCTGAAGCATATTTTGCTTGTGGGCTATTCGCGGGCGGCGGAGGAATATATTGACAGGCTGATGGACAATCCTCAGTGGGGATATGTGGCATGTGGGATTCTGGATAATCATATTCCGGCGGGGACGGTTTATAAGGGAGTAAAGGTTCTTGGCAGTCTGGGGAACCTGGAGATTATTCTGCCGGAGAATAAGATGGATGAGATAGCAATTACACTATCGCTAAAAGATTACAATTATTTAGAAAGTATTGTTTCTACCTGTGAAAAGTCGGGAGTGCATACGAAATTTATTCCCGATTATAACAGCCTGATTCCCAGTAAGCCTTATACGGAGGATTTGATGGGGCTGCCGGTTGTGAATATCAGATATGTTCCTTTGACCAATACGGGGAATATTTTTATAAAACGAGTGGTGGATATTATTGGTTCATTGGCAGGAATTTTGATTACTTCACCCATTATGCTTCTGTCAGCGGCAATTATTAAGCTTACCAGCCGGGGCCCTGTTATTTTTAAGCAGGAAAGAGTTGGACTTCACAACAGTTCTTTTTATATGTATAAATTTCGCAGTATGGAGATGCAGCTGCCCGGAGAGGAAAAGAAGGCATGGACTGTAAAGGACGACCCCAGAGTGACAGCGGTGGGGAAATTTCTGAGAAGGACCAGTTTGGATGAACTTCCCCAACTATTCAATATATTGAAAGGGGATATGAGTTTGGTGGGACCAAGACCGGAACGACCTCTATTTGTAGAGAAATTTAAAGAAGAGATTCCAAGATATATGGTGAAACACCAGGTTAGACCAGGGCTCACCGGATGGGCGCAGGTAAATGGCCTAAGGGGAGATACTTCTATTCGGAAACGAATTGAATATGATATATATTACATTGAAAACTGGACCGTATGGTTTGATTTTAAGATAATTCTGATGACTTTTTTTACCGGGTTTATCAACAAAAATGCTTACTGATAAGGAGAAGGGATTATGGCGACGAGGAGAAGGGCAAGAGGGAACCAAAAAGGTAAAATGATATTGTTCATTGTGGAGATTTTGATCATTATCATTATGGTGGTTGTGCTGATTGTGGTTATGAATAGTAAGGCGGCCGAAGGGCCTAAATTGACCGAGTTGGACCCAAAGAGGGTGGAGATACCGGAAGAGGTGAAGCAGCAGGCGGAAGAGGGCGGCACCATGCACGGATATATGAATATCGCGCTTTTTGGCCTGGATGCGGAAACATCCAAGCAGCTTTACAGCAATAGCCGAAGCGATAGTACCATGATTGCCAGTATTAATCTTGATACGGGAGACATTAAGTTGGTCAGTGTGTATCGGGATACTTATTTGAATATTGGCACGGATAAATATCAGAAATGTAATGCGGCGTATTCTTTTGGCGGTGCGGAACAGGCCGTGAAAATGTTAAATATGAATCTGGATATGAATATCACTAATTTCGTTGCAGTGGGTTATAAGGGACTGAGCAGTGTGATTGACGGCCTGGGCGGGGTGTATGTGGATGTGGACAGCGAAGAGATCAAGCATATCAACAATTACCAGATTGGCGTTGCCAACGTGCTGAAATGTGATTATACTCCGGTTGAGAAGACGGGGTATCAGCTTTTGAATGGTCTGCAGGCAACGGCTTATTGTCGGATACGTCAGACGGCGGGAAGTGATTTTATGCGTACTGCCAGGCAAAGGGAAGTGCTGAAAGCCATTGAGGAGCAGGCAAAGAAAACGGATTTGGCTACGCTCACAAAGGTCTTTAACGACTGCATTGGCAATATTTATACCAGTCTGGACTCCAAGGATATTTTGGATTTGTTGAAAAATATTTCTAATTATAAGATTGTGGAAGAAGAGGGATTTCCTAGGGAGGATATGCGGGGAAATGCCAATGTGGGCGCATATGGCGCATGTGTAATTCCGCTCAGTTTGGAGGATAATGTGGTATGGCTGCATCAGTTTTTGTTTGACGATGAAGAGTACACCGTTACGGAAAGTGTAAAAGAGTACAGCCAAAAAATTAAATCCGATACGGCACAATATCTTCAAAGATAGGTGGAAGTGGAGTGTGTGGAAAAGGGGGCTTTCAAGCTCCCTTTCTTGAGTGTATAGGTTGCGGCATAGGGGTGGGTATGGATTTTATATCTGGCTTTATGATCATACAAAGGGGTATAAATGATTGAAAATAGATGTAATTATTCCCATATATAAACCGGATCGAACTCTCTTTTTACTTTTGGATAGTTTAGAGAGACAGACGGTGCCGGTTCAGAATATAATACTGATGAATACGGAGAGAATATATTTTGAGCAATTGACGGCGGGAGCGGAGTTTGAAAAAAAGTATGCCAATGTAAAGGTATACCATTTGTCGAAAAGAGAATTTGACCATGGGGGAACAAGGCGCCGAGGGGTGCAGTATTCTGACGGAGATATCTTTGTAATGATGACTCAGGATGCAGTGCCGGCGGATCGTTTTCTGCTGGAACGACTTACAGGGGCATTGTCTCAGAATGTGGCGGCTGCGTATGCCAGGCAGCTTCCGGGGAAGGATTCTTCGGAATTTGAAAAGATTTCCAGAGAATTTAACTACCCTGATAAATCCCAGGTGAAAACCAAAGCAGATTTGGAGAAAATGGGAATAAAGACGTTTTTCTGTTCCAATGTATGTGCTGCATACCGCAGGGATATATACGAGGAATCAGGCGGATTTATCTCACATACAATTTTTAATGAAGATATGATATATGCTTCGGGATTGATCAGGGCGGGATATGAGATTGCCTATGTGGCGGAGGCTAAGGTGGTGCACTCCCATAATTATACAAACTGGATGCAGCTCAGACGTAATTTTGACTTGGGTGTATCCCAGGCGGACCACCCGGAGGTATTTGGGGGAATTACATCTGAAAAAGAAGGAAAGAATCTGGTAAAAAAGGCGTGGAAGTATTTTCGGGAAAATAAATGCTCATATAGATTTCTGGGATTTTGTTTTCAATGTGGTTTTAAGTATGCCGGATACCTTATGGGGAAACATTACAGATTTCTTCCCAGAGGATTCATTATACGTATCACTACAAACAAGGAATACTGGATGCAGAAGTAGTGTCAGCACGGAACTGAAATCGGAGGTTGTAAGATGAAACTTTTTGAAAAGATGAATTGGAAACTATTTAACTTAGCTTTATGGATTGAAATAATATTATCTTATTTTCTCCCTTTTAAGATAACGGACAGTTTACGTTACAAAGTTGGGTTTCCCATGCCATATTTATATATGGATAATAGGGATCTTGATATAAGCCCTTTTATGTCAATGCATTGTAACCCCATAGGGCTATTATTTAACGGGATTATAATTTATATTCTCGTGATTGTGGGTATAAAATTATATCATAGACTTAGACAAAAGCATATAAAATGAAAGTACATTTTAAGACAACGGCGATTATTTCCCAGACAACGAGGTTATAGGAATGACAGGGGCGCCGCAGAGGAGAGACTGGAATAGGAGGAAATTATGTGCGGAATAGTAGGTTATATTGGTAAGGACCAGGCGGTTCAGGCTGCTCCGATTATTTTAGACGGATTGGCTAAATTGGAATACAGAGGTTATGACTCCGCCGGGATGGCCATATACGACGGTGAGAAAATCAATACAAGAAAAGCCATCGGGCGGTTGAAAATACTGGAAAATCTCACCAGGGGCGGGGAGGATATGCCCGGTATTGCGGGAATCGGGCATACAAGATGGGCAAGCCATGGGGCCCCCAGCGATAAAAATGCGCATCCACATACCAACGCTTCAGGGACCATTGCCGTAGTACACAACGGCATTATTGAAAATTATATTGCTTTGAAAAAGAAATTGCGCAGCAAAGGATATCAATTTGTATCGGAAACGGATACGGAAGTGATTGCACATCTGTTGGAATATTATTATAAAGGAAATCCGCTGGAAGCCATTACAAAGGTGCTTCACCGTGTAGAAGGGTCCTATGGGCTGGGAATTATGTTTGCGGATTTTCCGGAGGAAATATATGCCGCCCGCAAGGACAGCCCTCTGATTGTAGGGCGAAATGAGAATGGAAGCTTCATTGCGTCGGATGTGCCGGCAATTTTGAAATATACCAGGACAGTTTACTATATGGATAATCAGGAAGTGGCTGTTCTGCGGGGGGACGGACTGAGTTTTTACTCCTTAGATGAAGAAGAGCTGGAGAAAGAGCCTGTCAATATAGATTGGGATTCCGATGCCGCAGAAAAAGCAGGCTATGAACATTTCATGCTGAAAGAAATGTATGAGCAGCCTAAGACCATTATTGACACCATTTCTCCCAGAATTCGCAGTGTGGAGGGAAGTGGGGGAGAGATTATAATAGAAGAACTTCATATGACGGATGAAGAATTGAGGGCGGTGCAGAAAATTCATATTGTGGCATGTGGTTCCGCTTACCATGCGGGAGTGACGGGGAAATATGTGCTGGAAGGACTGGCCAGAATCCCTGTTGAGGTGGATTTGGCCAGTGAATTCCGTTACCGCAATCCCATTTTAGGGGAAGGAAGTCTGGTAATTGTCATCAGTCAGTCAGGAGAAACCGCAGATACTATGGCGGCATTGCGGGAATCAAAGGCGAAAGGATATAAAGTGCTGGGCATTGTAAATGTGGTCGGAAGTTCCATTGCCAGAGAAGCCGATGCCTGTCTGTATACCTGGGCCGGGCCGGAGATTGCCGTTGCCACCACAAAGGCATACAGCGCCCAGCTTGCGGCGATGTATTTGCTGGCCATGAAGTTTGCCAGGGTCAGAGGTATGATGGACGATGAAAAATATGGGGCGCTTCTGGCTGATCTGCGGCATTTGCCGGAGCAAATCGAATTACTTTTGGCACAGAAACAGACCATACAACATTTTGCAAACCGATATCTGGGGGCAAGGGATATTTTCTTTATCGGCCGGGGAATTGATTATGCGATTTCTCTGGAGGGCTCCTTAAAGTTAAAGGAAATTTCTTATATTCATTCGGAGGCATATGCGGCGGGAGAACTAAAACATGGAACCATTTCTCTGATTGAAGAGGGGACATTAGTGGTGGCAGTATCCACCCAGCCTGAGCTGTACCAGAAAACAATCAGTAATATTCAAGAGGTTAAGGCCAGGGGCGCTTTTGTGATGGCTGTGACAAACGAAGAGAACAAGGCCATTGAAAAGGTATCGGATTATGTGGTATCTATTCCTGAAACCAATCCTTTTTTTGCAAATTCGCTGGCCATTGTTCCATTGCAGCTATTTGCATATTATATAGCGTTAGGAAGAGGGTGCGATGTGGATAAGCCAAGAAATCTGGCCAAATCCGTTACCATTGAGTAAAATAATTCATTTGCGCTCGTTGGCGCACTGACTGTATGAGAGAAAAATGCCTGGACACTGTTCCAAGGTACATAGTGGGGAAATACTTTTTCACAATCCTTTCAACAGAAAAACACATTTTTGTCACAATTGCGAGATATACTGTGTTCATCAAAGGAAATGAAACAGCATTTTAGGAGGTAAAACACTATGTATGATAATGAAATTTATTCCAATTCAGAGACAGGCAAATATACAGAGTATCAGACCGAGCACGTGATACAGAATACAGAAAATACGGATACAGCGGCACAAAGCAGTACCGTAAAAGAAAAGAAGAAAAAAAGCGGTTTCCGCAAAGTAGTCATAAGTGCAGGATTGGGGCTGGCGTTCGGCGTGTTTGCCGGGGGCGGATTCTATGCGGTAAAGCTGGGAACGGAACAGTTGGTTCCAAAGGAGGATAACCAGGCGGTGGTTTCGGATCAGGTAAGTCAGCCTGGTGGAGTAAATAACGGTTCGCTGAGCAGTGTCAACCATGTTACTTATATTACGGATGATGTGTCCGGTGTGGTGGAGAAGGTAATGCCCGCCATGGTGTCCATTGTAAATAATTATACAAATACCAGTACGGGCATGACCCTATGGGGACAGCGTTATGATTATAGTCAGCCCGGCGTGTCCAGCGGGTCCGGAATTATCCTTGCGGAGAACGAAAAGGAACTTCTGATAGTGACAAATAATCATGTGGTTGAGAATTCCGACCAACTGCAGATTATCTTTATAGACGGTTCCACAGCCACAGCCAGCGTAAAGGGATTGGATTCGGATATGGATTTGGCGGTAATCTCCGTGCCTCTGGAAACCTTATCTGAAGAGACAAAGAATGAAATTACCGTTGCCTCTTTGGGTAATAGTGATGATTTGAAGCTTGGTTCCCCTGTCATTGCGATCGGTAATGCACTGGGATATGGGCAGTCCGTTACGGGCGGAATGATCAGCGCTTTAAACCGTGAAATGACTGCGGAAGACGGTTCCACAGGAATCTTTATCCAGACGGATGCGGCTATCAATCATGGCAATTCCGGCGGCGCGCTGCTGAATATCAACGGTGAGGTAATCGGCATTAATTCAAGTAAAATGGATGGATATAGTGTAGAAGGTATGGGATATGCCATTCCTATCAGTACTGCCAGCCCCATTATTGCGGAATTGATGGAGCGCCAGACCAGAACGGATTTGGTGGCGGAAGAAGAAAAGGGATATATGGGCGTAAGCATGAGGGACGTAACCGCACAGTATGCTCAAATGCTGGGAATTCCTCAGGGCGTGTCCGTACAGGAGATAGAAGAAGGGTCTGCGGCCCAGCAGGCAGGTATGATGAAGTATGATATCATCGTGAAGTTTGACGGCCAAAAGGTGTCTACCGGAGAAGCGCTGGCAGAGTTGGTAGGATATTACAGGGCCGGCGAGACTGTAAAAGTTACGGTGCAGAGACTTGTCAACGGTGAATATGAGAGTATTGATTTGGAGCTTACATTAGGGAAAAGAGAACAGTAAAATGACGAAAATAGGGTATCCCGGAAAGGCCATAAAAGGCTTTTTCGGGATATTCTGTGTTATATGGTATAAGCAATGGTATTATTGTTACGGTTGACTTCTGCGGTATATCATTTTATAATACTCATGAAATACATAACAGAAATGAGGAAAGTATGAGAAAAGAAAAGAAACCGAAGACGCACAGAGCTTTAAAGTATATCGGCAGATGCTTCCTGGTACTTTTGTCCTTTTTGCTGATTACATTTGTAGGCGCTTACACTGCGCTGTGGCTCATTTGTCATGGACCCAGTCCGGCAGCAAGGGATTTGTTTGTGTCAACCATATTGGAAACAGGGCAGATGAAATTTCTTGCTTCCTGGTATTTCAGTGAAGAAGAAATACTTGCCATTACCGGCCGAAACGGTATGACCCATAACGAGGATGAAGTGAATCCCGATATGATAGTGATTCCGGCGCAAGGACCGGCCATCAGCGGTGAGGAACAACAGACCCAGGAGCAGGCGGACATAGAGATTGTGGAAATATCGGGTCATTCGTTTTTTGCGAAATTGATGATAATCCGTGACCCGGCAAGGGTAAGGCTTGCCACAATATATCCCTGGTCCGACGATTCACAGAGTAAAAGCGGTTCAACGTTGGAACAATTGGTGCAGCAAGAGGATTGTATCGGGGGAGTAAATGGAGGAGAATATCATTCTCTGGGTAATTGGGGTGGAAAACCCAAAGGCCTTGTGGTCTGCGGCGGTGAAATTCAATATAATGTTCCCCAGGCGGGCGACGTCATGATAGGGTTTAATGAAGATGATGTGCTGATTATTGCGGATACCGGCAATTTATCTGCCGCACAGGTGGAGAATTTTGTGACGGAAAACAGAATACGGGACGCCGTAAGTTTCAAAGACATTGAGGATGGGGATGACAATCACTTTACAAAATTGATTATCAACGGGACGGCCACCGAATTCAGCGGAAGCGGAAGCGGGGCAAATCCCAGAACGGCAATCGGGCAGAAGGCGGACGGAACCGTACTTTTGCTGGTGACGGACGGCAGGGGAGCAGGCGGACACCTGGGAGCCACCGCCAGGGATTTGATTTCCATCATGCAGGAATATGGAGCGGTCAATGCCGCTAATCTGGACGGCGGCAGCTCTTCCGCCATGTATTATGACGGTACATATGAAATGTCAAGTGTCACATTATATTATGCCACCTCTTCCTGGCTGTTGCCCACGGCTTTTGTGGTGGATAAGAAGGGAGAATGACAAATGGCCGGATACAAAAAGAGGAAATTTCCTGTTTTTTTGGTAGGATATTTTTTGTTTTTAATGGCGTTGGCTGTTATGTGGATGTACATACTGGGATATGTGCAAAAATGCCTGGTTGCTTACGAGGCGTCGCAGCCGGAACGTGTTATGGAGACATTGGTAAGAGATTTGAAAGAGGGAAAAGGGGAAGAATTGCTGTCTTTTCCGTCGGCAAGGAGCAGATTTGAAGCGGCGGATATTGTCAAGAATCGCTATCTGTCCTATATTGCCAGTGAGGAAATCAGCTTTGAAAAGGCGCCGGGGAGCTATGATGTGCAGAACCCCGTGTATCATATTTATGCCGGAGACAGGAAGATTGCCTCCGCAACTTTGAGAGAGATAGCTTCTGAGCAATTAATGTTTATCCTTTCTATCCAGGAATGGGAGATTGAATCTCTGGAACCTGTTTTGGAGATGGAGGATAAGCATATTCTGATACGTGTTCCCGATAGTTGTTCGGTTCAGATTAATGGGATTATGGCAGATGAGAGGGAATTGACCGGAAATGAATGGGACATGGATGAGTTAGAGTATGCGGCGGCCTATGTGACGGTACCTTATATTGTTGAGTATGAAATATCGGGATTGTCCGAGACGCCGGAGATCGTAGTTACCGACAGGAACGGACAGGAGATGGAATGTACGGAGCAGGATGGAACCATAGAAGCGCTTACATTCCCTACCGAACAGATAGACGATGAACTGGCGGCATATGTAATAAAAAATGCCCAAAATTACTCAGATTTTTTCTCAGGAGACCTTCCGGGAGGAAATAATAGTGTGGAACCTCTTAGATATATGTTTCCGAAAGGGTCTTATTTTCTGGAACAGGCGGACCATTACCGCAGATATGACCTATGGATGTACAGCCAGCATCAGGCGCCTGCCTTTGCCAATGAAAAAGTTACCAATTATGTAAGATATACGGAAGATTTCTTCTCATGCGATGTGTATTTTGAGAAGACCATGTTGCTTACGAAGACCGGCGAAGTCCGAACGGTTGTCACAAATGATAAATATTATTATGTAAAAATGGATGATAAGTGGGTGATTGCGGATATGAGAACGGTTCTTGAGCCATAAAGTAATGAAAAAATAAATTCTTCCAACCCGAATCTGTATTTTGAACATGGGATGTAGCATACTATGTTTATTGATTATTTTGCAGAATGTGCCGCAAGGGGCGGACAGGGTTATCATCCACGGCTTTTATGCAATGTGTACCATATGCTGTTATGGCGCATGGGGCTGTGAATGGTGCATGATTGGAGGTAACATGGAAGAATTTATTGTCTTATCGATTCCTTTTATGGGCACTACCTTTGGAGCGGCCATGGTATTTTTTATGAAGGAAAAAATGAATGCATGGTTGGAAAAACTTTTGCTTGGGTTTGCCGCAGGGGTTATGATTGCCGCATCGGTTTGGTCGCTGTTGATTCCGGCGATAGAGTTGGCGGAAAATGAGGGAGGAAATGCCTGGCTTCCAGCGGCGGCAGGATTTATACTGGGCGTGGGATTTTTGCTGACGCTTGACAGTCTGGTGCCCCATCTGCATATAGAGGATGAAAAACCGGAGGGGATGAAGTCTGATCTTCGGAAAACCACCATGCTTGTGTTAGCGGTGGCGCTTCATAATCTTCCGGAAGGTATGGCGGTGGGAGTGGCGTTTGCAGGAGCTATGACAGAGGGCACGGGCATGACTTTTGCGGCTGCATTGGTGCTGGCTGTGGGGATTGCCATTCAGAATTTTCCTGAAGGGGCCATTATTTCTATGCCTCTTAGAAATGTAGGTGCATCCAGACCTAAGGCATTTTGGTATGGCGTACTTTCAGGCGTTGTGGAGCCTGTGGGAGCAGTGGTAACAATTTTGC
Organism: Lachnospiraceae bacterium; assembly: GCA_022793065.1. Classification (GTDB taxonomy): domain Bacteria; phylum Bacillota; class Clostridia; order Lachnospirales; family Lachnospiraceae; genus Acetatifactor. Next base: position 25,831 of record JAAWCE010000076.1, read on the forward strand.
TGGCAGAACACCTTGTGCCGATTTTACCTTATTTTCTGGCATTTGCCGCAGGAGCCATGATTTATGTGGTGGCGGAAGAATTGATTCCTGAAGCACAGGCGGGCGAACATACCAATATCGGTACCATTGGCGTATCGTTGGGGTTTGTGCTGATGATGGTGTTGGATGTGGCACTGGGTTAGGGCATGGCAGATATTTTGCGGGAATAAAATAAAAACGGCAGTATAGGGGCTGCGGAACAGGAGATAAATATGCGCATTGTAATCATTCGACACGGTGATCCGGACTACGAGAAAGACTCGCTGACAGAAAAGGGTTGGCGGGAAGCAAAACTGCTGGCGGAACGTATATCAAAACTGGAAGTGACGGCATTCTACTGTTCACCGTTGGGAAGGGCCAGGGATACGGCAGCGGTCACCTTGCAAAAAATGAACAGGGAGGCGGTGGTCTGCGACTGGCTGAGGGAATTTCCGCCTTTGATATGGCGGCCGGATGTGACTGACAGCAAAAAGATTGCCTGGGACTGGCTTCCGGAGGACTGGACGGCAGAACCGGTTTATTTTCAAAGAGATAATTGGGCGGAAACGGAGATTATGCGCCAGGGAAAAGTGGGGGAAATCTATGAGGCAATTATCCGCAGCTTTGACACTCTCTTAGCGGAACATGGTTATGTGAGGGAAGGGGAGTACTATAGAGTGGAGCGTTCCAACCGGGACACCATTGTATTTTTCTGCCATTTTGGTTTGGAATGTGTGCTTTTGAGCCGGCTTATGAATGTCTCTCCAATGATACTCTGGCACCATACCTGTGCGGCGCCCACGGCTGTAACCACTGTTATTTCCGAAGAGCGCAGACGGGGGAAAGCAGCGTTTCGGGTAAGTGCTTTTGGCGACACCTCTCATTTATATGCCGCAGGAGAAGAAATTTCGCTATCCGCAAGGTTTTGCGAAACCTTTGACAGTGACGAGAGACATGATTGACAAAGGGTTCCGGTGATGGAGTGAACAGTAATATACTATGCGTTTTGCTGTAAATAGGATTGTAATAAATGTATAAGTTGGAAAACTTATATAATTGAAAAAATTCCAGTACTATGATATTATAATTACAGGTGCGAAAGATTTGGCTGTTGTGTGGGCAATCAATACACAGCACCTTGTCCGCAGGTGTAATGGGGCGTTCATACATAATTACGTTTGTGGGAAGGTAGCCTTAAGTTGGATGTGCGTGGGGGCGCACGGATGGGAGTAGGTATGAGAATTGAACGAGTGGATGATAAGACGGTAAAATGCTTTTTGTCCAATGAAGAATTGGAAGAATATGACATTGATTATAAGGATTTTATTATGCGCAGCGATAAAGCAAGGGAAATTGTGCAGGAAATTATTGAACAGGCGGAAGCGTTGGTGGGATATAAGCCGCCCAAATTTGCGTTTGATTTACAGATAATGATGTTGCCGGACCAGGGATTGATTCTCACTTTTTCCGAAAGAGATGCGGAGGTGAAAGAGGGAGATCAGTTTATTGAATGTCTGAAGGAAATGAAGCGTATTCTGCAGAAGACCAGGGAAAAACTGGGACAGTCAGGCGCCGGGGAAGGGGGAGAAGTTTTGCCGGGAGCCCCTGGCGAGAGTGCGCAGAAAGAGGGCAAAACGGCGGGAAAACAGCAGGAAAACCGTCCGGGATTTGCAGTATTTGTCTTTTCGGGCATTGGTAAGGTAATGGAATATGTATCGGTTTTGCCTTCTAACTTACAGGTAGAGTCCTCATTATATGAGATGAATGGCCTCTATTATCTGTATCTGTGCAAAGGTCGTGCTTCCTATGAGCGGTATAGCAGAGCATGTATTCAGGCGTTGGAATTCAGCGCTTTATATGCGGCGCAGGAAGAGCAGACAGCGCATCTAAAAGAACATGGTCAATGCCTGATTGGGGAAAAGGCAGTGAAAAAATTGCGGGGATAGTGGTTCCCGCATTTTTTGTGCATACGGGCCCATAAGGAAGTGTGGGGCGGTATGGTACTTGAACAAACAGAGGATGTGTGGTAGAATGACTGACGGGATGGGAAGGGCATTTTACAGTTCTGATATGAGTAAAGAGAGGTAATGGGAATGGATCCCTTAGAAGCGGTTATTATTATCCCAGCGTATAAACCTGAAAAGAAGATGCTTCATTTGATACAGGAGCTGCAAGAGACGGGATTCGGACATGTTGTCGTGGTGGACGACGGCGGAGGTTCGGAATATTGGGATATTTTTCAACAGGCGGAAGCGCTGGGATGTATGGTGGAACGGCATGAACAAAATCAGGGAAAGGGTACGGCGATTAAGACAGCGTTAAAAGCGGCAAGTATAAAATGGAACACGGCGGAGGGGTACATAACGGCAGACGCCGACGGACAACATTTGCCAAAAGACATCCTGCGTGTAGCCCAGGCGCTTGCACAGAACCCAGATGCTTTGATTTTGGGGGTAAGGGATTTTGGCGGGGAAAATGTGCCGCCTCGGAGCAAATTTGGAAATCGTGTCACCAGCGTATTCTTCCGTCTTATTAGCGGGGTAGCTTGCCCTGATACACAGACAGGGCTGCGGGGAATACCTGTGGGGCTTATGGACTTAGCGCTTGCGGAAGAGGGTGAGCGATATGAATATGAGATGAATTTTCTCATGGATGCGGCGCGGAAAGCACCCATGAAGTTTGTGGATATTGAAACAGTGTATGAGGACAAGAATCGAACGTCTCATTTTCGGCCCATAGCGGATTCTCTGCGCGTGTACGGGAGATTTGTAAGGTTTGTTCTGGCGTCTCTGGCGGGAGCGGCGGTGGATTGCCTGTTATTTTTCCTGATTGCATTGTTTTTGGCTTTTGCTCAGACGGAGAAAATATTTCTTGCCACCGTTCTTGCAAGGATGGGGTCGGGTACGGTTAATTTTCTGTTAAACCGCCATTACAGCTTTCGGAGTCGGATGCCCGTGGGCAGGGAAATCGTCAGATATATGATTCTGTTTTTGGGACAAATGATGGCCAGCGCAGTGTTGGTTTCCCTTCTGGCGTATATACTACCCATGCTTTTATCCAAAGTGATTGTGGATACCGTTTTGTTTTTCCTTAGTTTTAGGATACAGAAAAATTGGGTTTTTGCCGAAGATAAATAAATGTCTGAGGATTTCTTTCGTAAATTTTTAGATTTTTCTGTGGGCATATTTAGAAAGGAATGATATACTAAAGCGTGTTTGGAAGAGCAAACACGCTTTTGAAATGTGATGAAGAAAGGTGAATGTGCAATGAATATCTTGATATTGACTGGAAAATTTGGCATGGGCCATTGGAGTGCCTCTCAGTCGCTTAGACAACAGTTGCTGCACAATTTTCCTGATGCAAGGGTGGAAGTGGAGGATTTTCTGTCGTATGCGGCACCAAATCTGGCTGATACCATGTATAAAGGCTTTAATATGGTGGTTACTTATGGCAGTCAACTGTTTAACATATATTATAAATTAACTTCCATGGGACATCCGGATGCCCGTCCGCCCTTTGAAGGGGTGTTGCTGGATAAACTGGCGGAGCTGCTTCATCAGTACCAGCCTGACGCTGTGATTGCAACCCATCCCTTGTGTGCGCAGTTGGTATCACGGCTGAAAGAACAGGCCGGGAACAAGGGGGCTTATGGGTTGGATTTGCCGTTGATTACCTGTGTTACGGATGTAAGTTCTCATCCGGAGTGGATTAATCAGAATACGGATTGCTACCTGGTTGCCAGTAGAGAAGTCCGTCAGGAATTGGCGGCGAAGGGAGTGGACCCGGCGCTGATTTGTGTCACTGGTATTCCGGTGCGGGAAGAATTCCGTTTTTTGGACAGGTCGGATGATGGGACGGACATGGGAAGAGAATCCATGGTGTATTATAAAATGGGAGAAGACGAGACGCTTTCATTGGAATGTTATGGCCGAAAAGATAGGGAAACTAATTATGGTTCCATGGAACAGAGGGAGGCGGACAGTACCAAAATCAGGGAAACGCTTTCTTTTGAAAGATATGAAGTAAAGAGTGGGAAAGAAAATCAGAGTATCTTATCTGAAGAGTACGCAATTGCGGAATCCGGCAGAAGTCTGCAGCCGGGACAATGGAGCGCAACAGGCAGAACCATGGGAAAAAGTACCTTTGGAAGCGGGTGCAAGCTGGAAAAAGCAGACGGTGCACAAGGTAAATTTCATGGTTTCTCCGGTGGGAAGGATATGGATGAGAAGAGTTTGGCTTCATTTCGTTTTCAGATGGCGGATGTACAGGGGAGAAGCATCAACCGGACAAGGGATCAGAAAACGAAACGGAGGAAGGAAGTATTGATTATGGGCGGAGGATTGGGACTTTTGCCAAAGTCTGAGGACTTTTATGAATCGCTCAATCAGATTCCGGATGTGCATGTGACGATTATTACCGGCCATAACCAAAAGTTGTGTAAACGTCTTCAGGGGCGTTGGGAAAATATTCAGGTCATCGGGTACACCAATCAGGTGTGGGAGTATATGTGGCGGGCGGATTTGATTGTGACAAAACCCGGCGGAATCACATTGTTTGAGACTATTTTTGCACGGGTTCCGATTCTGACCTGGCCGCCTACGCTGCAGCAGGAGAAGGGCAATGCCAGGTGGCTTACGGAGGAAGGAATCGGCTGGGTGGCCGGCAAAAAGAATTGTGCGGATGAAATTCGGGAAATTTTGTCAGATGAAGGCCGTTTGGCAGGCGCTCGTTATCGGATGGATAGACTGAGGGAACAGATGCGGGCGGAGAGTATTAACGGGGTGATGGAAGTCATTGCTAAAAGTCAGGGGGTAGCAGTATGATACATGGGAAAAAGAATTGGCTGGGATTGTTGCTGATGGTTGTTGTTATGGGAGTTACGGGGGCAGTGCTGCTGAAGGGGCAGCCGGTAGGTCTGATGGTAGCCAGTATGAAGCATTTGAAGCCTCAGTATTTGCTGTTGGGACTTTTGTGTATGTTGGGGTTTGTAGGATGCGAGGCTTTGTGCAGTTACCAGATATTGGGCAGACTGGGACATAAGGTATCTTATCGTCGTTGTATGGGATATTCTTTTGTTGGGTTTTATGTAAGTTCCATTACCCCTTCCGCTACGGGAGGGCAGCCGGCGCAGATTTATTATATGAGCAAAGACCAGATTCCGGCGGCCCATGGGGCGCTGAATATGATGTTGATTGCATCCTGTTATCAGGTTGCTACGCTGTTGTGGGGAGGCGGAATCTGGTTTGGAGTTCCGGCAGTTCGTGAACAGATGGACGGCGGATTGGGGCTTTTGCTTCTGTATGGTGCGGGCATGATGGTGATTCTTACGGTTGGCATGGTAATGGTGATGTTTTTGCCCAATCCCACCCGCCGGATTTGTGAGGGTGTTTTGTCCCTTCTCACAAAAACACATATTCTTCGGAATCCGGAATCTGCCCGTCAGAAGTTAGAGCACCAGCTTTCCGAGTATGCAAGAGGAGCTGACTGCGTAAAACACAATCCGGGTTTGGTACTGCGTGTACTGGCGCTTTGTCTGATTCAGCTAGGATTGTCTTTTTCGGTGCCCTGGGCAGTGTATTTGGCGTTTGGGTTAAAGGGACAAAGCTGGATTCAGGTAGCAGGAGTTCAGGCGCTTCTGACATTGGCGGTATGTAATTTGCCTCTGCCCGGTGCGGTTGGCGCTGCAGAAGGCGGATTTGTCTCCGCATATGCGTCCATATTCGGCACAGGTATCGTAACTTCGGCCATGCTGATTTCCAGAGGGATCAGTTTTTACTCTTTCCTTCTTGTGAGTTTTATTGTGTCTATTTTGGTGCAGTTGCGTACAAGCCGCCAGGCCAGGGAACGGGCGTTGGAGGAAATGGCCGCCAATCAGACGGGGACCAGGGTAAAGGCCGTGCGCAAATATTTGAATGCAAGGGCGGAAGGGGAAACCGTATAAGTGTTAAAATTTTCCGCCCATTTCTTTTTCTTTTTGTTTTACCAGAAATGTTTTTGATCAATCTTTCGCTTTCATGACATGCATGAAGACCTCCCTGTATTAAAATAAAAAAGAACCGCCAGCAATAAACACATTTGTGTATCTGCTTGCGGTTCTTATGCTACGCTGATGTCCGCATAACCAAATAAGACTTTCTGCCGAAAAAGTTGTAATTTTATCTTATAAGCCATAACTATCTGTTTTCATGTTTTCGGATTTGTGGTACAATGTTGACACAAAAGAACATGTTTTGGTTCTGAAGAACCGGATACTGGGAGGAACAGCAATGAATGAAACAGGGATACCATTTGATAATCACGACGGACGTATTCAATATTATGAACTGTTGCTTGAGCGTGATTTGGAGAACTTACCATCTATTGCGCTTCCTGAGGGCTACAAATTTGTCTTTTATCAGCCAGGGGATCGGGATGCGTGGATTGAGATTGAAAAATCCGCAAAAGAATTTATAAGTAATGCACAAGGAATGCCGGTATGGAATTTATACTATGGGAAAAAGGAAGAGACGCTTCCAAAACGAATGGTTTTCGTTGAAAATGCACAGGGGATAAAGGTGGCCACGGCCACTGCTTATTATGATATAAAGGGCCGTGATAAGTCGGGGGCCGGATGGCTGCACTGGGTTGCGGTCCGCAGAGAATATCAGGGGAAAGGATTGTCAAAACCCTTGATAACATATGTGTTGAGCGTTATGCGGGAGCTGGGGTATACACATGCAAAGATTCCCACACAGACTACAACATGGCTTGCCTGTAAGATTTATCTTGATTTGGGTTTTAGGCCCTTAACCCAAAATGCCGTTCACAGTAAAAAGGGGTGGGAAATTATTAAGGCGCTTACAAATCATACTTCTCTTTCAGATGTTCAGGCTGCGTCTGTTGAGGATATTATAATGGATTGGGTATGGCTGCATCGTAAAAATGAAAAAGAAAGTGAATTAATCAGTGAAATCACTTTGGGGACATATCCTCAAACCCACATGGAAGAAAAAGAACCTATAGAATGGATTGTATTAAAAAAAGAAAAGAATCGCTGTCTTTGTGTGAGTAAATATTTGCTGGATTGCAGACAATACCATGATGTTTTGGAAAAAGTTACCTGGTCCAAATGCACTTTGCGGAAATGGCTGAATGAGGAGTTTTTGTCTACGGCTTTTACGTCAAAGGAACGGGAGCGGATTCTGCTGTCCGATATCAAAAATCCCATGGAAGACACACAGGATTATCTCTTTCTCTTGAGCTGCCACGAGGCAGAGACGTTTTTTGAACAGGGAAATGCCTTGTATGAGGAACAGGGAACGGCTACAACAAATTATGCAAGGCTGCGGGGAGCATGGTTTGTGGATGAGAGTGAAGAGAAAGAATATTTAAACCATGGCACTTGGTGGCTGCGATATTATGATTTGGATGAGGAAGAAAAATACGAATATAACAGCGCTGTTAATTTTGACGGGTATATAGAACGGGGAGCGGAAGATGTAACTGGGACAGATTGCTGTGTCCGTCCGGCGTTTTGGCTGAAAACGGACTGAGGGATATTTATAGGAGGGCGGATGCAAGCGGAAAGAATAATTATGAACTGCCGGAATTTTATTGTACGGATGAAGGGAAGGGAAGCGGACCTTTTATAATGGCATATTCGGAGATGCTATATTTATGATTGAGCGGACGCCTGTCACAGGGCGGAGGGGAGTGAAATGTGAAGAAAGATATGACAACGGGGAGCATTACGCTCCCCTTAGTGGCTTTTACAATACCTTTGGTATTGGGAAATTTATTTCAGCTCACCTATAATGCAGTGGATTCTGTCATTGTGGGGAAATGTGTGGGGGATGAGGCGCTGGCGGCGGTTGGGACCTCCGCTCCCATTATGAATATTGCGCTGTTGTTCATCAGCGGACTGTGCATGGGAGCAAGTATTCTTATGAGTTCCCAGTATGGGGCAAAGGAATATGAATTGCTGTCCCGTCAGGTCAGCACTACATTCCTGTCAGGATGTGGTTTTTCTCTTTTTTTCTCTCTTTTAACAATGGTTTTGGCTACGCCGCTGCTTCGGCTGATCCAGGTTCCGGAAGAAATTATTGGGCAGGCGGGGGGATATCTTCGCATTATTTTTATGGGACTGATCTTTACTTTTATTTACAATTTTCTGGCAAATACGCTGCGTGCCCTGGGAGACAGTAAGACTCCGCTGTATTTTCTGATGATGAGCGCGGTGCTGAATGTTTTGGGAGATTTGCTGTTGGTAGTGGTATTTCGGCTGGGAGTAAGGGGAAGTGCGGTGTCCACGGTGATCAGTGAAGCGTTTAGCTGCTTTCTGTGTATTGTGTACATTAAGAAGAAAATACCGCTTTTGAATCTGGGGCGGAAGTGGTTGGTGTTTGATAAGAAACTTCTTGGCAAGACGATCAGTTACGGCAGTACCAGCGCAATGCAGCAAGTTTGTCTGCAGGTGGGGAAGACGGTGATACAGGCCATGGTGAACACCCAGGGGGTAAGCGTCATGGCCGCCTTTACTGCAGTAAACAAGGTGGATGATTTTGCATATACGCCGCAGCAAAATATTGGTCATGCAATGACCACCTTTATTGCGCAGAACAAAGGGGCGGGACATAGGGAAAGGATACGAAAGGGATTTCAAAGCGGACTTTTTATTGAAGCTGCATATACTATAATTATCTGCGCCGTTATTTTTCTGGGAGCACCTGTGATTATGGGACTGTTTACGGACGGCCAGGATGTGGAAGTGCTGGATTTGGGTGTCTCTTATCTAAAATCCATTGCGTTTATGTATTTTCTGCCGGCTTTTACAAATGGAATTCAGGGATTTTTCAGAGGTATGGGGGACTTGAAAGTGACACTTTACAGTACATTCATGAACATGCTGGGCAGAGTGGCGGCAGTGTTTTTGATGCTTATGATATTTTCCATGGGATTTGCAAGTCTGTCGTGGGCAAATTTGGTGGGGTGGATTGTAATGTTAGCGTTTGAGGTGCCGTTATTATGGAAGCAGTTGAAAGTGGTGACGAAGGGGTAAAATAATATTACAGATCAGGAAATGGGAAAAGGAATTGGTCCGAGCGTTACTTGTAATCAGCGTTGGTTTGTGGTAGACTGAAATGGATGTGTTACAACGTGAGAAGGTTTGTGACAAAGCGGGGACGGGAGGTTTGGATGGCGGAAAAAATCAGGGAAAGGCTGGAGGGGAAGGAATTAAAGCTCTTTTGTATTTTTTCCATAGTATTGCTGTTGACAGCCGGGATGATTGGCAGCAGATGGGAGGATTTGGGGAAATGGTCGATTATCCGTGGTCTGTGGACAATTGTGGTGTCCAGAGATGCGCTGATTACCGATTATTTTGAATTGGCGGGGTATGGGGCCTCGTTTATCAATTCTATGTTCGTGATGGCAATAGGGTTTGTATTGTTATGTATCAAAAGGGTAAAGTTTACCGGACTGACTATGGCTGCCTTTTTTATTAATATGGGGTATGCTCTGTGGGGTAAGAATCCTTTGAATATTTTGCCTATATTGCTGGGCACGCTTTTATATGCAAGGCTACATAGGGTACAATTAAGCAGTTGTATTTATACTGCGCTGTTTGGTACTTGCCTTGCGCCGTTGGTGACGGAGCTGATTTTTATACTGCCTTTCGGAAAGGTGGTTAATATGCTTTTTGCTGTGGCCGTGGGGCTGATGATAGGATATTTTCTTCCCGTTTTTTCCATTCATACAGCTACCATGCACAAAGGGTATAATCTTTTTAACGTGGGATTTTCAGCGGGAGTCATTGCCTTTGTGCTGGTATGCGTTTTGAAGGCGGTGGGACTGGAAAGCGGCTCTGTGCTCATCTGGCGCGCCGAGAGTCCCCTTTGGATTGTATTGGGTCTGTTTGGTTATTTTGGCTTGACATTTCTATATGGACTGTTTTTAAACAGAGGAGATTTGAAGGGCTTGCTCAATATATGCCGTCATTCCGGTAAGGCTTCCGCAGATTTTGTGCTGCTGGAGGGTGTTGGCACCACACTGATGAATATGGGGCTGGTGGGGATTGTCTGTTCCGTGTATATCTGTTTCATTGGAGGGGATTTTTCCGGACCTGTAGTGGGGGCAATTTTGGCGGCGTTTGGCTTTGCAGCGTTTGGCGCCCATATTAAGAATTATCTTCCTGTGCTGGCGGGGGTGTTTTTGTCAACATTGCTGAATCAGTTTCAGCCCACCACACCCAGTATGCAGCTTGCAGCAATTTTTGTGGTAGGGCTGGCGCCCATTGCCGGAAAGTTTGGTGTGATTCCCGGAATCATTGCAGGATTGTTACATTCGGCCATAGTTACATGTACCACGGAAATGTATGGGGGGCTGAATCTGTATAATAATGGCTTTAGCGCCGGATGGGTGGCAATTTTGATGGTGCCGGGGCTGGAAGGTCGTAAAAAGAGGGAAAAAAATATATAGGAATATGCCGCAAGCGGCGGGAGGAGGAAAAGATGGCAGAGAAAAAAATGGTAGAGGAAATCACTTCAATGGAAGTGGATTTTGCGCAATGGTACACGGATGTGGTGAAAAAAGCGGAGCTGATTGATTATACTTCCGTAAAAGGCTGTATGGTAATCAAACCGGCGGGCTACGCAATATGGGAATTGATTCAGAAGCAGTTGGACGCCAGGTTTAAGGAGACTGGGGTGGAAAATGTATATCTTCCTATGTTCATTCCGGAATCTTTGCTTCAGAAAGAGAAAGATCATGTGGAGGGGTTTGCGCCGGAAGTGGCGTGGGTAACCCATGGCGGTTTGCAGCCTTTGCAGGAAAGGCTGTGTGTGCGCCCTACCTCGGAGACGCTTTTTTGCGATTTTTATAAGAATGATATACAGTCCTACAGGGATTTGCCCAGAGTTTATAATCAATGGTGTTCGGTGGTGCGTTGGGAGAAGGAGACAAGACCTTTTCTGAGGTCCAGAGAATTTCTGTGGCAGGAAGGGCACACAGCACACGCAACCGCCCAGGAAGCACATGACAGGACAATACAGATGTTAAACATATATGCGGATTTCTGCGAGGAAGTGCTTGCAATACCGGTTATAAGAGGGCAGAAGACAGAAAAGGAGAAGTTTGCGGGGGCGCTGGCAACTTATGCCATTGAAGCGCTGATGCATGACGGCAAGGCATTGCAGGCGGGAACCAGCCATAATTTCGGGGATGGATTTGCAAAAGCTTTTGACGTGCAGTTTACGGACAAGGATAATAAATTGAAATATGTACATCAAACCTCCTGGGGAATGACCACACGTCTGATTGGAGCAATGATTATGGTGCATGGAGATAATGAGGGGCTGGTACTTCCTCCCAAAGTGGCGCCCATACAGATTTGCATTGTGCCCATTCAGCAGAAGAAGGCCGGAGTACTGGATAAGGCGTATGAGCTTCGGGACAGGCTTTCAGGGAAGTTCCGAGTAAAAGTGGACGATAGGGATAAGACGCCGGGATGGAAATTTGCCGAGGCGGAAATGCGTGGGTATCCTATCCGTGTGGAGATTGGCCCTAAGGATTTGGAAGCGGGAAAATGTGTGATTTGCCGCAGGGACACCAGGGAAAAAATAGAAGTGCCTTTGGAGGAATTGGAGACAAAAGCTGAGGAAATTCTTGAGACAATCCAGGGAGAAATGTTGGAAAGAGCCAGGGTGCACAGGGACGAGAATACCTATGCGGCAGCAAATATGGATGAATTTGAGAAGCTTTTCCAGGAGAAGTCAGGTTTTGTGAAAGCCATGTGGTGCGGTGACGAGGAATGTGAAGTGCAGATTAAGGAGAAACTAAGCGTGACTAGCCGTTGTATTCCTTTTGAACAGGAACAGGTTGCCGATACCTGTGTGTGCTGCAAAAAGCCGGCAAAGAAGATGGTATATTGGGGGAGGGCATATTAAATCATGTTAAATTTAACTTTTCCGATTCAGGTGGAGGGTTCTCTGCCGGAAACAAAATTAATTACTTATATACAAGATTATTATGAAGAAGTTGCCATTGATACCAGGCCCCTTGTATTGATCTGTCCGGGGGGAGGATATGTAGGGACCTCCAACAGGGAAGGGGAGGCTCTGGCCATGCAGTTCCTTGCCATGGGATATCATGCCGCAGTGCTGAAATATTCCTGTGCGCCGGCGGTATATCCTACGGCGCTGACGGAATTGGCCGCAAGTATGCTGCTGATACGTCAGAATGTAAAGGAATGGCATGTAAATCCTGACCAGATTATTGTGCTGGGCTGTTCTGCAGGAGGACATCTGGCGGCTTCCCTTGGAGTGTTCTGGGAGGAAGCATTTCTGGCGGAAGCATTGAATATAAAGAGTTCGGAACTTAAACTGCTTCGTCCGGACGGAATGATTTTATGTTATCCTGTAATCACTTCCGGTGAGTTTGCCCATAGAGGATCTTTCCAAAATTTGCTGCAAGACAGAGAGGAAGAGTTGTCGGAGAAAATGTCTCTGGAACTTCAGGTTAGCCCAAAGACGCCGCCCACATTTATCTGGCATACTTACACGGACGGGGCCGTGCCGGTGGAAAATTCGTTGCTTTTTGTCAGCGCATTGCGCAAGGCGGGAGTTTCGGTGGAATTTCATATGTACCCAGAAGGGGGACATGGTCTTTCCCTTGCCAATCGGCTTACATGTAACAGAGGGGGAGATGCAGTACAAGAAGAATGTACTTCATGGATTTCTCTGGTTCATACCTGGATGGAACACAGATTTGTGAAATAAACCTTCTGGCGAAAGCGTGTTCGGATGATTACAGTTTGGCCATAGCAGAAATTGCAGGGGCGGCTGAAAGGATTTTTATGTATTATATTGTAATGGATTTAGAGTGGAATCAAAGTAATACTGGTTTGGAAGAAGAGGTGGCATATATTCCTTTTGAAATCATTGAGATTGGCGCTATCCGCTTAGAAGAGGACGGCGTCATGACCGGAGAATTCAGCGAATTGATTAAGCCCACCGTATATCGTGAAATGCATCAGGTCACAGGCAGGCTGATTCATATGAAAATGAGTGAATTGGACCAGGGAAGAGCATTTGTGCAAGTGGCAACGGAATTTTTCCGTTGGTGCGGAGAGGAAGAGCATTTGTTTTGTACCTGGGGAGCTATGGATTTGACAGAGCTGCAGAGAAATATGAGATTTTATCATATGGAGCCTTTGGCCCAGGGGCCCATTGCCTTTTTGGATGTACAGAAATTATTCAGCATTGCGTTTGAAGATGGCAAATCCAGAAGGGCGTTGGAACATGCGGTGGAGACATTGCAAATGGAAAAAGATATCCCCTTTCACAGGGCGTTCAGCGACGCTTATTACACCACAAAGGTTTTGATAAAAATTATAGCGGAAAAGCCGGAGGTGCTGAAAAAAGTCTCATATGATGTATTTCATACGCCCAAAGACCGGAAGTCCGAGATCAAGGCGCAGTTCGATACGTATATGAAATATATTTCCAGAGAATTTTCGGATAAATCGGAAGCATTGCAGGACAGGGAAGTGGCATCCAGTAAATGTTATTTATGCCGTCGAAATCTGCGCAAAAAGTTAAAGTGGTTCTCACCAAACGGCAGACATTATTATTGTCTTGCTTATTGTGACAAACATGGTTATTTAAAAGGAAAAATACGTGTGCGTAAGTCGGAGCAGGGCGGTGTGTATGTTGTCAAAACCACTAAATTAGTCGGGCCGGAGGAAGCGGAAGCTGTAAGGGAACGGAGTAAACATGTAAGGGAATTACACAAAAAACGTATTTCTGGTCATGAAACGAATATTTCTTCCTAACTGCAAAGAGGCGTGTTTGAAAAAATTTACTGTAAGACACACATTCCACAAAAGTGTGGAAACTGGAGAGTTTTTCTAACACGCCATGGAATTTAACTACCATCTGCGACGTCTGCGGCGCCGGCGTCTTCCATCTCTTACAGGGAAGACAAAATTTTTGCGCACAATGTAGATGAGAAACCGCAGTATTATAATGGAAAACAGAATCCCAAGGGCGATGATAATCCAGTTTTTGTTCACATAAATGACAGGTTTATCAGAAGCGTCCTCTAAAATGGCGTCTTCAGGAGGTTCGTTGAAGGTATAGGTTTCTTTTTGATTTGCAATGTAATTGACCCTGACGGAACCCAGAGGAACGTCCTCATAGGTGTAGAAGATTACAGCGGCCTGGGTTTTATTTGTGTTATCGTAGGAAATATCAGACACAGTATCCTCAAAGGAAATTGTATTGGGCAGGATAATATAATCATCCTGATTCAGGGTAAGGAGGGGCTGGGAGCTGCCGAATATGTCGTTTCCGCTGTAGAACAGCCCTGTGTTGTCAATACTATATTTGGTTTCAATTTGAGCTACTTTTATTTTCTCAAAATTGGCGAAACCATATTCAAATAAAGAAATAGTGTCCTGATAGTGATTGGGAGATTCATCCTTCAGCACCACACAGATGAGTTTCATGCCGTTTTTTTCCGCACAGGAAACCAGGCAGCTTCGGGCGGATTGGGTGTAGCCCGTCTTACACCCTACCAGGTATTCGTAGGCATACTCTCCTCCAGGGATAATCTGCATTTTGTTCAGCTCCAATTTTTCCTGAGGCAGCTTATCCGATGCAGGGATTTCCAGGCGTCTTGTCAAAGTGATTTTGCAGAGCATTTCATTTGCAAAAAAGGCGCGGCCTATCATAGCCAGGTCGTGAGCAGAAGTATAGTGATTTTCGTCGGGCAAACCATTGGGATTGGCAAAATGGGAATCAACACAGCCCAGCTCCGCCGCGCGGGTATTCATCATATCCCCGAAGTCCTGCCAGTTTGTGGAGCCTGAGATATGTTCCGCTATGGCAAAGGCAACTTCATTGGCCGAGCGGATTAATAAGGCGTTCAGGCATTGTTCCACGGTCAGTTCCTGGCCTGGGTTCATGGCGATATGGTTACTCTCACGGGGAGTGTCAAATACGGCGTCATGGGAGAATGTTACAGTTTGGTCCATTTCGCAAAGTTCCGAAGCCAGCAATGCCGTGAGTATTTTAGTGGTGCTGGCAGGATATTCCTGTTGGTGGATGTTTTTGGCATAGAGAATTGTGCCCGTTTCCGCCTCCATTAAAATTGCCGCTTCCGCGCTCACTATGGGGCCTATGGGCCAGTCAGTTACCTGGTTGGATTGGATTTCCATATTTCGCTGGGCTTCCAACCGAAGTTCGTTTTCATTTTCCGTGGCATGGGAAATAACCGTGGATTGGAACAGCATACTGCCCGTCAATGCGGCAGCGGTGAGAATACGGATACATCTATGGAAAAAAGGATATTTGGATTTCTGCATACGGATGACCTCGCAAAGTTATTTTTTACCTATTATATACTATTTTGTCAAAAAACAAAACCAAAATATTCATGGATTGACAAGAATGTTAAGATACAGTACAGTTATGAATGGCGAAGGTCATTTTGAAAGAAATCCGCTGTCAGGAATTTTCAGTAATGATCCGCCTGAGCGGGCAGGAGGGCATGAAGATGAGATTACGTAATATTACAGGTTCCAGGGAGGTGATTGCGGCAAGCCCCTATGTGATACAAGAGACGCTACAGTCTCAGTGCGCAGGAGTTTGGAAAGAAATCTTCGGAAATACACGGCCCATCCATATAGAAATTGGTATGGGAAAGGGCAAATTTATACATACTATGGCTAGGGAGCATCCGGATATCAATTATGTGGGAATTGAAAAATATTCCAGTGTGTTGCTTAGGGCAATACAGAAAATGGAACAGGAAACGCTTCCGAATCTAAGGTTCCTTCGCATGGACGCGGAAAATATTATAAATGTATTCGCTGCCGGCGAAGTGGACAGAATTTATTTGAATTTTTCTGATCCATGGCCAAAGGATAGACATGCGAAGCGCAGATTACCCTCAAAAGAATTTCTGGCGCGGTATCATGTGATCCTCAAGTCTGAGGGGAGACTGGAATTCAAAACAGATAATAGGGATTTGTTTGACTTTGCACTGGAGGAACTTGCGCTTGCAGGTTGGTGTAAGGAAGCGGTTACCTATGATTTACACGGGGATGAAGTTCTGATGTGCGGGAATGTAATGACAGAGTATGAGGAAAAGTTTTCCGGAATGGGGAAACCAATCTGTAAGTATGTGGTTTACCATGAAAAATCATAATTTGTCTCTGTTATCAGACAAAGGAACAGCAGCTTAATTCATTATGAAAAAGGAGGAATAAAATGGAATATAAGTTTACAACGAATAATTTTGATGCGGAAGTATTACAGGAATCCATGCCTGTGTTGGTGGATTTTTACTCGGATCGGTGTATGCCTTGCAGGATGATGGCGCCGATTGTGGAAAAGATTGCAAAAGAATACGAGGGTAAAGTCAAAGTGGGAAAGTGCAATACGGACGAGAATATGCAGTTGGCTATGAATTACCGTATTTCAAGTATTCCAACTTTTATGTTTTTTAAAAACGGAAAACCGACAGCCACATATATAGGCGCTATGGAAGAGACAGAGCTTAAGGAGAAAGTGGAGCAGGCATTGGAAAAATGAGCAAAGATGTGGTAATTGAGGAAGGAAAGAAATTATTGCTCAGTGTGTTCTGTGCATTTTTGTACGCCGCAGGTATCAATCTTTTTGTGGTACCGTCGGGGTTATATACGGGCGGAGTTATGGGACTTTGCCAGGTAATCAGGACAGTGTTGGCGGATAACTTTCAGATTAGCTTTCAGGCATTTGATATTGCCGGAGCAATTTATTATGTTATTAATATCCCTATTTTTATCATTGCTTTTACCAAGCTGGGGCGAAGATTCTTTGTAAAGACATTGGTTACGGTGACTTCTATGACAGTATTTTTATCCGTGATTCCGGTGCATGTGATTGTGAATGACGCAATGGCATCCTGTATTGTAGGAGGACTGATTTCCGGTACAGGAATTGGCATCACGCTTAGGATGGGATCTTCCAGCGGAGGGATGGACGTGGTAGGCGTCCTCCTGACCCGGTGGAAGAGGGATTTCAGTGTGGGTAAAGTGAATTTGTTTGTCAATTTGGCCTTGTATGGGATCTGTCTGTCTCTATTTGATGTAGAAATTGTAGTATATTCTGTGATCTATGCTTCGGTGTATGCGGTGGCAATGGATAAGGCTCATACACAGAATATCAATGTGGAGGCAAATATCATCACCAAAGCCAACACAACGGGATTGGAAAAAGAAGTTTTTGACGAGCTGGGAAGAGGGATTACAAAATGGTCCACGTTGGGAGCATACACATATGATCAGTCCCATATTTTGTACATTACTTTATCCAAATATGAGGTTAGCCGCTTGAAGACAATTGTAAAAAAGCATGACCCCAATGCGTTTATAGTCATCAATGAAGGCGTTAGTGTGGACGGAAATTTTATGAAAAAGTTATAGCAGATTACCCTCTTACATCAAGGAATTTGGCCTGGCCATGAATACGAAGCCTGACGGAATTGGCCGGTATAAATATACAGTCGCCTTTGTAAAATTTCAAGTCATTGTCGGAAGCTCCATAACTGATGGTACCGCAGCCATTGACACACAGCAGAATCCGAAAGCTGATATCATCGGCCTGGAAATGGACTACCTGGCGCCGTTCAGTATTTACAATGATTCGGTGGACTTCAAAATACTTGCAGCGACAGAGTAATTCGGAAGCCATACCTTGTTGGTATTTTAATACCCGCAGAGGCTGCTTTGGCTCCGAAGAGCAATTCAGATTCGCTGCGGAGAGCGCTTTTTCAATATGCAGGTCTCGTTTGCGGCCGTTTTTGTCCGTGCGGTCATAGTCGTAAAGCCTGTAAGTCAGATTGCTGTTTTCCTGGATTTCAGCGATTAATGTGCCGGCGCCGATGGCATGTATGGTGCCGGCTTCAATTAAGAATAAATCATCTTTTTTCACAGGCACTTTTTGCAGTAATTTTTCTATGGTGCCGTCTGAAATCGCATGCCTCATGGCAGAGGCGTCGCAGTCATGTCTTAATCCATATATCAGTTTTGCATCTTTTGCAGCGTCCAGGACATACCACATTTCGGTTTTGCCTCGTTGGCCGTTTTCGTATGTTTGGGCATATTGGTCCGTTGGGTGTACCTGAACGGAGAGATCCCGTTTGGCGTCAATAAATTTTATAAGAATGGGAAGCTGACCAGATGTGGTGCAATGAAGCACAGAATGTTCCAAGGCATGACTTCCAAGGTACTGTGGATAGGTTTTCAGTACCTCCGTTAATGTCATGCCCTCAAATCTTCCGCTTGCCACATAACATGGACCGTCAGGGTGAGTGCTGCACTCCCAGGTCTCCGCCAGAGGGGACATATCTATGTTTTTCGCAAATTCATCATTTAGTCTGTTGCCGCCCCATAGGTAATCCTTGCCTGACGGACGCAGCAGAAAAGGTTCGTTTTCCATGATACCACACACCGTTTGTCGATTAATCATATTCCAGGTCGAATTTTTGCTTATCATGCACTGTAATGTCGGAACCCAACTGCACTTCAATCAATTTTAATTCCGTATAGGCCGTTACCGTGTGACGGCAGCCGGCGCTCATAGTGATTACATCCCCCGTTTTGACATTTTGTTTCATGCCATCCACCACGGTTCCGCCTTGACCGCTGATTACCACCCAGACTTCGTCTCTGTTCCGGTGACTGTGATAATTCATGCTGTGTCCGGCGTTTAAAGTCACTTTGATGGTCATGGATTCATTTTCTACATCTATCACCCGAAAGCTGCCCCAGGATTTCTCTGCAAACATAACTTGTTGTTCCATTCCGTCCACATAGGGCTTAATGTAAGAGCTTTGTTCTTTGTCGGATACAAGAATACCTTCGGGGCTGGCGGATATGATGACATCATGCAGTCCCATTGCCAAAATCGGCACATCCATCTCGTTGACAATGTGCACATCCGTACATCGATCATTCAGAAGGCCGTTGCCCACCACATTTTCTTCCATTGCTTCGGTCAGAGTGTTCCATGTGCCAAGGTCTTTCCACTGTCCGGCAAAGCGCATTACCTGAATTTTGTCCTCTTTTTCCGCCACTGCATAATCGAAGGAGATTTTGTCCAGGGTGTGGTATTTTGCATATAGGTCCTCATAGTCCGTAAAATCGATCAGTTCATGAGCCTTGTCCAACAGATATTTTAATTTGTATGCAAATACGCCCCCGTTCCAAAGCGCGCCGCGTGCAATATAGTTTTGAGCGGTTGCGGCGTCGGGTTTTTCCTTAAATGTTGCTACACTGCTGAGAATTTCATTGCTTTTGGGAATGATGTAACCATATTTTTCACTGGGATAAGTGGGTTCAATTCCCATGAGCACCAGGTTGGATTCTCCTGTGTTGGCCTGTTCAGCAAGCGCTTTGAGGGATTCAAAGTAAACGTCGTCCACATAAGGGTCCACCGGACAGACCACAACAGATTCTTCCGGGCTGATTCCACGAATATCAGTTAAGTAAGCTGTTGCAAGAACAATGGCCGGAAATGTATCCCGACGGCAGGGTTCTACAGAAATGCCGATGTCCTCCCCCAACTGGTTATGAATGGTGGAAACCTGAGTTTTGCTGGTGGCTATGGTAATATTGGCATTGGGGTCCGCAGCCTTAATCTGCCGATAGACCCGCTGTACCATGGATTCGTAGGAACCGTCGTGCGTTTTGAAAATTTTGATAAATTGTTTGGAGCGGATATCGTTGGAAAGCGGCCAAAGGCGTTTCCCGGAACCGCCGGATAATAATATTATGTTCATAGTGGAAAACCTTCCTAATTGTAGGTGTGGAAATTGGTATTTGAGTTAGCTGTGTCAGAGACCATATGGTCAGCTTTTGTAAGTTTCTGCAATTCTGACAGCCTTTTCAGGATGATTGTTTTGCAGATACATTAAGTACTGCAGCGCGCTTCCTTCATATGGATGTAAGTCTCCTAACAATCCCACTTCCAGGCAGTTGCGAATGACATTTATGATACAGTCTTCCGTATGATCTTCTTTGCAGTCCTTACATTCTTTTAATATGTGAGCGATTGCAATTTCCAGTTCCGCTTCGTCATATATTTTCAGATCCATTGTGGGAACGTGGGCCGTACCTTCCGGTACCTCTTTTTTGGGAGTTTTGATATAAGTTTGAATACATTCTTTTGCATAGCCTATGGCGCAGCCTGTTCCCTGGCATCGGATGCAGGCAGCTTCGCCTCTGCAGCAATTTTCCAGATCATTTTGTACTAATTGGGCGTTTAAGCCTTTTTTATACATATCTGCCATTGTGCACCTCCGTAATGAAAGTAAAAATATTTCATCATAGTATAGCATACCATAAGGTTATTTTCTACTATATTTTGATATTTTTAGTGATGGCGGGCCGCAGTTTGCACTCCCTTAAGAATTGGTATTTTTTTATACAAAACGTTTTTTATTTTTGACAGATATATAGTGCCTATGGTAAACTATACCTGAGCTTACATTACCGTTTTGGAAGGGTGAGCAGGCTGTGATATCAGAGGATGAAGACTGTCAGATAGGGAGCAGGTACTTTGGATAAATATGAATATAAAATAAGAGCGGATGAAATAAAAGAGCTGCTTGCACAGGAAAATTATGTACAGGCGGCGGAGATTGCCGATACCATAGATTGGCGCAGAGTAAAAAGTGTCATGATGCTTTGTATGATCAGTGATTTATATAAGTTTAACAGGCGTTATGAAGATGCGAAAAATATATTATTGCTTGCATATGAGAGAAGACCTGGAGGGAGAACGATTTGTTACTCTCTCTGCGAAATGTGCATTAAAACGGAAGATTTTTTACAGGCTGTTAATTATTATAAGGAATATGTGCAGGCGGCGCCCAAGGACCCCGGCAGATATATTCTGCAGTATAAACTTTATGAAGCACAGGATGTAGGTTTGGAAGAGCGCATTGGTGTGTTGGAAGAGCTGAAAAAAAGAGATTACAGGGAAAAGTGGGCGTATGAACTGGCATATCTGTATCATAGGGTGGGGCTTGCAACCCGGTGCGTGGAAGAGTGTGACGAGTTAATTCTGTGGTTTGGCGACGGAAAATATGTTGTAAAAGCCATGGAATTGAAAATGCTGCATGAACCTTTGACGCCCATGCAGCAGCAAAAGTATGACCATCGTTTTGACGAACCTGTACAGGAAGAGGCGTCGGAGGATGAACAGTGGCTTGAGGAAAGTCAAGGGCAGGAAGCGGAGCAATGGAATGTTGCCAACCAGTTCCAGGGGGCGGAACCAGGAGGGGCATATGGCAGCGTCCTTGAAGGAAATCAATGGGGAGGAAGCGGTTCGACCCAGGCAGAAGACCGTTGGGAGGCGTATGGCAAGGAAAAAGAAGGCCAATGGGATGCCGACAGTCAGTCACAGGAAGAAGGCCAGTGGGGAGTAAACAGCGGCGTACAGGAAGAAGGCCAATGGGAGGCATATGGCCGGACGCAGGAAGAAAGCCAGTGGGATATATATGATCAAACACAAGGAAACGACCAATGGAGCGGAGAGGGTCTGATACAGAGACAGGAACCGTGGGAAAATGGCGCGGGGGCCCAGGATGCGGGGCATTGGGAGGCAATGGAGCAATCTGGGGAAGATGAAAGTTGGAATCAATCCGGCGGTCAAATTGAGAATGAGAGACAATGGGAAATATATAGGCAGGATATAGAGAGTGGTGTTGACGGAAGCATTTCTGACAATAGGAATGGGGAGGATTCCAAAGAACCGGAGGATGATTTGGATATCCAGGTTAAGACCATGGATGTAAGTCAGTATAATACAATTAATCTTCAGGCGGAACTGGCGGCTGGATTACAGGAGATATTGGGAGCGGAAGAAGCGGCAAAGGCGAAAGAGATGGAAACGTCAGCCAAATACGAAGAGTCTCCGGAAGCCGATACGGAAGTGTCAGCCAAATACGAAGAGTCTCAGGAAGCAGATGCGGAAGTGTCAGCCGAGTATGAAGAGCCTCAGGAAGCAGATGCGGAAGCGTCAGCCAAATACGAAGAGCCCCAGGAAGCGGACATGGAAGAGTCAGCCAAATACGAAGAGCCCCAGGAAGCAGATACGGAAACGAACGCCAAGTACGAAGAGTGCTGGGAAGCGGACATGGAAACGAATGTCAAGTATGAGGAGCTCCAGGAAGCGGACACGGAAATGGAAGCAATGGAGGATGCAGCAGAAGATGGGACCATTGCGACGGAAATTTTCATGGAAGAGGAGATTGAGGAGCAAAGGACAGGAGAAACGGAGCCATGGCTGGAAGACGGACAATCTGCGGACCAAGCTCCAAGCTGCGAAGGATATGAGCAAGCGGCAGAGCTGTTTGTGACGGAAGAATTAGCAGATGCCGGCGTACATATGGAAGCTATGGAGGCATCTAATGCAGCCGGGGATATGGAAACAATGGGAGAAGCTGATACCAGTCCGCACATGGAAACAAGTCATGAAACGGATGGAGCGTCATATACCGGCGGATATACGGAAGTGGAAGCTATATCAGAGGTTGGAGGATATGACGAAGGAAGCAGCGTATCCAATATAGGAGGACAGGTACAAGAGAACAGGATGCCAGCGTATGTGCCGGAACAGGATTTGGTAAGAGATGATACCGCGGAGCTGGTTTTGGCACAGATGCGTCTGGAAAGTTTGGGGCTGCTGCAATCCCAACCGCAGCCTTCCAGGCAGGAGCCAAATGAACCGGCAGCCAAGGAACAGGCCAGTGAATTCCCTCAGGAAGAGGACAGGCAGAGCGATATAATGATGCCTGAAAGTACTATGATCGAGAAGCAAATCACAGGCCAGATGAAAATAGAAGATATATTGGCGGAATGGGAACAGACTAAGAAAGATAACCAGGAAAAATATAAGGAAGAAATTCGACAGGATGTACTGCGGCAGACCGGTCCCATGTTTACTGAATTTGAAGCGTCTGTTCGGGACAGTCTTTTGGCACAATTGGAAAAGGACAATCAAGGGGCAGGAGAGTTGGAAGAAATTGACCTGGACCAGAATGAATCCGGAAAAACGGATAAAATGATTTCCATGGAAGAAATCCGAAGGAGGACAACCGGCACATCAAAACGGAATGGGAATGTGGGAAAGACCGGGAACGGATTTATGTCTGGTTCCGGCGATATTGGGGAAAACCAGGATACCATCGAAGGGACACAAATAAGAGGAAGACAAGCCAAAGCAGAGGAAATAAGAGAAAGGCGGTTGGAAACAGAGGAAGAAAGCATTGAAAGGCGGGAAGCCCAAACAGACCACATGGGAGAACCCCGGACTGCTGTGGAAGAAGCAGGAATGAGAGGGGCCGATATCACAGAGGGGGAAACGAGAGGGCAATCTCATGAAGAGAAAGAGGAAATGAGAGGGCAAACCCATGACCAAGCACCTCAAACAAGGATCTCAGCGGCAGAGGACCAAACAGAAGAATACACACAACATTCCACAGAGATAGATGAGACTGGGAAAGCACAGGATGAGGGCGGTTTATGGGTGGAATCTATGGAAGATTACTATGGTTCAGAAGCCCATAAGAGAGCGGAGGCCGCAGCGGTATCTGCAGAGGGAGGCAAAGGGGCCGAAGAAAAGAGTACGTCCGTTCAAAGTGCAAAAACGGCTGGGAAGCGGAGCAGGGAAGCAGCGGTAGAAGATAAAGGCGCTTCCACGGAACGAGAGAAAGTGAAAATCAGAGGGCTGACGCGGGAAGAAAAGGAATTATATGCGCCCTTTATCCAGAGCCGGACTGCCAGAGAAAAATTAGTTCAGGCAATTGATAATATCAGTATGGCTGCTTATACGGGCAATATTGTGATTACCGGCGAGGAAGGTATGGATACCATGACCTTTGCGAAGAATATGATTCGTGAGGTACAGATGACGGACAGCAATTTCTCCGGAAAGGTGGCTAAGATTTCCGGAGAAAGCCTAAATGAGAGAGATATAAATGAAACGCTGTGGCATCTGAACAATGGTGCGTTAATCATATATCACGCATCGGGTATGAATACCAGAACGGCGTCCTCTCTTCACAGAGCATTACAGCAGGAGAGTCTGGGAATCATTGTGGTGTTGGAAGATACAAAAAAAGCGATTCAAAAAATGTTCTTAGGAACACCGGAGCTGTATCATGATTTTACGGCCAGAATGGATTTGGAGGCCCTTAGCAATGATACCCTGGTAGCGTTCGGTAAAAGGTATGCCAGGGAAAAGGAGTATTCCATTGACAATATGGGAGTGTTGGCTTTGCATACAAGAATAGAAGAACTTCAGACCATTGACCATGTGGTGACTGTGGTAGAGGTAAAGAAAATCGTGGATGCAGCAATTCGGCATGCGTGCAGAAAAACGCCGGGGCATTTTTTTGACATACTCTTTGCCAGGAGGTATGACGCTGAAGATATGATTATTTTGACAGAAAAAGATTTTGCTTATTAGGCTGGTGAAAGATAGAAAAATATACGCACCAGTGCGCACAGGGAGGTATAAAAATGGCAAAAGAAGTTAAGACGGAAAAAAACGGTAAAGCGGAGGATATTTCCGAAAAAAGCCAAGAAAAACCAGGCTCCGGAAAAAATGAAATTGAGACGGTTTTCATTTCGGAGGCGGACCAGTATCTTTTTTCTCAGGGAACCCATTATGATATCTATAAAAAATTGGGCGCACATGTGTCCTGGGAGAACGGAGAAACAGGCATTTATTTCGGCGTATGGGCGCCCAATGCGCTGCAGGTACATGTGGTAGGTACTTTTAACGGTTGGGATACGGAAGCCCATCCTATGGTAAAATTGGGGCCTGTGGGAATATGGGGATTGTTTGTACCGGGGATAGCGCCGGGAGAACTTTATAAATTTTTGATTACGGCGCAGGACGGCAGACGGCTTTATAAAGCGGACCCTTTTGCCAATTATGCGGAGCGCAGACCGGACACGGCTTCTATTATTGCCGATATGAATGGATTTGAATGGGAGGATAGTAAGTGGATGACCGAAAGGGCGAAAAAAGATATCCAGAAACAGCCCATGGCCATTTATGAGTGTCATATCGGCTCCTTTATGAAACATCCGGACGGAAAGGAGGGGTTCTATAATTATCGTCAATTTGCGGATAGAATTGTGGAGTATATGAAAGAAATGAAATATACACATGTGGAATTGATGGGAATTTTGGAACATCCATACGACGGTTCATGGGGATATCAGGTGACAGGATATTATGCGCCCACATCCCGATACGGTGTGCCGAAGGATTTTATGTATCTGGTGAATGAACTGCATAAGGCGGGAGTTGGTGTGATTCTTGACTGGGTGCCGGCTCATTTTGCACCGGATGCTCATGGGCTGGCAGAATTTGACGGCCAATGTATTTTTGAACATCCGGACCCACGAATCGGAGAGCACCCCGATTGGGGAACCAAGGTATTTAACTATGCCAAGTTGGAAGTGAGGAATTTTCTCATTGCCAATGTATTGTTCTGGCTGAGAGAGTTTCATGTGGACGGTATTCGGGTAGACGCGGTGGCGTCAATGCTTTATCTGGATTACGGCAGGAGAGACGGGCAGTGGGTGCCGAATAAATATGGCGGAAAAGAAAACCTGGATGCCATAGAGTTTTTTAAACATTTAAATTCCGTTGTCAGAGGAACCTATCCCGATTTTATTACCGTGGCGGAAGAATCCACCGCGTGGCCCCATGTGAGCAGTGAAATCGGGGGAGACGGCCTGGGATTTACGTTTAAGTGGAATATGGGATGGATGCATGACTTTTGTGAGTATATGAAACTTGATCCCATATACCGGAAAGGAAATCATTCCGCGCTCACATTCGCTATGAGCTATAATGAGCATGAGAAGTATATTTTGCCCCTGTCACATGACGAGGTGGTACATTTAAAATGCTCCATGGTGAATAAGATGCCTGGTTATCAGGTGGACAAATATGCCAATCTCCGTACCGCCTATACGTATATGTTCGGACACAGCGGAAAGAAATTGTTGTTTATGGGACAGGATTTTGGTCAGGAAAGAGAATGGAGCGAGGAAAGGGAATTGGATTGGTTCCTGTTGGGAGAGAAGAATAACAAGGGATTACATTCTTATGTGAAGGAATTGCTCAATATCTATCGTAAGTATCCGGCGGCTTATGAAATTGATGACAGTTGGGATGGCTTTGAGTGGATGAACGCAGATGATGGAGAGAACAGTGTATATGCGTTCATCAGAAAATCTGCAAAGGAAACCAACAGTTTGCTGTTTGTATTGAATATGACGCCTGTAAAAAGGGAGGAATATAAGGTTCCCGTACCAAAGAAGAAAAAGTACAAGCTGCTGTTAAACAGTGACGAGGAAAGGTTCGGCGGCTGGGGCAATGAAATCGAGAAGGAAATTGCGGCGGAGAAAGAGCCTTGCCAGAATCAGGAGTATTCTATTACATTAGATTTGCCCCCTTACGGCGCGGCGATATTTGTATTTTGATCGTTCTGTGGGAGAAAATTTGGGGGGATGCAGGGAGCGCGGAAACCTTGTACCCCAGGGGCAGATGGTGTGGAATATTGTAGGGCAGGGGTAAAGGTTTTGCAAATTTTTACCGAAATAAAGGGTAGGTGTGGATATGCACTTACCCTTTTTATGTTGGAATTGAGTGCATGATTAAATCGGAATAGGAGAACAAATATTTTGAAAGTAGCATTCCCGGAGCAGGCGGTATCGGAAGCCGAAAAGCAGAAACAAAAAATAAATAAATACAGAACATCCCACAACGGCGAAGTGGCGACGGCAGGACAGGTTCCGTTTGCCGCTATGGTCAATGGCATACAGGATGTACCCGGTATGGGTGGCGAGAAGGGGAAGAGCCTGATTGAGCTTCAGCAGGAGGCCGGCAGCGCGGATGTTGCCCTTCAGCAGGATTTTATGACGGTAATGTCACATACCATGACAGCGGAAGATTATGCAAAAATGCAGGAAGAAGGTTTTGACCTGGGCAGCATGGAGCCGGAGGATGTAGTAACCATTGTGGATAAAATTAAGGCGGAATTGGTACGTTCCGGCCAGAATATTGTCGGATATACGGATGATATGGATATACAGACTCTGACGGCCGCTTTGGGCAGCCAGGCTTTGGCGCAAGCGGTTGCGGACAGTTTTACCGAAGCAAATGTGCCTTTGACGAAAGAGAATCTGTCGGCAGTATCTCAGGCATGGGAAATGAACACGCAACTGCAGCCTATCAGCGATGGTTCCCGCAGTTATATGATTGATAATGAAATGTCGGCGGAAATTTTTAACCTTTACCTGGCTCAAAACAGCGGGGCGGGCAGAGGAAACAGTGCACCTAAATTTTATGCGGAGGATGTGCACGGCTATTATGCCCAGAGTGCGGGAGGGAAACCGCCCAGGCAGAATGAAGAACTTTTGGCGCAGATTGATAAGATAATAGAACAGTCCGGCAGGGAAGTGAATGAGGAAAGTCATAAGGATGCAGCATGGTTGTTGGACAGAGGCTTGCCTCTGACCTCTGAGAATCTGAATAAGCTTGCGGACCTTCAAAATCTGCAGCTGCCGGTGAAAGAAGAGCATTTTGCAAAAGCTGCAGCCGCGGCAGTGGCGGAGGGAAAGAACCCTATACATGCCGAAATTGCAGGGCGGAATGAAAATCTCTATGAAAAGGCAGCAGAGATTTCGGATTATTTTCACAGTAAGGAATTTTGGGAGGCTAATGTAGGCGATATCACTGCCAGAAGGCAGATGGAGGAAATCCGGCTTCGCATGACGGCGGAAGTAAATGTAAAGTTGTTGAAGAGAGGATTTGCCATTGATACCGCGCCCATGGAAGAGCTGATTGAAGCTTTGAAACTGGCGGAGAGCCAGGTAGCAAACAGGTACTTCCCCAAAGATGCAGAAGCGGTTGAAAAATATCGTAATTACCATGCTGCGAATAGTGTGGCCACAGACTTGCCCAAGCTGCCGGCGGATGTATTGGGACCCTTTGCACAAGGGAAAAACACCGCGTCTCTGGCAGAATTCCATAAGTCCGGTAAGGCATTGCAGGAGACTTATGAAAAGGCCCAGAGAAGTTATGAGACTTTGATGACATCTCCCAGAAGTGATATGGGAGACAGTATTCAGAAAGCCTTTGCCAATACGGATAATCTGCTCAAAGGCGTTGGTGCGGAACTTACGGATGAGAATCGCAGGGCTATTAGAATTTTGGGCTATAATCAGATGGAGATTACGCTTGAAAATATGGAAGCGGTGAAAGAGGCTGACAGACTGGTACAGGGTGTTATTGCCAAGTTGACGCCGGCTGCAACCTTGAAGATGATACGAGATGGTATCAATCCGTTGGAGAAGAGCTTTGGAGAATTGGAAGAGTATTTTGAGAAGCTGCCGCCGGAATATAAGAAGGAATCCGAGAGTTACAGCCGTTTCCTGTACGGGCTTGAGAGAAATGCGGAAATTACGCCGGAAGAGAGGGAGAGTTATATCGGAATTTTCAGGCTGGTGCGTCAATTGGAACGAGCGGACGGCGCAGCAGTGGGAGCGTTGGTGAATGCTCAGGCGGAGCTGCAGTTTTCCAATCTTTTGTCCGCAGTCCGAAACGGCAGACTGAAAGCGGTGGACGTGAAGGTAACGGAAGAGCTAAGTTCCGCAGCAGAGAAGATGCATAAAGTCAAAAAGGGAGACAGCATATCTTCTCAGATTGCCAAAGCGTTTGTCAAAACTGCCAATAAGGTAGTGGAGAAAGTGTCTTCTAACGAGAAGGCAGCAGCGGAATATAATAAGGCGCAACTTGAGGATCTGCGCAAGGCGGTTGTCACTGCGGATAAGGAATGTGTGGCCATGCTGCAGAGAGGAGAGATGTCTGCTACGGCGGATAATCTGATGGCAGCGCAGGCGTTGTCCCAGGGCGCGGAGAATATTTTCGTACAGGGCGATAAGCGTAAGAATAATGGAAATAAAACGGAGGATAAGCCCCAGGCTTCCGCAGAACGAAGCGATGCACAGGCGGCATCTGATTCGGCGGCGAAGCAGCCCAGCGGGCCCAGACGTGAAATTACCAACAGTAATGATTTGTGGGAGATTATGGATGACAGGGAGCATTTTGTAGATACCTATGTGTCATTTGCTCAAAGTGCGATGGAGGCAGTGGAAGACGCCACATTTACGGAGGCTCAGAGCAGTCTTGATGTGCGCAGTATGCAGTTGAATCATAAGCAGCTTACAGTTGCCGCATCCCTGGCAAAGCAGGAAGAGTTTTTTATCCCGCTGCAAGTGGGGGATACTGTGACCCAGGTGCATCTTACCATTGACAGGAATAGCGCGGAAAAGGGTACTGTGACAGTGGGTGTGGCGCCCACCGAAGAGGATTATATGCAGGCGCGTCTTTATGTGGAAAAAGGCACCGTATATGGTATTTTTATGGGAGGGGCACAGAATGAGGTAATGAAAATGCAGGAAATAGCCGATACCTTTAGAAGAGAGGCAGGCAGCAACTGGACTGTGGGGAACATTACCGTAGTGCCGGCGGGGGGCGGAATGCCTGATTTTATCAGGCCGGATGAGCACGTTCCTACGGAAAATGCGGAGCTGTACCAGGTGGCAAAGGTATTTTTACATTCGGTTATGCTGACAACCGCCCATTAGGTTTTGACAGATGAAATAGAGGCAGAGGAGAGAACATATATGAGAATTAATTACAATGTATCCGCAATGATTTCAAACAATGCTTTGAGAAACAGCGACAGTCTGTTGGCACAATCGCTGGAGAGACTTTCCTCCGGAATGAAAATCAACAGCGCTAAGGACAATCCGGCCGGTCTTGCAATGGCTAAGAGGATGAATGCGCAGATGGAAGGTTTATCCGTGGCAAATTCAAATGCCGGCGACGGCGTGTCTATCATAGAAACAGCCGACGGTGCAATGTCCGAGATCAGCGAAATGCTTCAGAGATTGAATGAGCTTGCGGTAAAATCGGCCAACGGTCTGAATTCTGAAAAAGATAGAGAAGTAATACAACAGGAAGTAGATCAGCTTACGGAAGAAATTACCAGAGTTGCAGAAGTAACGGAATTTAACGGTCAAAAACTTTTGAATGGTGAATTCTCGCTGAAGGGATATACGGATAACCTGGATGTAAAGGTAAAATCTTATTCAACGGAAGTGGCTTCCAAGATATATAATATTGACAATATTCATGTGGAAAAAGAGATTATCAATGGGAAGGAAACCGGGGAATATATGGTGAAAATCGACTGCCTGAAGGATGACCCCAGTGATTTTCCCCAAGGTGCCACTGCAAGTATAAAGGATCAGCTTGTGACCATTGAGGGCGTAAATGGATTTGAAATGGTATTGGATTTGACAGCAATTGATTTTGAGGCAAACATGCCTTTGGACATTAATAATCTGCAGGTGGACGCAACGGGTATCGGTGCAATGAGGCTGCAGATTGGCGCAAACGAGGGCCAGATACTAGGAGTTGTCATTCCGGAGATTTCTCTGAGAGACATGGGGATCGAAGACCTGGATATGACTACCAAGGAGAGTGCGACGGATGCCATTGACCGTGTGGATGGCGCTATGCAGTATGTTTCCAGTGTCAGAGGACAGTTGGGGGCTTATCAGAACAGATTGGAGTCCACCATTAACAGTTTGGATATTACTTCTGAAAATATGACGGCGGCATATTCCCGGATTATGGATGTGGATATGGCGGAAGAAATGACCAGTTATACCACTTATCAAGTGTTGACCCAGGCGGGTACTTCTATGTTGGCACAGGCAAACGAACGGCCTTCACAGGTATTGCAGTTGCTGCAGTAAGAGGAATGTCCATAAGCGCAGCGAAGTAAAAATCCTACTCTATGTACGATTTTGCTTTGCTGCGTGTTGCGTTTGTATGAATTATGATTTTATTGTCAGGAATTCAGATTGGTATGTGCACAAGAGGGTGTGTAAACGCCCCTCTTTCAGTGCGCTGGGGGTGTAAGTATGAAAAAAGAGGATAAACAACGCTTTACATTGCGGATTGCACAGGCAAATGCAACGGAATTGGTGGTCATTTTGTACGAGATGCTTTTGTGTTATCTGGAGGAAGCGGAAGGCGCATTGGCTTTGGAGGATAAAACTGCTTTTCAGGAGGCGCTGCGAAAGTCAAGAGGGTGTCTGAATGAATTATTGGCGTCGCTGCATTTGGAATATGAACCGGCACCAACGCTGCAAAGACTTTATCTGTTCTGCATCAGGCGTCTGGCGCGTGCGGGACAGCGCTGTGAGAGCGGATTTCTGGAAGAAATTAAGCGTGTCATTATTCCGCTGCATGATGCTTATCAGAAAATTGCGGAGCAAAATGGTGCCGGGCCGGTAATGGGCAATTCACAAACAATATATGCCGGACTGACTTATGGAAGGAATTCATTAACCGAGAACATGACTGACCAGGGAGCGAACAGGGGAATGTTTGCTTGATTGACTGCTTACGGGAGTGGTCTCCACGGCTGCCAGGTTAGCCAGGTGCTTGTATCTTTTTTGAAGAGCGTTAATCTGGTAAATGTAACTGTCGATTAAGTCAAATTCAACAGCATTGTCAAAACCCGCATAGGCGATTTCGAGAGCCTGGCGGGTTTTTTCTATGGAATCCCTCAGTGTGACGGGGGCATAGTCTTCCTCTGTCGTATCATCTGTTACGACGCTTTGACTGAAATATGTTTTCATAGCACTTTCTTCCTTTCTTATTTGTTTAGAGTTTTCCTGATTCACGGTTCCGTGTTAAAGTATAGGCTTGAATCAGGCAAAATATTCCAATTTTGGAAAAAAATGATAGTATCATATTTTGCGGGGATGTACATACAATAGTAAAAAACGCAGAGGAACCTATGGAGAAGATTTTAAATGTAATTATGAGGGGAATATTGGGAACCATAGCCATATACTTTATCAATTCCATGTTGGAGAGAATGGGAATTTCGCTTGGAGTAGGTGTGAATATGTTTACGGTTTTGACATCCGGAATCCTGGGAGTTCCGGGGATTCTGGCGCTTTATGCAATTGGCGTTTACAAAGTTTTGTAAGAAATTAACAAAAACTGTTTTTTTTCGCTTTCCCTCTTGAAATAGGAAAGTATATTCGCTATAATACACTTACAGCTTGCATGTGGGGATAAAAACAAATGGATCAAAACTGTAAGCTGTAAGTTCAAAATATTCAATGGATTTCATTCTATTCAAATGATTTCATTTGTGGATTCAGGTAGTTCAAGAGGCAGAAGTCGCCTCAAAGTTCAAGTATTGACAAAAATAAAAGAAAGAGGAGATGGTGTTTTTGGCGGTCTTGTGTATTTTTCTGGGGGCGGCATGTGGTTACGATTATAAAATCAATAAAATTCCTAATTATTTAATTGGATTTCTAATCTTTTGGGGATTGGTATATTGCGGTTCTGGGGGCGGTTTCTGGGGGATGCTTTTTTATCTGGGAAAAATGATACTGGTAGGTATTCTGTTTTTTCCCTTTTTCAGCATTGGCGCCATAGGGGCGGGGGATATTAAATTGTTGGGAGTAACGGCAGGGTACTTGCCTTTTGAGAAAATCTTAATATTCATCTTTATTTCTATGCTGGTTGCAGCAGTAATTTCTCTGATGAAAATGTGTAAATGGAAACAATTGGGCAAACGGATGAGGTATATTGTGGAATATCTTACAAAGGTGTTTAGGCAGGGCCGGTGGCAGCTTTATCCGGAACAGGAGAATGAGCAACATTCAAAAATTTGCCTGTCAGGTCCTATATTGTGTGGTGTATTGTTATATTTGGGAGGTATCTATTGAAGAAGACGTCCGAACAGGTCATGGTGCTGTGTGATACAGAGGATGAGTATGCCCAGTTGATGACTGAATTTTTAAAGACACAAAAAGATTTACCCTGGGAACTGCATACATATACAAGTGTGGAGCACCTTCTGCAGGAAGAAACGGATATAATTGAAATGCTGGTGGTGGCAGAAACGGCATTTTGTCAGGAGATGCGAATACTATGCCCTCATTGTCTGGTGGTCTTAAGCGAAAGTGGAATTATGAGGTGGGAAAATGTTTTATATGTGGATAAGTACCAGGAAGCAGAAGAGGTGTTGAAATATTTGCTGGGGGTTTATGCGGAAACTACAGATATGAGATTTCCAAAACTGCCTGCAATTTCTAAACCTGGCATAAAACGGAAGACTATTTTTATAGGCAATTATTCTCCGGTGAAAAGATGTATGCAGACTTCTTTCGCAATTACGATGAGCCAGATCTTAGCCCAGGATCATGCTACACTTTACATGAATTTTGAGCACTATGCAGGCATTTCGGAACTTTTGCCCCATATGCAGACTTTGGATATAGCAGATTTACTTTATTTTCTCAATGCGGAAAAGGACAAGTTCCGGCTGAGGATGCAGATTATCATGAAACACAAAGGACGGCTTGACTATATTCCGCCAATGAAGTCCGGTCAAAATCTTTTGTCGATTACAACCAACGAATGGCTGGGATTGCTGCAGAAGGTTGAGGCCCTTGAGGAATATGAATATGTGATTCTTGATTTGAGTGAGAGTATGCAGGGATTATTTGAAATTCTCAGGTTATGTACCAGAGTTTACACACTGACCAGAGAAGACCGAATTGCCAAAAGTAAATTGCTGCAATATGAGCAGATTCTTTCACTGTATGATTATGATGATGTATTAAAAAAGACAAAACAGCTCAGTCTGGCACATATACATAAATTGCCGGAAGAATTGGAACAGTTGACGAAAGGGGAACTGGCTGATATGGTGAAGAAATTGCTTCGTGACTTGAAGACGGAATTAGAATTACAGCAGGAAAATACTGTTTGAAGTAAATAGGAGAGTGATAACAGTGGAATATGCAGCTATGAAAAAAGAATTGCGGCGCAAGGTGCAGGAAAGGATGGATTTTGTCAAAGATTACACAGATGCCGAGGTGGAAGATATGATAGATGAAGTGATTCTGGAAGAGGAAAGGCTTATGCTCGTATCTATTGAAAGCAGGCGCAAACTAAAGCAAGAATTGTTTGATTCATTGCGCAGGTTAGATATTTTACAGATGTTTGTGGAGGATAGTTCTGTTACAGAGATTATGATTAACGGAAAGGATCATATTTTTATAGAACAGAGCGGGAAACTTAGGGAATTAGACATAGGATTTGAGTCAGTGGAAAAGCTGCAGGATGTGATACAACAGATTGTAGCAGGGTGCAATCGGGTGGTAAATGAAGCGTCTCCCATTGTAGATGCCCGGCTTCCAAACGGTTCAAGAGTCAATGTTGTAATGAATCCCATTGCGCTAAATGGTCCCATTGTCACCATAAGACGTTTTCCTGACAAGCCGATTACAATGGAGCATTTGCTCCGGACGGATTCTATTTCTTATGAAGCGGCCGGTTTTTTAGAAAAACTGGTGAAAGCGAAGTACAATATCTTTATCAGTGGCGGAACCGGAAGCGGTAAAACCACGTTTCTGAATGTTCTATCTCAGTTTATTCCTTTGGATGAAAGAGTTATAACCATTGAAGACAGCGCAGAACTGCAATTACAGGGTTTGTCCAATTTAGTAAGGCTGGAAACGCGCAACAGCAATGTGGAGGGATGCCATGAAATTACCATACGGGAATTGATCAAATCATCATTGCGGATGCGGCCGGACAGGATCATTGTGGGGGAAGTGAGAGGCGCGGAAGCGGTGGACATGCTTCAATGCCTGAATACGGGACATGATGGAAGTATGTCCACAGGACATGCCAACAGTGGAAAAGATATGTTGGCAAGGCTGGAAAATATGGTGTTGATGGGGATGGATTTGCCATTGTCTGCTGTTCGTCAGCAGATTGCTTCGGGGCTGGATATTTTAATTCATTTGGGCAGACTGCGGGACAAATCAAGAAAAGTATTGGAAATAGTGGAGGTTTTAGCGTGTGAAAAGAATGAAATCAAACTTAATCCCCTGTTTCTTTATGAAGAGAAGGGAGAGGATGCGGAAGGGAATATTATGGGAAAACTGCAAAAAAAGGGAGAACTTTTTCGAGGAAACAAGCTTAAATCTGCGGGACTATCATAAGTATTGTTGGAAAAAGGGGGAGAGGTGGAAAGTCATAGCAATAAGTGTGGGAATCATGGCAGGAATGGCATATTTTTTCTACCATAGCATATGGGCAATGATTCCTCTTTCCGCAGTGGGAATTTATGTATTTCTGCAAATGAGGAATGATAAAGCGGAAAAAGAAAGAGAGGAATTGACTGTAGAATTTCGGGAATGCATATTGGCGGTTGCCACTTCATTGCAGGCTGGGTATTCGGTGGAAAATGCTTTTTTGGATTGTAAGCAGGATATGATATTAATGTTTGGAGAGGACATGCCCATTAGCAGAGAGCTTTTAATTGTTAGAAGGGGATTGGCAATTAATATTCCACTGGAGGAACTTTTGTCAAATCTGGCATATCGCAGCCGATGTGATGATATTGCACAGTTTGCACAAATTTTTGCGCTGGCGAAACGAAATGGGGGGAATATGGCTGAAATTATCAGAAGTTCCGCAAATCAGATTGGAAAGCGTATTGAATTAAAACAAGAAGTGCAAATGCGTGTCAGCGGGAAGAAAATGGAACTTACGATTATGCAATTAATGCCTTTTGCAATTTTATTCTATGTCAATGTGGGAAGTCCCGGATACTTTGACAGCCTCTATCATAACCTGACAGGAATTATAATTATGACTGGGTGTTTGACAGTATATTTAGGGGCGTATCTACTGGGGAGATATATTTTAAAGAGCATTACTGGCCAGGGGAAGTGACGATTTATATAAGAAATTGGAAAACTGGAATGGAAGATTTTGGATTTGGAGGTGAAAAAAGTGTATTGGATTACAATGGCAGTGGCCGGAGGTTATGTGGTTTTATTTGTATTTGCCAGAAGAGAGGACACACCGCCTGATTTTTCTATAATTTTGGTTCCCTTTTATAAAATGTCGCTATTTTTGCTAAAAAGGATATGGCCTAAATTTCCTGGATTTTTTGCTTCTTCTCAAGTGGAGAAAGATTTGTTCCAACTTCATCCCAGCGAGGCAAAAGAATGTTTGAAGACAGAGTATTATGGACGAAAAATGTCCCTTTGCCTGGCGGTCATATTGTTTGGGGTATTTCTTTGTTGTGCAGTTAAGTTCAGCGCGCAAAGTGAAGGAGTGTTGGGTCAGGACGGCATTGTGAAAAGAGGTGATTTTCGGGATGACATCAAAGACATCCGCATTGTGGCAGACTGCGGAAAACAGAAAATGGAGTTCAGGCTTCAGGTGGAGCCGGTACAATTGACAGAATCGGAAGCCAAAGCACTTTTTGATGAATTTCTGGAAGTGCTTCCGAACTATATAAAGGGTGAAAACGAAAGTCTGCAAGCGATTTCTAAAGATTTAAAGCTGGAAAATGAATATGATTCTTATCCTATATGGGTGGAGTGGGATAGCGGTGAAAAGGGGTTGTTAAGTGATTCCGGGCATGTGTTTTCGATTGCAGCTCCAAAACAGGTTTGGCTTAAGGCACATTTGACTTATGGAAAATATAATCAAGACGCGGAGTTTCTAATCACATTATT
This sequence comes from Lachnospiraceae bacterium, assembly GCA_022793065.1. GTDB lineage: Bacteria > Bacillota > Clostridia > Lachnospirales > Lachnospiraceae > Acetatifactor. The sequence continues at coordinate 62,543 of JAAWCE010000076.1, forward strand.
GCCGCCTGTAGTTTCGGAAGAAGAGAGATTGTACCAGGAATTGGAGCAGATTTTACTTAACGCTCACGACAACAGCCTGGACGAAAAAGATTGGAAGCTTCCTGCAGAATGGAAAGGGGAGAGAATATATTGGCAGCAGGTTATAGAGGACAACAGCTTACTTTTCTGGGTGATGACATTGGGTACAGTGGTGCTGATATACTTTTTTTTCGATAAGGATTTGCATGATCAGATAGAAAGAAGGAAAAAAAGTCTGCATAGAGATTATCCTGAGATCGTACATAAATTAGTTTTGTTTGTGGGAGCCGGTATGACAATTCGAGGTGCTTTTCAGAAGATTGCCAGTGACTTTGATACAAAACAAAAAGGGACAGGAAAGCAGTCACCAGCCTGTGCGGAAATGCTGTATACATGCGGGGAATTATGCGCGGGTGTATCCGAAGGTGCGGCATATGAACATTTTGGGAAAAGAACCGGGCTGCAGGAGTATATCCGTTTGAGCACGCTGTTGGCACAGAATTTGAAAAGGGGAAACAGTACTCTGCTGGAACGGCTAAGAGAGGAAGCTGATAAAGCTGCGGAGGAACAATTACAGCAAAGTAGAAAACTGGGGGAAGAGGCAGAGACAAAGCTATTGGCGCCCATGGTATTAATGCTTGCTATTGTAATGGCGCTTATTATGATTCCGGCATTTTCAAATCTGTGAACTGTGAAGACGGAAGAATCATAATTTAGGGAAGATGAAACAGACAATATGGCCGGAAAAAAGTGAAAGGTAAGACGGTGAGAAATGAGAATTCAGCATGATAATAGAATTGGTAATTAGAACGGGGTAAGAATGATAAAATTTATGACAATAGCTGGATATAAAGAAATAAAATTTGAGAAAGAAAAGAGGTAAATGAATATGTTATTAAATAACAGGATGGAAGTAAGGAAGGATACGCAAGTGAAAGAAAAGGACTGTGAATTGAAAGGCATAAGGCAACTTTTGTCAGAGGAGGACGGAATGGGCACAGTTGAAATAATATTAATTATTGTGGTCTTAGTGGGGTTGGTCATAATCTTCAAAAATCAAATTACCCAGGTTGTAAATAATATCTTCAAAAAAATCACAACACAGACAAACAAAGTATAGGTACAAGTAGTGAAAATGACTGATTTGTAGTTCCGGACAGTAGGACAAGGGTGTTATAAGAATTTTGCAGGGAGGAAATAGGGATGTATTTTAAGAGGATGTACCGTAAGGTGTATGATAAAAAAATAAGAAAATTATTCTGTGAAGGATATTTGACAGTATGGATTGCGCTGTGCCTTACGGTAATCCTATCCTTATGTCTGACTTTGATTGACGGAGCGCGAAGAAATGCTGCCAGAATGGAAATAGAGTGTATCGCAAATATTGGTTTGCAAAGTATTTTGGCAGAATATCATCGAGAATTAATGAAACAGTACAATTTGTTTGCAATTGATGCTTCTTATGGCACATCCATATGTAACAGATTTAATACAGAAGCAAGATTGCGATATTATTTGGAACAAAATTTGTCTTATGATGATATATTTCTATCAGAGTATCTTTATGGGAATTTTTTGTCCTTAGCCTTAAAGCAAGTAGAACTGAAAAAAATTTCGATTTTGACAGATAATCAGGGGGAATTATTTCGGAAACGCGCAGCAGAGGCCATGGGGGCGGATATTGGTTTGGATTTATTATGGGAAATCCAGAAATGGGTACAGGTCATTGAAGTCAATGGACTGGAAGATGGAACTGAGGAAGATGAGAAAAGGCAACTGGATAAAGAAATTGAATCTTTTGACGGCATGGAAATTGAAATAGAAGAAGACCAATGGGAGACATTGGTTATTGATAACCCAACAGATAAATTGGAAGAGAAAAAGCGGGAAGGAATTCTGAAATTGGTTCTTTCGGAGGAAGAGGAAGTATCCCAGAAAATTCTGAATATGGAAAATTTGCTTGAATTTCGCATGGAGCAAGGGCATTTAAATCATGGAAACATCAAGCAAGAAGCGTTAAGTGAAGTCAGTAAAGTAATGGAAAGGTTTTTATTTCAGGAATATTTATTGCAATATATGGGGCGATATACAAAGGAAAAGGAGAATTCCGCATTACAGTATCAAATGGAATATCTTATTTCAGGAAATGATAGTGATATGGATAATTTGCGCAGCATAGCAAATAGAATTTGTGTCGTTAGAGAGGCGGCAAATGTGCTTTATTTGATGTCTAGTGGGGAAAAGATGTCGGAGGTAAGATTGGCGGCAGAATTGGTATGTACCATTATAACTTTGCCGGAACTAACGCCCCTTCTGGAAGCTGCAATAGTATTAGGGTGGGCATACGCCGAGAGTATATATGATGTGAAATCCATTATGGCAGGAGGAAAAATCCCCTTATTAAAAGATGATGACAGTTGGCATTATGGCCTTGCAGCGGCGTTGGAAGGGGAATTACAGGAGGTAACGCAAGAAGGAGAGGGATTAAGTTATGAAGATTATTTGAGAGTTTTGATGATGATGACGGACATAGATACGATTACAGTCAGGGCTATGAATATGGTGGAAGCAGATATCAGGAATACGGCAGGGAACACGGCATTTCGCTTGGATGGCTGTTATGACAGGGTGGAGGCTTATATTCGGGTAGAAAGTGCGCAAGGGATTGCGTATGAGATTACAAGACAAATGGGGTATAATTAACAAGCAGAGAGGTGAATAGTGATGTCCCTTCTATGGAGCGATAAAAGAAATATGAAACTATTGACAAAAAAATTGAGACCTTCTCCGACAAATCAAACTGATCTTAAGGATTCGGCCCGGAATCCGGAAATTTTCCATGATGGCGGTAAAGATTACCGCTTCATAATGTGTAGTTTCATAGAAGGGATATCACTGTTCATCTCCTTTTACAGGAAAAAGATAGTTAGAAGTTCTGATTGGGTTTGTGCAGGAATGACTGTGGAGGCGACAATTGTATTGCCCTTGTTCCTGTTTTTCTTTTTCAATATGGGTTGTGCAATAGAAATGATTAGATTTCACGGCAATGTACAATTGGGATTATGGAAAATAGGAAATGAAATATCTTTATATGGATATGCGTTGGACAGCGGGGAGATACCGGAGGAAGAACATGAGGATAGTTGGTGGAAAGGGATGGCCGGAATGGTATTTTCTTCAACTTATGTTAAGTGGCGGCTGATAGATGATATGGGAAAAGAATATATTAACCAGGCGCCTCTTTCTGATGGAGCGGACAGTATACATTTATGGGAAAGTGATATATTTGGTTCGGAAGATGAAGTGGATATTGTGGTCACTTATTCTGTGTCACCCTGGAGCCAGCTCATCGGATTCGTACCTTTTCGTATGGCAAATAGATATCATTCACATATTTGGAATGGATATGAACTTCCGAAAGATGCGGCGGAAGGCATAAAAACGGTATTTATTGCAGAAAACGGAACGGTATATCATCTACGGCGGGATTGTACATATATTCAGCTTCATGTTCGTAAGATATGGGCAAATGTCCTTGGGAACAATGGATATTACCAGGGAAGACAATACAAGCCTTGTGTAAAGTGCACAGGGGGAAAGGCGCCTGTTGAAGTATATATTACACAAAAGGGCAACTGTTATCATTATCTAAAAGAATGTCCTGGGTTGAAGAGAACAGTGTATGCGGTAAATCTAAAGAATTTAAAAGGGTATAGGCTTTGCAGTCGCTGCGGGAAGAGTGGCGGAGCATAAGTACAAAGTAATCAGATAGACAATAGTGTGAAAAATAAAAGGCGGCATGGGGATTAACATGAAACAGGATACAGAATATCATTGTGGAATCATTTGCAAGATAAAAGGAGAAAATTATGCGGAACTTAACCTATATAACAATTTGGCTTATGACAGTTAGTATCATGGATATACGAAGCCGCAAAATATCTATTTGGTTACTTTTGTCCGGCGGCATATTAGTATTGGCAACTTGCGGCAATCAATTTGCAGCCGGAAGTTTGGCTCTATATGATATCTTAAGAGGAATGGTTCCGGGATTGTTGCTTTTGGCGATTGCATTTGTCACTAAGAAGGCGGGATATGGGGATGGAATGGTTCTTGTGCTTGTAGGTATGGTGGTGGGAGGCGGGAAATCTTTTGTGATTTTTGGCGTGAGTTTATTCCTTATCTCAGTTTTTTCAATTATATTGTTATTATTTCGTAAGGTACGACGAAATTCTACGATTCCATATCTTCCATTTCTAACAGCAGCATGGTTATTGATATGAAATGGCGCCAAACAAATTATGAAAAATCAGAACAAAATATAGAGTATTGTGAGATAAATGATAAAAAGCCAGAATTTAAAATAGAGAGAGGAAATGAATATGATAAGAGAAAATGCTTATTTTACAGTGGAAGCAGCGTTGGTGGTTCCGATGGTCATAAGCACAATACTTTTTATTATTTATATGCTGTTTTTCCAATATGACCGTTGCCTGATGGAACAGGACATGGGCGCATTGATAATATGGGGTTGCAGTGTGGAATCTTCGGATGAAGAAAAATTCAAGGAGAGTATCAGAGAGAGAATACAAGGGATTTATCAAGAAAAATATGTGGCATGGGAGATGACAACATTAAGGACTAGGCTGCAGCAGAATAATTTTTCGGTGGAAGCAGAGGGAAAACTGACATTTCCTTTTGCAGAGTGGAATTTTTGGGATGTAGAAAATGTATGGGGGGCAGAAGTGAGTTACAGTTGCCAAAGATTATCACCATTGGCATTTATTCGATTATGTCGGAAAATTCATTATGAATTTAATGAAACTGATCAAGATACTGAGCAAAATAAGCAATATGTCACTGCAGAAGAATAAGTTCTGCGGCTGGATAAGGCATGGAAAGGCGGATAATAATGTTACATACGGAATATGTGAGAAATTTAAATTGTAATTATGAAAGAATTTTATTGGATAACAAACCGGAAGAGAAAAAGTATCAATATTGTATTTTGAGCAGAGGGGGAATTAAGGGGTTGCTGCCTTGCAGTTTACGTTATATGAATGGTTTGGCATACCTTTATTATGATATTACTTCAAAGCAGAATGTAGCGCAGTTATTTGGGGGAAGATGTATTACAAGAAGATGGATGAGAGATTTTTTGTGGAGTTTAAGACAAATACAATTGGAACTGGGGCGTTTCCTTTTGGATACAAATAATGTAATTTGGTATCCAGAACATATTTTTCAGGATTTGGAAAGTAATATTTTCTCTTTTTTGTATATACCTTATTACAGCGGAGAAGAAAGTTTTATCAAATTGATCGAATTTTGGGTGGAGCATATAGATTATGATGACGAGGTGTTGGTGGATTGTGTGTATCATATGTACGAACAGTTAGAACACAATGGAACAGACTATCTTCAATCCCGAATTTATGAGGATACAAAATGTTTGGAAGAGAGTACCGCACAGGAGAACTCAGGTTCCGCATATGAAATAATACAACCAGAAAAGGAAGTCCAGGAGCAAAATGTGATAGGTAAAGATGGGCTATATAATTTGGAAGACAAAAATACTTTAGAAAACGGAATAAAGGAAGAAAAAGTAAGCACAGAGAATAATATGGTAAAAAATGAGCAAAAAACAGAGGCAGAAAACTCTTTGTTGGGAGAAAAAAATGTACAGCAAAAAAGCGAAAAAAGAAGCCTTCTTAGTATTTTTGAAGGAAGGAGGAATCGGAGTAAAAAAATGCAAGAGGACTATACTCTGGCAATGCGGCAGGCTATGCTAGAACAGGCTGTTGCAGAGGATGTAAACTATAGTACAGAAGAGTTTGGACAAACCATATATATTGAGGACAAGCAGGAAGATGCAGAGGAGATTCGCAAGATATATACTCCTGAGGGAAAATTACTGGCAAAATTAGAGAAAAAAATTTTGTCCATTGGAAAGAAAAGGGAGGAAGTGGACCTTGTGCTGGAAGATATGTCCGTAAGCAGGATTCATGCACGAATACTTGATGAAAAGGGGAGTGTCTATCTTGAAGATCTGAATTCAACCAATGGGACATTCAAAAATGGGTTGCGCTTACAGCCTTATGAAAAACGGAAATTGGAAATAGGGGATGAAATAAAGTGCGGGAAAATAATAATAATTTTTCGTTAAAACATTTAAAAGGAAATGCGTTTTCAAATTTAATTTCATCAATTTCGTATGGCTGAAATGTTGTAACAGCGCAACCAAGGTGCTGAACGGTTGCGAACTGTTGCCATAAATTTGAGGAATACAAAGGTATGGATTGAAAAGTATATTGAAATATGTTAAAATTGCTTCAATGTGGCAAAAATATATTAGGAGGATAGATGCCATTGGAGAAATTGAGAGCTTTAAAGTTCCAACCTTTTGTAAGCGGCTTGCTGGTTGCGATAAATGTGATAGTGTTTTTCGTGGGAACATATGATAAAGGTTCCATTTATGATGCCGGTATGTTGAAAGCATTTGAGGTGTTGGAACAAAGGGAGTATGACAGAATTATATGGTCTCTTTTTCTTCATAATGACATATCCCATCTTTTTAATAATATGTTCCTTTTATTTTTTATGGGGGCAATGATTGAAAAAGAAATAGGACATGTCAGATTTGGCATATTATATTTTCTCTCAGGAATAGGCGGAAACATAGTATCGCTTATTATAAAAGTGATAAAAAGTAATTTTTCTGCATCTTTGGGAGCAAGCGGAGCAATATTTGGATTGGATGGCGTATTGCTTGCCATGGTGCTTTTTTCGGAAAAAAAGATGGAAAATGTAACGCCGGTCAGAGTTTTGCTTATGATAGCATATTCGCTGTACAGTGGGTTTACAGGGAGAAACATTGATAATGCGGCTCATGTAGGAGGATTGTTTACAGGATTTGTGCTGGCGGCAGTTATGTGTGGAATAGGGCGTTTGAGGCGAAAAGGCGATCAGTTGTAGAGGAATGTGAGGTGTGATTTTGAATATTAATATTTATTATGGCGGCAGAGGGATTATTGATGACCCAACAATATTTGTTATCAATAAAATGCAGGAGATTTTAGAAGAACTCAGAGTCAATGTGACACGTTATAATTTATACGAATTAAAGAATACCATACCAACACTTCCACAGACTTTGAAAGATGCCGACGGTATTATTCTGGCTACTACAGTGGAATGGTACGGCATTGGGGGATATATGCAGCATTTTCTGGATGCTTGTTGGCTCTTTGGTGACAAGGAGAAAATTGCGGGGATATACATGTGCCCGGTGGTGATGTCAACCACTTACGGGGAACGAGAGGCGAAATTGAATTTGTCTACGGCATGGGAAATCCTGGGCGGACTGCCCTGCAGCGGTATGTGTGGTTATATCGAAAATACAGTTATGTTGGAGATGAATGAGCAGTACATTAGGATTATTGAGAAGAAAGCAGAGAACATGTATCGGTCTATTAATCAGCATATTGCATGTTTTCCGGCAAGTAATCAGGCAGTGAAACAAAAAATAGCGGTGCCAAAAGGAACAAATTTAACGCCACAGGAAACGGAACAACTGTCACAATATGTGTCGGATGACAGCTATGTACAGCGTCAAAAGCAGGATATTCAAGAATTGGCAAGCCTGTTCAGAGACAGGTTGAGCGAGGAAGGAAAAGATAATGAAGAGGAATATCTGGCTGAACTCAGGAAAGCTTTTGTACCACAGGCGGGATTTCGGGCGGAGTATTCTATTGGCATAGATGAAAAGAAGAAAAAGATTGTTATTTTGGTGGACGGTTCAAAATTGGAGTGTAGTTATGGTGTTCCGGAGAGGGCGGATGTGGAGGTACAGTTGGGAAGAGCTGCTATGGAGGACATTATAAACGGCAGGATGACATTTCAAAGGGCGTTTATGTCGGGTGTAATGAAGACGAAAGGTGATTTTAGAATATTAAGAACTCTTGATCAACTATTTCAATTTGATGAAAAGTAATAAAACAAGTGCGCCGCAGTGAAAAGTCGGAACTGGAATAGTCCAGCTAAGAAATGTCAAGAGGGTATTAAAAACAGTCTCAGAACGAAGGCGCCCGGAAGGAAATTTTAACTGCATACTTTGCAGATGAAATTTTCTTCCCCTAAGGGGGCGCAGTAGTGTAGAGACGGAACTGGAAAGGGTATTAAAAACAGTCTCAGA